>NZ_JAINZO010000001.1:1400798-1702026 GCF_020179605.1 Geomonas agri
CCCGCCCCCCCCCGTGGGTGCGGCGGCCGGGGCGCGGGCCCCCCCCCCACCCCCCCCCCCCCCCCCCCCCCCCCGGGTGTGGGGGGGGGGGGTGAGGGCGTCGCCGTCTGCGCCAACGGTACCGACACCATTCCCTCACCCGCCCTGCAGGCACCCTCTCCCGGAGGGCGAGGGTAGTGGGTGTTGCATCGTTGTGCCATTCAACACATTGCCATCACTGCACGTTACGTAATTGTATTCAAGGAGTACTTCATGGAACTGATCGACAGCCATTCGCACATATACGGTAGTGAGTACGTCGAGGATTTCGAGGAGATGATGGATCGGGCCAGGGAGGCGGGGGTCGGTACCATCATGGCCGTCGGCGCCGACATGGAGTCGAGCCGCGAGGCGGTGGCGCTTGCCGCCAGCCGACCCAACATCTACTGCTCAGTGGGGATCCACCCGCACGACGCGGCAGGCGTCACCGAGGCGGATTACCAGGCCGTGCGCGAACTGGCGCTCAACAACCCGAAGGTGGTTGCCATCGGCGAGGTTGGCCTCGACTTCTTCCGCGACCGCTCGCCCCGAGCCGACCAGGAGGAAGTGTTCCGGCGCTTCATCAGGATGGCGCGCGAGCTTTCTTTGCCGCTCATCATCCACGACCGCGACGCCCACGACCGCATCGTAGCCATCCTCAAGGAGGAAAAGGCGCACGAAGTAGGAGGCGTACTGCACTGCTTCTCGGGCGACCTCGCCATGGCGCAGGAGTGCATCGACATGAACTTCATGATTTCCATCCCCGGGACGGTCACCTATCCCTCCAACGAGGCATTGCGCGACGTGGTCCGCGGTGTGAAGATCGAGAAGCTCATGGTGGAAACCGACGCGCCCTACCTCACCCCGGTGCCGCACCGCGGCAAGAGGAACGAGCCGGCCTTCGTCAGGTTCGCCGCAGAACGGATTGCGGAAGTGAAGGGGCTCACCCCGGAAGACGTCGGGCGCATAACCTCGTTCAACACCCGCCGCCTGTTCGGTATTGACCAACCGGCCCAAGAGGACACCATCGCCTACAAGATCCGCAACTCGCTCTACCTCAACATCACCAACCGCTGCTCCAACCGGTGCACCTTCTGCCCGAAGTTCGAGGAATTGTCGGTCAAGGGTCACGAACTGAAGCTTTCGCACGAGCCCAATTTTGTCGAGGTGATCGCCGCTGTTGATGCGGCTGCGGATTACGACGAGGTGGTCTTCTGCGGGTTTGGTGAACCGTTGATCCGGCTGGATCTGGTCAAGGAAGTGGCCGCCGAGCTGAAGCGGCGCGGGTTGCAGGTGAGAATAAACACGGACGGCCAGGCGAACATGGTGCACGGTAGGAACATTCTTCCGGAGTTGAGCGGGCTGGTAGATGCCCTCTCGGTGAGCCTCAATGCGGCCAACGCCGCCGATTACGATCGGCTCTGCAATACCCCGTTCGGGGCGGCCGGCTTCCAGGGGATCTGCGATTTTCTCAGGGAAGCCCCCCAGTACGTACCGCAGGTGACGGCAAGCGCGGTGACGGTGCCCGGGCTGAACGTGGACGAGGTCAGGGCTCTGGCAGAGTCGCTCGGGGTGGCCTTCCGCGAGCGGGAATATTCGGAGGTCGGCTAGGGAGTGTCGGCAGGCGGGAGGGTGAAGTAGAAGGTTGCCCCCTCGCCAGGCCTCCCCTCGCCCCACACCTTGCCCCCCATGCGCTCAAGCATGCGACGCACCATGGACAGACCCAGCCCGTGGCCATGGAAACGACTGCCGTCGTGCAGCTTCTGGAATGGCATGAAGAGCTTGCCTGCCTGCGCCATATCGAACCCTTCGCCGTTGTCCTGTACGTAGCAGACCCCGTCCTCCCGTCCAAAGACGATCCTGGTGCACTCTTTCAGTGCGCAGTACTTCCACGCGTTACCCAGCAGGTTTTCCATCACCCCTGACAACAGCTTCTCGTCGCCGGTAACCCGAACGCCGTCCTGGATCTCCAGCGCCACCTCACGGACCGGGTCGGTGATGCGAAGGTCAGCCATAATGCGTCGAGCCATGCGGCTCAGGTCAACGATTTCGAGGCTAAGCTGCGACGACTTCACTTCGGAGAAATCAAGCATCCGGTCCAGGGTTTCTTCCATCCTCTCGCCACCGCTGATGATGTTGGCAAGGTACTCCCGGGCGGGCGCGTCCAGCTTGTCGCCGTAGCCTTCCTGCAGCAGTTCGCCATAGCCGTAGATCACCCGCAGCGGGGTGCGCAGGTCGTGCGAAACCGAGTCGTGGAGGAACTCGAGCTCGGCGTAGGCCTGGCTCAACTCGGCAGTACGTTCTGCAACACGCCGTTCCAGCTGCTCAGAAGCCTTCCTGAGCTGTTCCGACAACCGCCTCTCGTTGGCTAGTCGCATCGCATTGCGGACGCTGATCCCGATCACCGGGGCGATGCCCTGGATCAGATTGAGGTCGCTTTGCAAAAGCCCGCCATCCCGGGTAGCATCGTCGACGGCGAGCACCCCCAGGGCCTCCCCTTCGCAGAGGATGGGGGCGCAGATAAAGGACCGGACGCCCAGGGCGCTGACCAGGGCAAAATTTTCCGGCACCGCCTGCCCGCGGATTTCCTCGATATCGCCGACAAGCACTGGTTGCTGGGTGTGGAAACAGGTCACCAACACCCCGCGCGGAGCAGGTGCGGCAAGCGGGAATTCGATGCGACGTATCTTCTCTTCATCCTCCGGGCTAAACCCGAAGCAGCCGCGCAATACCAGGATGTTGCGCTGCGGGTCGAGCAGGTAGACGATGCCGCGGCCGTAGCCGAGACGCTTGTGCAGCACCTGGTTGACACTGGACAGGATCTCGGACAACTCGGTCCTGGTAGAGATAATCTGGCCGATCTCGTTGATGGCCAGGGCGCGGTCGAAGTTTTCCTGGACCTGCGAGAGAAGACGCTCGCTGGAACTGCGCATGTTGGTCAAAGACGAAAGCAGGGCCTTGCGCTCGAAATGGCGGCTGAGCAGTGTGAAAACAAGGTAGCAGATCAGCCCGAGAAACAGCGGCAGGTGCAAGAGGCTGTGATTACTGAGCAGTTCCGCCAGGAGCACGCCTATCAGTACCAGCGAGCAAACGCGCTGGGCCAGGAGAAGCCGGTAGGCCGCAGAGGGGCGCCACCTGATCCGGTAGCGGCACACCTTGCTCCCCTTGAAAATGCACTCGGTGTGCTCGATATCGGGAAAATCGTGGTCGAAAAGCAGGAAGGCGGCTTCGAAAAAACCGATCCGATTCTCGCACTGGCGCGGGTTCTCCTGCACCCCTTCGTGAAAGGTCACGGTGAGCTCGACCTCGTTCGGGCCGGTCTTGCGGGCGCTGCAGCGGGAAGAACGCGTAAAGCGCGGGGCGATCTTGTTGATGAGGTAAAAGATGTATTCCGGACCGACCATGCCAAGCAGGAACGATCGCAGCGGCCCCAGCGCATCCGGAGAAGCGGAGTAGCGCCCGGCTTCCCGCGCAATGCCGGGTTCGCCGGTAACCTGCACCAGCTTGTCGTGGAAAAGGTTCACCTGACGCTGGCTGAACCAGTGCCCGGGGTCGGAGACCTCGTGCTGCTTCATGCCGGCGTGCGCCAGCAGGGCGTGCGTATCGACGTTGGGGTACCGGTTGCGCAGGAGCTTCAGGTAGGAGTCGAAGATACGACTGTTATAAAGAGGGGTGTCCGGGGACGTTGGCATCTGCAACCTTTCACACATCAGTGGCGCAGGATATTACCGGTAACGTAAGGGAGAATCAAGTCAGATTATTTATCATTCCACGCGCTCACGGGATAGAGCAGTACCTTTTCCCTCAGAAAAAGAGCAGCTTAATCAGCCGGTGTTAGCAGCTCGGACCACACAGAAGACGGCTACTGTTTGCCCCCCGCTTGCCCCCGGTCTGCTTGCCGCACCGAAAGGCGGTAAAAAACACATTAGAATGTGATTCAAATTACTGACTTTATTGCAGCGAACTTCGATATTAGCATTGCATCATTCTCTGACAGGTTCGAACAGACGCCCCCTGTATAGAGAACAACAACAATGTGCACAACGATTTGAATAGAAGGTAATAATAACTCGACAATAACACGAAGCGCCAAGAGGTGGATTGCCACCTTGGCGTCAGCCAATGACCTGTTTTTTGGCGTAAAACGTGCTATAGATCCATTTCGGCAAGCATGTCCTCCCGCCACGGCGAGAGGGTGTACCTGAATCACTGCAGCTGGAGCTTGACCTGTGGAACAGAACCTCGCGAACATGCCTTTTGGGGATTTGCTGATGGAGTTGAAGCGCCTCCCCATGCTGGCGCGCTACAGCCTAACGCTCTATCGCAGGCGTAATGGCACCGTTGCGCCCAGCGGGCGTTTCGAGTCCTGTGCTACCGTCGTCGAGGCTCCCCTGTGCCGGGAGGCGTCGCGTCAGTTCTTCGAGGAGAACATGGAAGTGTTCTTCGATGAGGGCACCCCCTCGGTCTGCCGCTACGGAGGCGGTTTTTTCGGTTTCCTCATCCCCTTCTGCCTCTCCGGCGAAGATTTCTGCCTGGTCGGTGACGGTGTCCGTGAAGAATCGATAGATCTGTGGCAGTTGGCGTCGCTGGCTCATAACGGTGGGGATGCCTTTTCGCTGCTTCCTTACGTGGAATCGCTGTGCACCGCGAGCTACGAGGAGGTCGAAGAGGTCGCCGAACAGGTCAGGCGCAGGATCGAGGCGTACCGCCTCCCCGCGCCCCCCCGCCATGACGCCGTTGTGCGCGCACAGGAACCGGTCGGCGACGAGGCACTGCACGCCGTGTCTCAGGTCATGGAAAGGCTGGACAAGATCGGTACCGTAGCCGGTTGCATCGCCATCTGCTGCGAAACCCTTGTCACCGCTTTCGAGGTTGAGCGCGTGGCGATCGCCCTCCCGGACAGCGAAGGGAAATCGTTCCCCGTGACCGGCGTCTGGGGGCTCCCCGAAGAATTGGGTACGCTGAGCACCGAAGCACTGCAACTGTTCGTCACACCGGACAAGGCCAAAAAGGCCGTGCCCTGGGAGGGGAGGTTGCGCCAGGCGCTCCCCGAAGTCGCGGCCACCGTCTGTACTACATTCCCGCTCAAGGCCCAGGGTGAGCGGCTGGGTTTCCTGGCCATTTTCGACACCGAGATCCCTCCAAACGCAACCCTGCTCATCTCCATGCTGGCCGGTTCCATGGCCGCAAAGCTCGCGTCGCTCGGCCGTGACGCCGCCCGCAGCAAGGAGAGCGCTCTTTCCGAACGCCTCATGTCGCTTACCGATACGCTGCTTCAGATTGACAGCAAGGACCTGCTCTACGAATCCATCCTAAAGATCGCCTCGGAGCTCATCGATGCAACCCAGGGATCAATCATGCTCATCGACAAGGACGGCGTCGGCATGCAGATCGTGTTCACCCTGGGCATGACGCTCAACATCGCCCGCTGTCTGCAACTCAAGGTCGGTAAAGGTATCGCCGGCATGGTCGCCAAGACCGGCCAGCCGCTGCTGGTGAACGACGTCGAAAAGGACAGCCGGGTCGCCATGGCCAACCGGCAGCGTTTCAAGTCCAAGTCGCTGATCTGTATCCCGCTCAAGCTCAAGGACAAGGTGATCGGAGTGCTGAACCTCTCCGACAAGAAGGACCTGTGCCCGTTCACCCACTCCGACCTGCAGCTTTTGACCTCCTTCGCCAACCTCGCTTCGCTCATGATAGAACGCACCGAGGTGCTGGAAGAGTCGGTGCGCTTCGAGCAGCTCTCCGTCACCGATCCTCTCACCGGCCTTTATAACCGTCGATTCCTCAAGAGCCGCCTCGAAGAGGAACTGAACAGGAGCGCGCGCCAGGGACTGAACCTTTCCATCATCTTTATCGACCTCGATTTCTTCAAGAGCTACAACGACCTCTGTGGTCACCTGGCCGGGGACGAGGCGCTCAAGCTCACCGCAGATATCATCAAGGATTCGCTGCGAGACATGGATATCGTGGCCCGTTACGGCGGCGAGGAGTTCTGCGCGGTACTGCCGGGGACCTCCAAGTCCGAAGCGATGACCGTGGCCGAGCGGATTCGCTGCGAGATCGAGAGCAAGCGATTTCCCGGCGAGACCGACATTCCCCTGCGCCGCCTCACCGCAAGCCTCGGCATATCCTCCTTCCCCGAAGACGGCAGGACCTTCAACGACCTGGTGCACGCCTCAGACGTCGCGCTCTACGAGGCCAAGGCACGGGGGCGCAACCGTATCGTGGCGGCCCGCACCTCGGCTCCGCAGTCGGGCAGCAAGTTGGAAGCCCCGATCGAGCACCACGGCGGCTCGACGCACAGCAACCTCGCAAAAACCCTCGATTTCAATGCCTATCTCGAGGCATCGCTGCAGTCCAAGAACTGACCCTCGCCCATCGCCGTCCAGCTTTGCCGTCCCCCCTTCCCTGCGCCGGCTGCCGTCCGCTTCCCCCGTTAATTTTTTCCAGCACACACAACGTTTTATGGTGAAAAACTCTCTGAATCGTGCTAATACTCACTACGCGTAGCAGATGCATGCTTTTCGCCCTGAGGGAAGGCAGAAACAGAGTAGTAATTTGGCAGTATTGCCTTTGCCTTCTACAGTCGCTACACGAGCGGCAATGAGGTACTGATGAAAGACGCCAGCAAGATTTTGCAATTTGCCCGGCCTGATATAGTAATAGAGTTCTCTCCCGGCTCCGAAAAAGAGGTGGGGCTCAGCAAGCTGATCAACAAACTGAACTTCATCAACTTCCAAGAAGAATCAATCCTCGTCAACTTCAAGCATTCGAAATATCCCCGCACGGTAACACTTGAAGCAACTCCCCTGCCCTGCTTGAACAACAAGCTTGAATGCCGGTGGGTCTCAATCGACTCCGTCGAGGTCACGACCAACGGCTGTGTTTTCGACAACATCCTCGTGGTCAGCGGCCACAGGATGATCACCGCTTCCCCCGAGCTGATCAGCATGAGCGACGAGGGGGCCACCTTTCTCCTTCCCGAGAAGTGCACCGAAGTAAACTACCGCAAGTCCCGCCGTTACCCCTGCTCTGGCATCTCCGCGGAGCTCTTCCAAAATGGCGCGCGCTTTGAAGGGACGCTCGTCGATTTCAGCGCTGTTTCTTTCCGGGTTCACGTTCCGGGAGACGGCCGCCGCAACTTCAACTGGATCAACTGCGAGGTGCCGTTGCAGGTTGTTTTCAGTAACGGCAGCACCACCCTGTACTCGGCCGAGTGCCGCATCTCGACGCAAACGCCCGGGCAAAGTAGCAGGATCTACGTGTTGGAGCCGGTGCAATCGAGCATGCAGCGCTTCAAGGCGAAAGCGATTCGCAGCGACCGGCACGAACTCCTTCCCCTTCCCAACGCGGTCTTCACCCACCCGTTCAGCCAGAAAAGCGTGGACCTCAAAGTGTTGGACCTGTCAGGTTCGGGCTTCTCAGTCAGTGAAGATGCAGAGCTGAGCGTACTGCTGCCCGGGATGATTATCCCGGAACTGGAACTCCGCATAGGCAACGGCTTTGCCACCAAATGCAGTGCCCAGGTCATATACCGCGACAGTGTGCAGAAAAACGAGAGAGCAGCTACCGTTCGCAGCGGGCTGTGCTTTCTGGACATGGACATACGCGACCACGTGAATCTGCTGTCGTTGCTTTACCTGGCCAAGGACAAGCACTCCTACGTGAGCACCCAGGTCGACCTGGAGGACCTGTGGCAGTTCTTCTTTGAAAGCGGCTTCATCTACCCGGAGAAATACCACTTTTTCCAGACCAACAAAGCGCTCTTGAAGGAGACCTACAAGAGGCTTTACACGGAGAACCCCAGCATCGCCAGGCATTACATCTACCAGGAGCACGGAACCATCCTCGGACACCTGGCAATGCTGCGTTTTTACCAGAGTAGCTGGCTTGTGCACCATCACGCCGCCAACAAGTCCGAGTCGCTGAGCGCCGGGCTGGTCGTTTTGAACCAGCTTGCAAACTCCATCAACGACTCCTACAACCTGAAGTCAGCGTACATGGACTACATCATCTGCTACTACCGGCCAGACAACAAGTTTCCCAACCGCGTATTTGGCGGCGCAGCGAAGGCCATCGGCACAAAGAAAGGTTGCTCCATCGATACCTTCGCCTATTTCCATTACCACCGCACCTTCTCGGACGATTGGAATTTCTCCGGCCCCTGGAGCCTTACCCAGACCACCCGGGAGGACCTTTATGAGTTGGAGGGCTTCTACGAGCAGGAATCCGGGGGCGTGATGCTCCATGCGCTGGACCTTGAGCCCGCCATGGCGAATCAGGACCAGCTTGGCCAAGAGTACGAGCGCGCCGGACTGTCGCGCGAGCGCCACCAGTACACGCTTAAGAAAAACGGTGACACCAAGGCCATTATCCTTGTGAACATATCGGACATCGGCCTCAACCTCTCCGACCTCACCAACTGCATCCACTTGATCGTTCTGGACCAGGCGCAGTTCCCGCGTGACATAGTCTACATACTGCTCTCCATCCTGACCCACAAGCACCAGCAAAACGATATTCCGGTGCTGGTGTACCCCATGAGTTACGTTGAAGCAGCCGATCTCCCCTATGAACGAAAGTACGCGCTGTGGGCCATAAGCTCCCACGATCACGCCTCAGACTTCATCAAATACATTAACGACATGCAGACGCGGCATAAGCCCAAGCGCGCGCACGCAGCGGAACACTTGGAACCTTCGGAATAAAAGATGAGCACTCCGCTTTACAACAGCAGCATCATCGACACGTACATCAAGCTGATCAAGAGCAAGTACAACTTTGTGAACGTCGGTGAGTTGTTGAGCTACGCCAACATGACCTACCTTGAGGTCTCCGACCAGGGTCACTGGTTTTCCCAGGAACAGGTGAACCTGTTTTACGAAAAACTGCTGAAGGTGACCGGTAACGAGAACATTGCCCGGGAGGCCGGACGCTACGCGGCGTCCCCCGAGGCGATGGGCATCATCAGGCAGTACTTCCTGGGCCTCGTCGGCCCCGCCAAAGCCTATAGCCTCATCGGCGAGGCAGCCAACACCAAGATCGTCCGCTCTTCTGTTTACACCTCCAGACAGATTGCCAGCAACAGCGTTGAAATAACCGTCACCCCGCGCCCCGGCACCCACGAGGAGCCCTTCCAGTGCCAAAACAGGATGGGGTTCTTCGAAGCGGTCGCCAGCGTCTTCAACGCGAAGCTACCCCACATCGAGCACCCTGAGTGCATGTTCAGGGGGGACCGGGTCTGCCGGTACACCGTGTCCTGGGACAAGGTCCCATTTACCTTCCGGAACCACACCCGGTATGCCGCGGGGCTCTTGTTGCTGGCGCTCACCGGGTACTTCCTGAAGGTCGACCCAGCTACTGCGCGAGTCGTCGCCCCCTGGTCCATCACTGCGTTCCTCACGCTCACCCTGATTTCGCTCAGAAGCGAGAAAAAGGCCCTGATCCTCAGCCAGCAAAGCCTGGTCAACCTGACGGACAGCCTGTTCGAGCGGGTGGAGATCAACTACAACAACGCCCTCGTCACCAACGAGATCGGGCAGGCGATCAGCAGGCTGACCGAGGTGCACGACATCCTCTCCGACGTGATCCAGATCCTGGAAAAGCGTCTCGATTACAGCCGCGGGCTGATCCTGCTCGCCAACCCTGAGAAATCGCGGCTGGTGTTCCACGCCGGTTTTGGCTACCACGACGAGCAACTCGCCTTCCTGGGCAAGACCACCTTCCACCTGGACCGCCCCGACTCCAAAGGAGTCTTCGTTATCTCCTTCCGCGAGCAGCGCCCCTTCCTCGTGGCCGACGTGAAGGACATCGAGGGTAACCTCTCCGGGAAAAGCCAGAACTTCGCCAAGCAGCTCCTCTCCCAGACCTTCATCTGCTGCCCGATCATCTGCGAGGGGGAATCCCTGGGCATCATCGCCGTCGACAACCTGAAATCCAAGCGTCCCCTGGTGCAAAGTGACGTCTCCCTCCTCATGGGGATCGCACCGGTGATCGGCATCAGCATACGCAACGCCAAGCTGCACGAGGCCAAGTCGAACCAGTTCAGCTCGTTCCTGAAGGTCATGGCGGCCTCCATCGACGCCAGGGACCCGCTCACCGCCGGCCACTCGGAGAAGGTGACCGAGTACTCCGATGAGATCTGCGAGGAACTGGGGCTGCCGCGGAGCGAACGGGAGATGATCAGAGTGGCGGCCCTGCTGCACGACTACGGCAAGATCGGCGTGCCCGACGCCATTTTGAAGAAGAACGGCCGGCTTTCCGACCTGGAGTACGAGATCGTCAAGACCCACTGCCACAAGACGCGCGACATCCTTGAACAGGTTAACTTCGAGGGTATTTACCGCGAGGTTCCCGAGATAGCCGGCGCGCACCACGAGAAGATCGATGGCACCGGCTACCCCAAGGGGTTGAAAGGAAAGGACATACCGCTGGGGGCGAAGATCATCGCCGTTGCGGATTTTTACGAGGCGGTGACCTCACAGCGTCACTACCGGGCCCCCATGCCCAGGGAAGCGGCCTTCCGCCTGCTCAGGGAGGGTGCGGGATCCCATTTCGACAAGCACATCGTCGACGCCCTGATCACCTGCCGCTCCCGCGCCAGCGAGGACGGAGACGCCTCTGCGGCTCAGGAGGGCTGAGGCTTTCTGCCCCGGCAGGAGATGATCGGGGTGTAGGTAAAGCGGCGTGGACTGGCGAAGAAGGCGCGGAACTCGGCAAGGAACTCCTCGTAGCCCCCTTGGTACTCGTTGAAGTCGTAGCCTGACCTCTTGGCAGCCACCTCGACCTTCTTGGTCCAGTTGAATTCGTCCACCTCCTTCAACTCCCCGAAGATCTGGTGGTGCGCCTCGACCTTGACGTCGATGTCCTCAAAGCCCAAGTCGTAGAGGAAGGAGTACAGTTTCCTCCCGACGTAGGGGTCGAAGTTGTCGTTTTCCTCGAGGCTCTTGATGGTGGCGGCGACGGCACGCTCCATGCGAGGGGAATGGCCAAAATGGCTCAGGCAGTTGTGGTCAAGATCGATCAGGCAGAGAATGCCACCGGGCTTCAGTGCCGCCGAGATGTTACGCACCAGCTCGAAGCAATTGGAGAGGTGATACTCGAGCACGAATCGGCACCAGGCGAAATCGAACTGGCCCAAGCCTGCGAGCGGCTGGTATAGGTCGCAGCGCTCGAAGCTGACCGTGGAGGAGCCGTAGTGCTGGCGGGCAAACGCGAGCCGCTGCTCGGAGAGGTCGACCCCGACGGCGCGCCCGCCCGGCTGCACCAGTTCTCCCAGCATGCTGGTCGTCTTGCCGGGACCGCAGCCGATGTCGATGACGCTCATGCCGGGTGCGAGGCCGGCCCAACGGGCCTGTTTCTCGGTCACCGCGTTGTCTGTTTTCATGTCAAGCCGAACTGATTCCTCGGCGTGTTCCATCAGGTACTGTCTTTCAGAGTGCATCAACTGCTCCCGTTAACCGATTTGAATGATTAAACTTTTAGCACGAACCAGTGGGTATAGTCAACCACGACCGTCATGTTACCCGTTGCCACAGCGATTCGTCAACGTCGCACTTTAATTTAATTCCAGGAGGATCTATGAACTACAGGAAGAGCTTGATCGCGGGGCTGGTCGCCTCGACCGTCGCGCTGGGAGCCGCCGTTCCTTCGTCGGCCCTTGCCGCCGGCTACGCCGTCTTCACCCACGGTGCCAGCGCCCTTGGCCAGGGCAATGCCGTGACCGCCCACACCAGCGACGCCAGCACCATCTTTTACAACCCGGCCCTGATGAGCAAGCTTGACGGGACCCAGGTTCTGGTCGGCACCACCGCAATAGTCTCGTCCCGGGAGTACACGAGCTCCATCGGCGGCAACGACGCATCGGACGACTCGGTCTTCTTTCCGAGCCACCTGTACGTGACCCACAAATTCAACGACCAGGCCAGCGCGGGCCTCGGCGTCTTCAACCCGTTCGGGCTGGGCACCAGCTGGGACAGCAACTGGGACGGCCGCTATATCGCCACCAAATCCACCCTGAAGACTTTCGACATCAACCCTGTCTTCTCGTACCGGGTCATCCCTTCCCTTACCCTGGCCGCAGGTCTCGACGTCATGCTCCTCGACGCTACCCTCGAGCGCAGCATCTTCACCGGCGGGCCGGACATCAGCTCGAAGTTCAAAGGAGACGGCACCGGGGTCGGCTTCAACGTCGGCGCAGCCTACGACATCACCCGCGACCTGACCGTGGGCGCCTCGTATCGCAGCCAGGTTCACGTCGACATTTCCGGCGATGCAACCTTCTCGGTGCCGTCGCTCAACACCGGCGGCAAGACCGACCTCACGCTGCCGCCGCAGTTCACAGCGGGCGTTGCCTACAAGGGGATCGACAAGCTGACCCTGGAAGCCGGCATGCGCTGGGAAGGGTGGTCCAAGTTCAAGAGCCTCGATATCAGGTTGGACAACGGCCAATCGGTAGTCACCCCGCGGGACTGGAAGGATAGTTGGGGCCTCAACGTCGGCGGAAGATATCAGGTGGATCCGACATTCGCCCTGTCCGCAGGGTACGTCTACGGCGACACCGCGGTGCCCGACAGCACCTTTGACCCCTCCATCCCGGACGCCAAAACCCACGTCTTCTGCGCCGGCACCGATATCGACCTCAAGCCGTTCACCATTGCCCTTGCCTACGGCTACCAGTACTACGAGAACCGTAACAAGAACAACACTATCGGTGCAAATCCCTTCGTCCCCACCAGCACCGCCAACGGCAAGTACCAAAACGATGCGCACCTCGTAGCGCTCTCGCTGGGGTACAAGTTCTAACCACACCCCGCGCATCATGTACGAAAAAAGGCCTCTCCCTGATCAGGAGAGGCCTTTTTATATTGATTCCCCTCGCCCCCCGGGAGAGGGTGGCCGAAGGCCGGGTGAGGGTGCGGCAGCTGCGAGCCCTGCGTTCCCGTGCAGTAACTACTCTACTTCCTGGCGAACCTGGGGTCCAGGCTGCGCGCCAGGTCGTCGTAGGCCACCAGCGCCTTGATCTGCGGGGACGTCTTCTTCACCGTGGCATCGAAGAGTTGCAGCTTGCCGTTGAAGACCTGTGCCTTGTTCCTGAGCGACGTGGTGCTTTCGGCGAGGAAGCTCTTCTCGGCCTTGTTGTCGTCGCTCTTCAAAAACGACTTCGCCTTGGTCAGCGCCTCGTCGCCGGAGCCCACGTAGTGGTTCACGCTCTCCAAAAAGGAAAGCGAGGATGCGGACAGCTGGCTCGTGGTAGTGAGCCGCTCCTGCACCTCGGTCATCCCCTTCAAAAGATCCTGATCGGCGAAGCGCACCAGTTCCGACACGTCCTGATTGTAGGTCGGCTTGTTGGGGTCCAGCGCGTCGGCCCGGGACAGGAACTGTTGCGAGGTCCCCAGGTACTTGTTGATGGAGACCGAAGCCGCACCGAGGGAAACCGCGGAGTCGGAGACGAACTTGGTGAAGAGCGATGCCTGTCCCGCGTAGGGGATCGGGAAGAATCTCACGAAACGCGCGGCAACGGAACTGGCCTGGATGTACTTGGAATAGCTGGCGACGTGCCCGGACATCCACTTCACGTAGCTCTCGAAATCGGCCATGGATTGGCGCTGCGCACGCACGTCGGCAATGATCTCTTTGAGCTTCTTCGAGTTGCGGGCGGCAAGATCGGTGGAACTGATGCTGCAGCTCTCCAGCGCCTTGATCCGCTCCTGCAGGAGCGCATTCTCTTTGGTGAGCGCCGCGATGGCGGCGGCCTGGTCGGGTGTCGCTGCGGCCTCAGGTGCCGGGATGGCTGCGGCGGACGGAGCAGCAAGAGCGGCCGAAGCGGCCGCAGCGGCAGGCACAGGGTCGGCGGCATGGGCAAGCGGCGCCGCCAGTACGGCGGCAAACAACGAGAGTGTGATAACGGTGCGGATCTGCACGGGTAAACTCCTGGATCATTAGTGTCGGACTCGCGGAAGATACATGAATCCCCCGGGAGAGACAAGGCAAAAGAGCGGGAACTAGCGCGGGGTGCGGCTGCACGCACGGGACGAAAAAAGGCCGCGCCTTGCGGCACGGCCCCGTCGGGTCGGCAGTCCCCTACCCTATTTTTCTTTGAAGGTGATGCGGTAGTTGAAAGTCTTGGGGTCGTACCAGTCCAGGACCTTGCCCCCCACTTCGGCGTAGGGATAGCCAAAGGTGTTGAGCGGCGCGCCTGCCTGCGGCGGGTTAAGCACCAGGTCGCGCCCCGAGGCGATCTTGAAGCGGTAGGGATCGATACCGCCCCAGAAGTAGTCGCGGTACTCGCGGGTCTTGGCGTCTTTCAACTCCAGCTTTTCGACCAGCATGGCCTTTCTCACGTCGGCCGGGTCAACCGGCACCCAGCCGGTCCCCGGGAGGAAGAACTCGACCCAGCAGTGCTGCCAGGTGGTGACATCCTCCTCTGCCTTCTTGCCAAGGCGCAGGCCGAACACCTCGCGCGCCGGCACCCCGGCAGCGCGCGCCAGCGCGATGTACACCGAGGAGATGTCGGTGCACTTTCCGCCCGGTTTTTTCAGCAACTCGCAGACGTCGCCCTTGCCGCAACCGACCGTGGCCGGGTCGCGGTACATGTTTTCGCAGGCCCAGTCGTAGATCGCCTTCGCCTTGTCGAGCACCGTGGTCTTCCCCTTGACGATGCTGTCGGCCAGCTTCTTTACCTCACCGTCCACCGGACCCATGGAGGTCGGTTTCAGGTACTCGGCGTAGTCGGCAGAGTTCCAGGCCGGCTCCTTTGCCGACAGGTCCTTGATCCGGACCTCATCGCGCTGGACGTTGAAGGTGTAGACGAGTTTGCGGCTCTTGGCGTCCTTGTCCCACTGAGCGTAGAGCATCGGGGTGCCGTTGGCCCGGTCGGTGTAGACCGCGGAGGAGGCAAAATCGCCACTCACCTTGACGTCGGTGACGTTCTGATAGGAGTCGGAAACCGCGTAAGGAATCCAGAGCCTGGTCTCCTTGCCCGCCTCCTGCTTGGAAAGATCAACCTCGACAGTGATCTGCCCGCTGCGGCTTTTGGCCCAGGCAGCCGGGGTTACGCAAAGGGAAAATGCCAGCATGGTCAACAACAACCTTTTCATCGGTGCTCCTTGTGTTTCTTGAAGTATTGGAATAACTACAGCTCTTAAGGCTTTGATTTAACAGCCGGCATGCTGCATTCTTCCACTCGGCCAGAGTGGTCTGGACATGATATGACGGAATCGATGTGGTACCTGCAATCGTCGAACAGCTCTACGTACCGTGGACCTCTCACGGGCGCTCCCCTCTGCTGGTGCCGATGACCTCAAGGAAGGCCTCGATGCGCACCTTCAACTGTTCCGTGTCCGATTCGGAATAGTCGGTCTCGATCTGCAGGAAGGGGACCCGCACCGTCTCTTGCAGATGGCGTTTCACCGTGAACGATTCGACGTTGTAGGTGTGGCACCCTTGCCAGGTGAGGTCGATTACCCCGTCCGCTGCGAACTCCCGCACCAGTTGCTCCAGCAGTTGCAGCCGCCCCTTGTTGGGCGACATGCACGAGCAGGGAACGCGCAGATACTTCTCCGCAATGGAACGGAGCAGGTTCTTACCCGGTTGCACCGGATCCACCTTCTTGTAGGCGCCGCAGCTCTCGAAGCAGACCACGCTCCCCCCCAGCTCCTCGACCAGGCGCACGACCTTGTCGGAGCCGAGACCGACCGGGACCCCGGTCAGCAGGATGCGCGGCGTTTTCGCCGTGAAGGGAGAGATGCCCTGGTCGCTCAGCTCGGCAAGTTCACGGGTCAGCCGGTCAATCAGGTCAATCGCCTCGCGCTTGTCTACGGTGAAGCCGCGGTTGTGCAGCACGGTGAGCAGATCCATTCCCGAAATCGGCGCAGGCTTTCTTTTCAGCAGGTCCTGAAGCGCTTTCAGAGAGCGGCGTTCTTCGTTGAGCAGCAGTATCGCAGCGGCCAGCTTCTCCGGAGTGATCCGGACGTCGAATGCCTGTTCCAGGCGCGTCATCAGGCGCTTCAGCTCCAGGACCCAGTACTCCAGCGCCGCCTCGTCCTGCACCTGGGGCAGTTGCATCAGGTGCAAAGGCTTCATCTCACCCAATAACTCGTACATCTTCTTCTTGCCGTCACAGGTGGTCTCGGCGAGCAGCAGGTCCGAGAAGTGGAAGAAGGGACAGGTATCGGTAAGCGCGAAACCGTAGCTCGATTTGATCAGCGGGCACAGCGAGCGCGGCAGCACCTTTTCCGCCGCGGGGATGGGCGTCGCGCTGGTGCCGCACAGCGACACCGGTATGGCACCCGCGGCGACGATCAGTTCCACCGGTGAGAACAGGCAGTAGGTGCCGACCACTTTCCTGCCGCGGTCCTTGGCCACCTTGAGTGCGATAGCGTTTCTCTCCCTAAGTCCGGCAATCTCGCTAAAAGCAGCGCAGATATCCCTCATGCCTCGTACCCCAGGATCGCCGCGCCCAGCGCGCCGACCATCTGCGGCGCCTGCGGCACCCACATGTCGATGCCGAGGCTCGTTCCGATGGCGCGACAAAGTTCGCGGTTCAACGCGACGCCGCCGCTGAAGGTGACCCGGTGCGACAGGGCAACCTTACCTGCCAGCCCCTGGATCCTGGCAGCGATGGAGTGGAAGATACCGGCTGCGATGCTTCCCTTGTCAGTCCCGCGCGCCAGCAGGCCGATCACCTCGGACTCGGCGAAGACCGCGCACATGCTGGAGATCGGCACCGGCGTCGCCCCAACGGCAAGCTGTCCGAGCTGATCCAGGGAGACGTCGAGCACGCCGGCCATGACCTGCAGGAAGCGACCGGTGCCGGCGGCGCACTTGTCGTTCATGGCGAACTCCGCCACGCGCCCCTGGGGGTCGACACTGATCACCTTGCTGTCCTGGCCACCGATATCGATCACGCTGCGCGTTTCCGGGTACAGGAAATGGGCTCCGCGGGCGTGGCAGGTGATCTCAGTGACCTTCCGGTCGAATATGGGGAGGGAAACCCGTCCGTAGCCTGTCCCGACGATGCTTTGCACCTCATCCGCCACGAGGCCCGCGCACTCCAGCGCCTGGCGATAAGCTTCCAGCCCTGCCGCCTTGGGGTCCCAGCCCGTGGGAACGACGACGCTGGCGCGGATCTCTCCATCGAAGATAACCGCTTTTGTCCCTGTCGAACCTATGTCGATTCCTGCTGCTACCATCTTTGTCACTCACTAAAGGGGATGCCGTGGAGAGGTGGGGGTAGAGGAAAACTACTGACATGAATAACTAATTGACCCGCTGGAGTCAAATTGATAAATTCGATGAAATCAATAACAGTGATCGCTACACCTAATAGGAGGCCACGGTGAACCTGAAGCAGCTCGAAATATTCATCAAGGTGGCGGAAAGCGGCAGCTTCTCCAAGGGGGCGGAGGCCACCTTCATTACGCAGTCTACGGTAAGCCAGCATATCTCGGCCCTTGAGAGTGAATTCGGCATGAAACTGCTCGATCGCACCGGCAAGGGTGCCCTTCCTACCGAGGGAGGCAAGATCCTGCTGGAGCGGGCACGCAAGCTGGTGGAGTATGCGAAGGAGATACCGATTGCGCTGGCGCGCTTCAAAGGGATCGAGGAGGCGGTGCTGAACATCGCGGGGAGCAGCATACCCGGCGAGTACATGATTCCGGCTGCCCTCCCCCTGCTGATCGACCGTTTCCCCGGCGTGACTATCGTCCTTAGACAGGGGGACAGCCACGACGTCTTGGGCAAATTGCTGTCGGAAGAGGTGGAATTGGGCGTGGTCGGCGGTCGCTTCGACGAGGATACCCTGGAATTTACCCCCTTTGCCGAGGACGAACTGGTCCTGATTGCCCGCGCAGGCCACCGTTGGGGCGAGGGAGAAGCGATCCGCAAGGAGGAGTTGCTCGGCGAGCCGGTGGTGTTGCGTGAAACGGGATCCGGGACCGGGAAAGCAGCGGCCCAGGCCCTGCGCGACGCAGGCATCGACCCGACAAAACTGCGGGTGGCGGCGCACCTGGGGAGTAACGAGGCAGTGAAGCGTGCGGTGATGGCTGGTATCGGCGTATCTTTTGTTTCCGCGGTGTCGGTGCGGCACGAACTGGAACAGGGGGCGCTGATTCAGGTTCCCGTGGACCGCGTTTCCATCAAGCGGCAGTTTTATCTGGCCAGCCGCAAAGGGCGGGAAATGTCGCCGGCGGCAGAAGCCTTCCGGGGCATCATGCTGGAAATTTTCAGGGGGGATGGGCAGCTGACTATCGACTCTTAATTGTCGATTCTCGAGCCCCTCATCTTCTTGCGCTCCGAAACCGCCTTCTTGTCCGAGAGCCGTTTCTCTTTGGCGCCGCGCGGTACCTTGGTGGCGATACGCTTCTTCCTCTTCTGTTCGCGCCGGCGCAGCAGTTCCGCCAGGCGCTGTAGCGCCATCTCCCGATTTTGTGCCTGTGACCGGCTCTCGCTGGCCTGGGCCACGATCCCCGTTGGGAGGTGACGGATGCGAACGGCGGAGTCGGTGGTGTTGCGATGCTGCCCCCCCGGTCCCGACGCGCGGTAAAACTCCACTTTTATATCCGATTCCTTGATCTCTAACATCTTCCTCTTCCTCGTTGTTGCGGATGCCGTGAATATACCACGACCGCAGCCTGCGCCCAAGCCTTGTCGGCCACTGGACCATCGCGACACACAGGTACTTACCTGCACCGGTACTACGTGGCGGTCTGTTACGACAAGCGAACACCGGCTCCCGCGGTTGATGTCACCGGTAATATTTGTTACATTGGCCCCCTTTCGACACTACATCTGCGACAAGGAGAGTTGAGCCATGCCCGTCATAACCATCGACCTCGGCACCATCGAGAACAAAGAGAAGAAAGGCCAACTGGTACAGGCCCTGACCGAAGCTGCCAGTTCCGTAACCCAGATACCCGCCGATAAATTCATCGTCTTCATCAAGGAGATGGAGCGCGAGAACATCGGCGTCGGCGGAAAGCTGCTGTCAGACATCCTCAAGTAAAGGCACAGGAGGCCACATGAAAAAGAGTCTGGGCAAAGGGACCCACGCCATGCCGACCCCGGTTTGGCTGGTGGGAAGTTACGACCTGGCGGGCAAGCCGAACCTGGCCACCATCGCCTGGGGCGGCGTCTGCAGTTCCGATCCGGCCGCAGTCACTATCTCGCTGCGCAAGTCGCGCCACAGTTACGACGCCATTCTGAAGCACGGCGCCTTCACGGTGAATATCCCGTCGCAGCAGTTTGCCGTCGAGGCCGACTACGCCGGTATCGCTTCGGGCAAAACCGAGGACAAGTTCGCCAAGGCCGGGCTCACCGCCGTCAAAAGCGACCTGGTCGATGCGCCCTATGTCGCGGAATTTCCGCTGGTCATCGAATGCCGCCTGTTGCAGACCGTCGAGATCGGGGTGCACACCCAGTTCATCGGCGAGATCGTCGATGTGAAGGCAGACGAGTCCGTCCTCGATGGCAACGGCCTGCCTGATCCGGACAAGGTGCGGCCGATCATCTACAGCCCCACCAACCGTATCTACTACGGCCTGGGTGAAGCAGTCGGCAAGGGATTCGATATCGGCAAAGAGTTGATGAAGTAACTGGAGGGTTGCCGTCGCTACGGTATAATCGTTCCCGTCATTAAGCCAAGGCGCCCTGCCCCCTCCTCAAAGGGGGCAAGGTTCCAACCGGGGACGATCATGGACGACGAAACCTTCAAGAACGAAGTACTGGACCGGCTGCAACAAATCATCGAGATGCTGACCTCGATCCTCCCGGAGGCGTGCCTCGAGGAAGTCGAGGAAACGCCTGCTCCCCTAACCCGCCCCGAGGTGGAGCAGGCGCGTAACCCGTACGGCATCGGCGAGGAAATGCAGGACGACTATCGGTCAGCCCTCGAAAAGTGGAAACTCGAACACGGCAGTGTCTGAACCGGACTCTGCCGTAAAGGAACTGGCCGGTGGTCCCGACGCAGATTGCGCAGATGGGCCATCGGCCTTTCATTTACACCTACGAGCCCCCCCCCGTCCCTCCTTTCGCAAAGGGGGGACAGGGAGGATTTTCCTAACGTCCGCACCCTCTCCCAACCACGAACCGCTCCTCGAACTCCAAGGTCACCCTTCTCAGCGGCTCATCCAGAAACCCGAGCGCGCTCTGAGCGACGTAGGCCGGGACCCCGCCATAAAATGCCTGTGCAATCCCCCCGGTTATGCAGGCAAGGGTGTCGGAATCACCTCCGAGCGAAACGGCAAGGCGCAGGGCACTCTCGAAGTCGCTCGAGTCGAAGAAGGCAGCCAGCGCCTGGGGGAGCGTCCCCTGGCAGGAGACGTCGAAGCGATAGTCCGGACGGATGTCGTCGCAACCACGGGAAAGGTCGTAGCCGAATCGACCGGCGATGAAACTGCGTATCTCCGCCTTGGTGCCGCCGGTGCGCGCGAGATAGATTGCAGTAGCAGCGGCCTGCGCGCCGCGCACCCCCTCCGGATGACCGTGGGTGGGAAGGGTGTACTCCTCGGCCTTTTGTAGCACCTCGCCCAGTGAATCGAAGGCCCATGCCGCAGGCGAGATACGCATTGCCGAGCCGTTGCCCCAGCTGTAATAGGGAGCAGCATCGTCGCTGGCGGCCCAGCGCGCGAAATTCTTGCCGTACCCGGCCTCTGGATACCTGCGATAGTAGCGCCGCATCACCTGCGGGTATGATTCACCGCTCATGATCGCCTCGGCGAGCGCCACGGTGAGCACAGTGTCGTCGGTGAAACGGCAGTGGTCCTGGAACAGTGGAAACTCAGTGGTCTTGATGTTGTTCCACTCGTAGATCGATCCCACGATGTCGCCGGTCAGGGCACCAAGCATGTCATCCCCCTACCCCTTTAGCCGGGGTTTTGGTATCATCACTTGCCATGAACTACCTCTTCCACCTCTACTTATCCGGGAACGACCCCGCCATCATCACCGGCAACTTCATGGGGGACTTCGTCAAGGGCCCGCTTGCTGACCGGTTCCCGGAGCGCCTGCGTCAAGGTCTTGCGCTGCACCGGCGTATCGACTCCTTCGCCCAAGGTCATCCAGCCTTCACCGCCAGCCGCCTGCGCATCGCCCAGGAATTCGGCCTGTACCGCGGCATCTTGGTCGACCTGTACTACGATCATTTCCTCGCCAGCGGGTGGCGACACTGGCATGACGATCCCCTGCCGGTCTACCTCGGGCGGATCAGGAAAATCGTAGAGGGAAACCGAGACCTGCTGCCGCAACCGCTGCAGAGGCTGGTCCCGATTATCTTCGAGGACATGATCCCCTCTTACCTCACTACCGACGGTATTGCCGGTGCCCTGCAGCGCATGTCCAGACGCGTGCCGCGTGCTAATCCCCTGGCCGGTGGCGGCAGCGAGCTTACCCGCAACTATTCAATATTGCAAGAAGATTTTCTGCAATTCCTCCCCGATGTACATCGATGCGCACGGCAGTTTTTGCACGATTGAAACAGCAATTGCAGCTCCGAGTTTGCAACTGTTAGGACGCAGAAGGTATTTTGTTTTCCCTTTGGCAGATACTGTCACAGTAACATCGGCCACTGTATTTCGTTAACACCCCTATCATCCCTCTCACGGCCCACCACCCCTAGCAGTTCTCCAAGTCGAAACTTCAATTGCAAAAATTCATAAGATAAGTCATAAAAGCGCAACAATCCGCTTGAATAGAAGCCCGCCCCGCGGTAAATTAAAGCGCTGTATTGATGTCGCCCCTGGAGAAGAACGATAGACACGATCCACCTGCTCATCTTCGCCCTAGACGGCACACGCTACGCCTTGAGACTGGAACAGGTCACCAGGGTCATCAGGGCTGCGGCGCTCACCACGATCCCCTATGCCCCGGATGTCGTACTCGGCATCCTAGACCTGCAGGGGGATGTCATCCCCGTCATAAACCTGAGAAGGCGGTTCGGGTTGCCTGAGCGGCCCATCGGCTGCGAAGACCACTTCGTCGTTGCCCGAACCCAAAGGCTCGCCTTGGCACTCCACGTCGATACGACGGAAGGTGTGTGCGAGTTACCCCCCGGGGCACTCCTGCCACCGGACAAGATCGTCGCCGGGACGGAATTCCTGGCCGGCGTTACCCGGACTGCCGACGGGCTGGTACTGATCCACGACCTGGACACCCTGCTCTTCCCCGAGGAAGAAGCGCAGATCCGGGCTGTTCTGGAGCAGGCGTAGCGTGGCGGGCGATAAACACCACGCGCTGCCAGTTTTCGCAGGATTCGTAGGTAGGAACCTCGGGTTGCACTTTCCCGAGGCGCGCCTGGGTGACCTGGCGCTGAAAATGACCGCGCTGGCACGGGAGGCGGGTTTCAAGGACCTTGACCGCTACCTGTTCCAACTCATGGCGGCTCCGCTCTCCCAGGAACAGATGAATGCCCTTAGCGGGGCCTTGACCATCGGTGAAACCTATTTCCTGCGCGACCCCAAGAGCTACCGGGTGCTCGAACAGCAGATACTCCCCGGGCTCATTGCGGCGCGTCGGCGCGGCGGCAGGACCCTCAAGATCTGGAGTGCCGGGTGCTCCACAGGCGAGGAGCCCTACTCCATCGCCATCATCCTTAGTCGACTGTTGCGTGATCTTCCGGACTGGAAGATCACGCTGCTTGGCACCGATATCAACGTTGACGCTCTGGAACGGGCACACAGGGGGGTGTACGGCAAATGGTCCTTCCGCAACGCACCGCAGTGGATCATGGAGTACTTCACCCCCGTCGGGGACGGCCAGTTTGAAATCGTGCCCCGCATCCGCGAGATGGTGCAGTTCAGCCCGTTGAACCTGGCCGACGACACCGGCCATGCCCTCACCAGCGGCACGGATATCATCTTCTGCCGCAATGTGATGCTCTACTTCCACACCGAGCAGATCGAGAAGACGGTAGGGAGGTTCCACGCTGCTTTGAAGCCGGGCGGATGGCTCTTCGTAGGCCCCACCGAGGTGGACCACCAAAGACTGCGCGGCTTCAGCTGCCACCACTACGACGGGGCCCTGGTGCTCAGAAAGGGAGAACAGCGCCGTAAAACGATGCGCCCAGCCGCCCCCATGCCGACACCGGTTCCGGCGGCAGCCCCGCTGGGGACGGCCTCTTCCGTTGCCTCCCACCGGGCCTTCCCTGATCCCTTGTCGTCGCAGGCGGAGCCCCTGCCGGGCAGCATCGAGCTGGCACGGACGGCGTATCGCGACGGGGAGTACCAGGAGGCGGCCCGGCTGGCCCTGTCCGCGCCGCACCTCCCCGAGAACCTTGCTCTTGCGGCGCGCTGCTACGCCAACCTGGGGCGGTACCAGGAGGCGCGGGAGCAGTGTGAAAAAACGCTGCGGCTGGAGCGCCTGAATCCTCATACCCACTACCTGCTTTCCATGATCCTGGAGCAGATGGGAGACGGCGAGGCAGCCGAAGCTGCACTGAAACGAGCACTGTACCTGGACCATGACTATCTGCTCGCCTACTTCGCCCTGGGGAACCTGTGCCGCAAGCGCGGTGAACTCCGGGAAGCCGAACAGAGTTTCGCAAACGCCCTGCGCCTTTTGCAGCGCTACGACCCGGCGGAGGTTCTGCCCGATGCCGAAGGGATCACGGCCGGGTTGCTGTCTCAGTTGATCAAGGGAATGAACGCCGGTTTGAACCGCAGGTAATACCGGCGGTACTACTGTTTCAGGAGATGGCGGATGTCGGTAAAGAGCTCCAGCATAGACTGGGCTGCACTGCTCAAGCGACAGGAAGCGGCATTCGCCGCGGCGGGCGCCCCCTCACGCGACCCTGAGCGCGAAAAGGCCCTGCTGGACGAACGGGCGCGCCTATTAAGCCGGCAACCTGAACGCCCGTCGGACGCGCAGGGGATCGAGTGCCTGGAGTTCCTGCTCTCCGGCGAACGCTACGCCATCGAAATCTGCTACGTGGCGGCCACCTTGCCGCTCACTGATTTCACGCCGCTTTTTTGTGCGCCCTCGTTCGTACTCGGGATCACCAACCTGCGCGGCCGCATCATTTCCATCGTCGACCTGCGCCGGTTCTTTGAACTGCCGGCCATGGGCCTTTCCGACCTGAACCGGGTCATCGTGGTGGGCAACGAGCAGATGGAGTTCGGCGTCCTCGCCGACAGCATCGTCGGCACCAGGACCGTCGCGCCCGGTGCCTTGCTCCCCATTCCCGACACCTTCACCGGCCCGAGGGAAGAGTACGTCGCCGGGGTGACCGAGCAGCGCCTTGCCCTGCTCGACATGGGGCGCATCCTCGCCGACCCGAGGATGGTGGTGCACGAAGAGGTGGGTTAAGGGCAGAATAAGATTAAGATTTAGATAGATACGCTTTTATGAGGGAGGTCGAGGATAGGTTCAGATGAGGAGAATTCTCTAAGTCTTAACCTTAATCTTGATCTTTCCTAGGGGGTTCCATGCTGAGTAACATGAAGATCCGTTCCCGACTGGCCGCGGGGTTTTCCGTCCTGGTGCTGTTCCTGATCCTGATCGGGGGGCTGTCCCTGAAGAACCTCGCCGCGCAAGGCCAGCTCCTGAGCGAGTTCTACGAACACCCCTTTGCGGTCACCAACGCCATCCAGCAGGTGGATACCAACATCACCCGCATGCATCGCGGCATGAAGGACGTCATCCTCTACAGCAACGACCGCGAGGACGTGGATGCCTCGGTGGCTGATATCGACAACTGCGAAAAGATCGTCTACCGCCAGCTTGCGCTTGCCAGGGACCGCTTCCCCGGGGACAAGTCAAAGCTCGACCAGATCAAGGAATCCATGGACCAGTGGAAGGTGATCCGGGCCAAGACCATCGACCTCGTGCGCCAGGGCAAGGTCAAGGAAGCCATCGCTTTCCACAAGTCCTACGCGCGGCGCACCGTGGCCCAGATCGACACCCAGGTGAACGAGGTGCTCAAGGATTCCTACACCGTCGCCGACAAGTTTGCCGCCGAGTCCAAGAAGAACCAGAGCACCACCTTCGCCATCACCGCGACCCTGGTGGTGCTGGCCGGCATCCTCGCTGCCCTCATCGCCTTCGCCATCACCGCCTCCATCACCAAGCCGCTCACTGACGCGGTGCAGGCCGCCGAGCGCCTGGCCCAGGGTGACGTTTCCGTCGAGCTCGGCAGCGACTCCGCCGACGAACTGGGCCAGTTGCTCAGGTCCATGGGCAAGGTGGTGCACTCCATGCGCCGCCTGGGGGAAACCGCCAACCGCATTGCCCTGGGCGACCTTGACGTCGACATTGCGCTCCTCTCCGATCGCGACGTCTTCGGCACCGCGATGCGCAACATGGTGGCTTCACTTAACAGCCTTGCCGACAATGCCGACCGCATCGCGTCCGGCGATCTCACCATCGAGGTCCTGCCCGCCTCCCCCAAGGACCGACTGGGCAACTCCTTCCGGATGATGACCAGCAACCTCAGGGAACTCACGGTGGAGATCGCCGAGGTGGTCAACGTGCTGGCCGGCTCCGCCGCGGAGATCATGACCACGGTAAGCGAGCTCGCCTCCAGCTCGGCCCAGACCGCCACCTCCATCTCCGAGACCAACGCCACCGTCCAGGAGATCCGCCAGACCACCGATCTCACTTCGCAGAAGTCGCGCCAGGTGTACGAGAGTGCGCACCGATCCACCCAGATCGCCCGCACCGGCCGCGAATCGGTCAACAGCGCCATCGGCGGCATGCAGGGCATCGACGAGCGCATGGGCTTCATCGCTGAACGCATCGTCAACCTCTCCGAACAAAGCCAGGCCATCGGCGAGATCATCGCCACCGTCGCCGACCTGGCCGAGCAGTCCAACCTTCTCGCTGTCAACGCGGCCATCGAGGCGGCCAAGGCGGGCGAGCACGGCAAGGGATTCGCCGTCGTGGCACAGGAGGTGAAAAACCTCGCCACCCAGTCCAAGCAGGCCACCTCTCAGGTCAGGAACATCATCGGCCAGATCCAGAAAGCGACCACTGCCGCGGTGCTCGCCACCGAGCAGGGGAGCAAGGCGGTTGAAGCCGGGGTGAAACAGTCCAGCGAGGCGGGAGAGTCGATCCGCCAGCTTGCCTCCAGCATCGAGGAGTCCTCCAACGCCACCCTGCAGATTGTCACCTCTACACAGGAGCAGGCCATCGGCATGGACCAAATCGCCATCGCCATCCAGAGCATCAACCAGGCCAGCGATCAGAACGTCGAAGGTTCGCGCCAGATCGAGGCTGCGGCCCGCAACCTCTACGAGCTGAACCAGAAGCTGCAGCAGCTGGTCAGCGGCTACAAGGTGGCATAACGGCCATGACTGCAGTAAACGGGGGAATCTCGCCGCATGCTTGACAGCGACGCCTTGCTCAAAGAGCTCCTGGCGACCTTCGACATGGAGGCCCGGGAGCATCTCGGGGAGCTCTCGACCCTGCTTCTTGCGCTGGAACGCGATCCGGACCTGGCAGAGCGCAAGCGCCTTTTGGAGTCGGTGTTCCGCCGCGTGCACACGCTCAAGGGAGCGGCGCATGCCGTGAACCTCCCGGACGTCGCCCTTGCCTGCCAGCAGCTCGAGGACGTCCTCGCCGAGCTGAAGCGTGGCGACCTCGCGCTTGGGCTGGAACAGTTCGACTCGCTGCACGTGAGCATCAACGACCTGGAGAAGCGGCTCTCCCTGGGACTGGCGGCAGCTTCTGCAGTTGCGCCCCATGTCCATCCTGCGGGGCCGCCCCACCCTGCCCCTGCGCCCCTGGTTGCACCTCCCGAGCCGGAGCAGCCTGCCGCGGTCGCCACCGTGACAGTTTCTGCGCCGGCAGCCACGCTCCAGGCCGTCACGCAACCCGTCACGCAACCCGCCCGCGTCCCGGAGCGCAAGCCGGCGCAGCAGCACCACGTTGCGGCACGCCCGCAGGGGGACGAGACCGTCCGCGTATCCGCCCGACTCCTGGAAGAACTCCTGCTGCAGTCGGAGGAACTCGTGTCTGCGAAACTCTCGGCATCCGCGCTCCACGAGGAGCTGGCGACCCTTGCCGGTGAGCTGGCAATGCGCCAGGGGGAGCGTGGCCGTGCCCTGGAGAGCGCGCGTAGGGTCAAGAAGGGCGCAACCGGACGTGAGGCCGCGCTCGCCGTGCAACTGGAGCAGAGTTGCCAGGCAGAGCGGCTCATCGAGGGGCGCCTGCGGCTCCTGGAGAAGGGGGCGGACAAGCATCTGAGATCGCTGCAGGGCATGCTCGACCCCCTTTTGGAGGAGATGAAGAAACTGCAGTTGCTCCCCTGCAGCACCGTCTGCGACCCCTTTGCCAAGCTGGTACGGGACCTCGCCCGCGAACTGGGCAAGGAGGCGGAATTCAGCTACCAGGGGGGGGAGCTGGAAATCGACCGCCGTATCTTGGCGGAACTGAAGGAGCCGCTGTTGCACCTGGTGCGTAACACGGTCGACCACGGTATCGAGGCACCAGAACAACGCGAGGCCGCTGGCAAACCTGCCAAGGGCGCCATCCGCCTCGACATCCGCCTGCAGGACGCGAACCGCGCTGAACTCGTCCTCGCAGACGACGGCGGCGGCATCGACGTCGCCCTGGTTAAAAACGCCGCGTTGAGGCTCGAGGTGGCCACCGACGAGGGGCTGGAGCGCATGTCCGACCGGGATGCGCTCCAGCTCATCTTCGAGTCCGGGCTCTCCACCAGCAAAACGGTAGGCAACGTTTCGGGACGCGGCGTGGGCCTTGCCATCGTGCGCGAGTCCCTGGAGCGTCTCGGCGGCCACGTTACCGTTTCAAGCACCCCTGGTTATGGCACCACGTTCCGGCTGGTTTTTCCCCTTTCATTCGCCAGGATACGCGGCCTGTTGGTCCAGGTGCGCGGCAGGGACTGCGTCATCCCGGCCAACAACGTCGAAGTGAGCTCGCGGGTGGCGCTTGCGGGCGTAAAACGGGTGGAGAACCGCGACACGGTGCTGGTGAACGGCGAGGTGGTCGCGCTGGTTTCTCTGGCTCGCATTCTCGAACTGGAACGGAGCGCTCCGGCGCAGCAGGAGAGCCTCTGCTTCGTGCTACTGCATGCCGGCGAAAAGAAGATCGCCTTCGCCGTGGACCAGGTGCTGGGGGTCCAGGAGATCCTGGTCAAGCCGCTGGGGCGGCAGTTGTCCCGGGTGCGCAACGTCTCAGGAGGTACCGTCCTCGGCAACGGCAAGGTGGTCCCGGTTTTAAACGTCGCCGACCTGTTCCGCTCTGCATTCGCCGTCGAGGCGCCAGCGGTGCCACTGGCCGCCCCCACCGCCAAAGCAAGGACGGTCTCGGTGCTCGTGGCGGAGGACTCCATCACCTCGCGCACGCTGCTCAAGAACATCCTGGAAGCGGCGGGCTACCGGGTGCGTACCGCCGTGGACGGGGCGGATGCGCTGTCCCAGTTGAGGGCCGAGCCATGCGACGTGGTCATCTCTGACATCGAGATGCCGCGCATGGACGGCTTCCAACTCACCGCTGCCATCCGTGCCGACAGCAGGCTGGCCACCCTCCCCGTGGTCCTGGTGACGGGATTGGAATCGCGCAGTGACCGGGAGCGGGGTATCGATGTCGGTGCCAGCGCCTACCTGGTGAAGAGCAGCTTCGACCAAGGCAACCTGGTCGAGGTCATCCAAAAACTAAGCTGACGAGGAACCACGTGATCAGACTGTTGGTGGTGGAAGATTCCAAAACGGTGCAGCGTGCCCTGGTGGCCGCCTTCGAGGCCGACCCGGACATCAAGGTGATCGGCACCGCAGAAACCGGCGAGGAAGCGGTCGAAGCGGCGAAATGCCTCCGTCCCGACCTGATCACCATGGACATCAACCTCCCAGGTATGGACGGCTTCGACGCCACCCGCGCCATCATGTCCACCTGCCCGGTCCCCATCGTCATCGTCACAGGGAAGATGAATCCCAAGGATTCCGCCACCCTGTTCCGGGTCATGGAGGCCGGCGCCCTGATGGTCCTCGCCAAGCCGGACCCGGTGGGGAGCCCGGGCTACCAGGACTCGGTGGCCAACCTGGTGCACCACCTGAAGCTGATGGCCGAGATCAAAGTAGTGCGGCGCATTTTCCCGTCGGGCAAGGTGGCGCCCCGCCCCGAGCGCCCGCTGCCTCCGCCCCCGGTACAACCGGTCAAGGTGGTGGCAATCGGGGCATCGACTGGGGGGCCGCCACTTTTGCGCCAGATACTGGCCGAACTGCCCGCCCCTTTTCCCGCCGCTGTGGTCGTTGTCCAGCACATGGCGGTCGGTTTCACGGAGAACTTCGTGCACTGGCTGAACCGCAGCTCGAAGCTTCCGGTACAGTTGGGGACCGACGGTGCTCAACTCGCCCCTGGGCAGGTCTACGTGGCACCGGACAACTGCCACATGGAGGTCACCTCCACCGGCAAGATCATCCTCACCGAAGCCGCCCCCGAGCACGGGGTACGCCCATCGGTCTCGGTCCTGTTCCGCTCGGTGGCACTAAGTTACGGCCGACACGCCATGGGGGTGCTCTTGACCGGGATGGGCAAGGACGGGGCGCTGGAGCTTAAGACGATCCGGGGGCGCGGCGGCATCACGGTCGCGCAGGACCGCGAGAGCTCCATGGTATTCGGCATGCCCGGAGAGGCCATAGAAATCGACGCGGCGCAGCACGTGCTGCCACCGGGAGCAATCATAGAACTGTTGCACAGGGTTACCAGTAAAAGCGCAAGCGCCGCTTCACGTTAAGGAAAGAGAAAAGATGGCCACCGACTACACCGCTGGTGCCGACCGGCACCATATACTCATCGTCGACGATAGCCCCACCCAGGCTAAGCTCCTTGAACAGATGCTGGCCGAACAGGGCTACCGGGTACGCACCGCGCGCAACGGCAGCGACGCCCTGGAAGTGATCCGCTCCGGGAGTCCCGACCTCGTCATCAGCGACATCCTCATGCCGGAAATGGACGGGTTCGAGTTGTGTCGCAGGGTCAGACAGCTCCACGACAAGGCACAGCTCCCCATTATCCTGCTTACCCACCTGAACGATCCGGCCGACGTCCTGCACAGCCTCGAGGTCGGTGCAGACTACTTCGTCTCCAAGCCCTACAGCCGTAAGCTCCTCCTGTCCCGCATCCGTTCGGTGCTCGAAGGGGAGCGTCTGTGTCGCCAGGGCGATGTCGAGGGGGAGGTTTCCGTCGGCTACCGCGGCAGGCAGTACCATGTCCACGCCGACTGCGCCCACACTCTGGAACTGCTGCTGGCGACCTACGAGATGGCGGCCGAGAAGAACCAGGAACTGCTGGGAGCCCAGGCCCTTCTCTCCAACCTGAACCGCGAGCTGGAGCAGCGGGTGCTGGAGCGGACCGCGGCGCTCACCCAGGAGACGGCGGAACGCCTGCAGGCACTGGAAGAGCTGCGCAAGAAGGACGAAGTGCTCATGCAGCAAAGCCGGCAGGCGGCCATGGGGGAGATGATCGGCAACATCGCGCACCAGTGGCGCCAGCCGCTCAACGCGGTCGGGCTCTTAGTCCAGGATCTCACCCTCTCCTACGAGTACGGCAACTTCAGCCGCGACTACCTCGAGTCCAGCACCGGCAAGATCATGCAGATGGTGCGGCACATGTCCCAGACCATCGACGACTTCAGGAACTTCTTCACCCCCGACAAGGAGAAGACGGAGTTCCACCTGGAAAAGGTGCTCCGGCGCACCCTGGCGCTCATCGACGGCAGCCTCAACGACAAGGGGATCACCATCGAACTGCAGGCCGGCGCGGTCCCCGCCGTGGTGGGGCACCCCAACGAGTTCTCCCAGGTACTGCTGAACATCATGAACAACGCCATGGACGCTTTCGGCGAGAGAAAGGTTCGGGCCCCGCGGCTCAAGGTGGTCCTCTCCAGCCACGAGGAGCGGGCCGTGGTCACCATCGCCGATAACGCCGGCGGCATCTCAGAGGAGGTCATCGACCGCATCTTCGAACCCTACTTCACCACCAAGGAACAGGGCAAAGGGACCGGCATCGGCCTGTTCATGGCCAAGAACATCGTGGAGAAGAGCATGAACGGCTCGCTGACCGTACGCAACACCGGTGAAGGCGCCGAGTTTAGGATCGAGGTCTGATATGGCGGCAATTGCAACATCCGGCAGCGGCTTCAAGCTGTTATACGTGGAAGATGATGAGATTACCCGGCACACGGTGCTCACCCTGCTTAACCGCCGTTTTCCCTCTCTTGACATAGCATCGGCCGCCAACGGAGGCGAGGCGATGGAGCTTTACGGCAGCTTCGCCCCCGACCTCGTGGTCACCGATATAAAGATGCCGGTGATGAGCGGCATCGACATGGCGCGACGCATGCTGGAACGAAAGCCGTCGCTACCCATCATCGTCACCAGCGCGCACAGCGACATGCAATACCTACTGGAATCCATCGAACTCGGCATCGCGCGCTACGTTCTCAAGCCGATCGACAGCGGCAAACTATTCGCCTCCATCGAGACCTGCCTTGGCACCCTTTCGCTGGAGCGTGAACTGCAGGCCCAGCAGGCTTTCGTCCGCAAGCTCTCGCGCGCAGTGCAGCAAAGCCCCAACTCCATCGTCATAACCGATCCGCACGGGACGGTCGAATACGTCAACCCCAAGTTCACTGAGCTGACGGGCAAGGCGCAAGCTGAGGTGCTGGGGCGCCCGCTGGCCGAGCTGCTTCCCGGTGGTGCCGAGATCTGGGCGCAGGTGTCGCCTGGCAAAACGTGGCACGGCGAAGTGGCCGGCTCGGGCAAGGACGGAATCCCCCTGTACCAGTCCAGCTCCATATCGCCGGTACTCGATGAGTCCGGTGCTATCGCCAACTTCGTGGCGGTACACGAGGACATCACCGAGCGGGTGTTGAATGAGAGGAAAATAGAGCAGCTGAACCAGAGCCTCACCGCGCGCGCCGAGGAACTCGAGATCGCCAACCGCGACCTGGAAGGGTTCAGCTACACGGTCTCGCACGACCTGCGCACCCCTCTCACCAACATCAACGGCTACTGCCAAGTGATCCTGGAGATCTACGGCCGCACTCTGGAGGAGGGGTGTAAGGAGTTCATCGACACCATCTTCAACGAGACTATCAGCATGAACCAGCTGATCCGGACCCTGCTGGAGTTCTCCCGCGTCACGCGGGCGGAGATGGTGAAATCCCCGGTGGACCTGAGCGAGATGGCCACCCTGATCGCCGCGTCACAGCAGCTTGCCGCACCCGGACGCAAGCTCAGCTTTACCATCGATCCCGACATCAGCGCGTATGGGGACCGGGACTTACTGAAGGTGGTGCTGGAGAACCTCTTCTCCAACGCCTGCAAATATTCCGGCAAGAAGGAACTGTCCCTGATCGAGTTCCGCGCGATGGAACGGAACGGGGAAACGGTGTACCTGGTTCGTGACAACGGGGCCGGTTTCGACATGGCCCAGGCCGAGAAGCTATTCAGCCCGTTCCAGCGCCTGCACACGGAACGCGAGTTCAAGGGGTTCGGGGTGGGGCTGGCCACGGTACAGCGCATCATCCAGCGCCACGGCGGGCGGGTGTGGGCTGAAGGCGAGGTTGATCGCGGTGCGTGTTTCTACTTCACCCTCCCCGGACCGCAGGCGTAGTGGCGGCGACGCGGGGAGTTTCTTTCAACTAGCGGAGGTCTCAGTAGTGACAGCGACAAACAAGCATTCACAACGGATTTTGCTGGTCGATGACGAACAATTGATCCTGGACGGGTGTCGCGCCTGCCTGAATAACGCCGGATGGCAGGACGTGCTGACCGAAAGCGACAGCCGGTTGGTGATGTCACTGCTGGAGCGGGAGGAAGTCGACGTCATCGTGCTCGACCTGCGCATGCCCCACATCACCGGGTTGGAACTGCTCCCCCAGATAGTGAAGCAGCACCCGCAGATCAAGGTGATCGTCTCCACCGCCAACAACGAGGTGGAGACGGTGGTCAACTGCATGAAGGAAGGCGCCTACGACTACATGGTGAAGCCCATCGACGTCAAGCGCCTGCTCACCTCGGTGAAAAAGGCGATGGAGATGCGCAGCCTCGCCAACGAACTTTCCGCACTGAAGAGCTACATGTTCAACGACCGCCTTGATCACCCGGAGGCATTCTCAGGGATCGTCTCCGGCAACAAGGCCATGCGCGCCGTATTCCAGTATCTCGAAGTGATCGCCGGGACCCGGCAACCGGTGACCATTACCGGCGAGACCGGCACCGGAAAGGAGTTGATAGCGCGGGCCATCCACGACCTGAGCGGCTGCAGCGGCGACTACGTGGCGCTCAACGTGGCCGGTTTGGACGACAACATGTTCTCCGACACCCTGTTCGGCCACCGCAAGGGGGCCTTTACCGGTGCAGACCAGGCCCGCGACGGCCTCATCACCCGTGCCGCGGGGGGCACCCTCTTCCTCGACGAAATCGGCGACCTGAACGAGATGTCGCAGATCAAGCTGCTCAGGCTTTTGCAGGAGCAGGAGTACTACCCGGTCGGGTCCGACTTCATCAAGAAAAGCGATGCCCGCATCGTGCTGGCCACCAACCGGGACCTGCAGGAGATGATCAAGCAGGGCAAGTTCAGAAACGACCTGTACTACCGGCTCTGCGGTCACCGGGTGCACCTTCCCCCGCTGCGCGAGCGCCTGGACGACATCCCGCTTCTTTTGGACCACTTCCTGGAAAAAACGGCCGTGCGCCTGGGCAAGAAGAAGCCGACGCCTCCGCCGGAGCTCGCCGTTATGCTCACCCTGTACCCTTTCCCGGGCAACATCCGGGAGTTCGAAGCCCTGGTCTCCGACGCCGTACTGCGGCACACCTCGGGTGTCCTTTCCATGGACACCTTCAAAGCCGTGATCGGCGATGAGCGTCCCGCCCCTGGAGGTGCCGCGGGCACAGGCAAAAACGGCGGTGACAACCCGTTGTGCGACATCTTCGGCCACTTCCCTACCATCGACGAGGTCGAGCAATACATGATCGCCGAAGCGATGAAGATGGCCAAGGGAAACCAGGGGCTGGCCGGCAAGATCCTCGGCATGGGTCGCCAGACCCTCAACAAACGCCTCAAGTCGCAGGCCGACTGAGAGCAAAAAAAGCCGTAACGACAAAACCGCCGGGAGCATCGCCCCCGGCGGTTTTTCTTTTGCATCCGCGCCCCGGACCATTCACGCAGGGCGGAAGATGCCCTCTCCCACCGGGAGAGGGAGCGAGGCGGAGAGTAGCAGTTTAGAAGTGCTGCGCCACCATCCCCTGGGCGAGATCCATGGACGAGGTGAAGGCGGGAGAGATGGGATTGAGCACGTGGAGCGTCGGCCCGTCGGCAACCACCAGGAAGTCCATCACCAGCTGCTTGGTGTCCCAGTCCACGAGCTGCGGCCGGATGCCAACCTTGGAGGCGGCGACTACGTCTTCGGGCGAGAGTTCCTTGACCAGCCGGGCGGCGTCCTTGAAGAAGACCGAAGGGATGTACTTGGCAGGTTCGGTGAGCGCCACGTTGCGAAACTGCTTGTTGGCCAGGAATAACACGAGGTCCTGGAAGGCAATGGAGAAGGCCTCGGCGTCGATCCCCTTGACGATGCCGTAGTTCTCGCGGCCGAAGGCGGGGATGGCGGTGGGCCCAAGGTAGACGTCGCCGTGGACGCTGCGGGTGAAATGGACTCCGAGGAACGGATTGCGGATGTCGGGGACCGGATAGATGCTGGAATTGACGGTGTACGGCGCATCCTTTTTAAGGAGCCGGTACACCCCCTTGAAGGGGATCAGGCGGTAGTTCAGTCCAACGCCGAAGAAGGCCGCGACCTTGTTGCAGTACGCCCCCGCAGCGTTGACGAACCTGTTGAAACGGATTTCTCCCCTGCTGGTGATCGCGGTCCCGCTCCCCTTGAGCCCGGTCATGCGGCATCCCATCACGAAGGTGACCTTACCGCTTGCTTCCAGCTCCTTTTTCAGGCTTTTGAGCACGGCCTTCGGGTCGACCACCGCCGTGTAGTGCGAGAAGAGCGCCCGATCCACGGTGCGGGCATTGGGCTCTATGGCGGCAAGCTGGTGCTCGTCGATCATGTCCACCTTGGCGCCGTTAGCGGTGGCGCGCCGGTACAGTTCGTCGAGCACCGGCAGTTCCTCCTGGGTGCGCGTCACGATCACCTTGCCGTTTTCAAGAAGCGGCAGCCCCTGCTCCTTGCAGTAAGTCCGCATCAGGAAGTTACCGTTCAGGCATGACTTTGCTTTCAGGCTGTCCGGCGAGTAGTAGATCCCCGCGTGCAGCACGCCGGAGTTGCGGCCGGAGGCATGTACCCCGAGTTCTGCTTCCTTCTCTATGATGACGATATCGCCGTGGCCGGTGCGCAGCAGTTCGCGCGCGATGGTAAGCCCGATGATGCCCGCCCCGACGATCAGTATCTCAGCCCTGTCGAAACTCATGTCATCTCCGTATCCGCTGTCAAAAACCAGCAGCATTTTGTCACGCAAAGCCGCAGAGACCCAAAGAAATCATAGTAAGGATAAAGGCCCTTGGTTCACCCCAAAAGGTTTTCTTAGCGTCTTTGCGCCTTTGCGTGAGGTGTTTAAGGGTCCTACTCCCGCACCGAGAAGCGGGCGTAGGCATCACAGCGCAAGACCTGGACCGCGCTGGTGTTGCCGCGCGGGTAGATCTCCCGCGCCAGGTAGGCCAACTCTGCCGCCTCCTCGTGCGCCGGGACATCGCGCCACCAAGCCTTGCTCCCGCCCTGCGTCCCGTCGCTCCAGCGATAGCCACGCTCCTTGAGGACGTCCTTCTTGTCATACGGCGCGGACACGGCATAAACGCGCGAGGTAACCTCATGGGCCCGCTTCAGAAGCTCCAGGAAGATAGGCGCACCGCTCACGGGAAGGCGTTCCAGCAACAGCCCCAGCACACCCTCGGCGTCATCCAGCGCGCGGTGTGCGTTTATAGTGAGGGATCCGGTCTTGAAAAGGAGAAATTCCAAGGTGCGCGAGGAGAGCCGTTCCGCCCCCCAGTCGATCTGGCATACGGTGCAGGCCCAGGGGAGCTTCACGAAGGAGGGAAAACGGGTTTCCACGAATTTGCGGTCGAAAGCAGCATTGTGCGCAATGACCAGGTCGGATTTATCTGCCAGTGCGTTAACGAAGGCATCGTCGAAAGCCTGGCCGCGCACCATGTCATCGGAGATGCCGGTTATCTCCTGCACCTCGGGAGGAATGGCAAAGCCTGGATCCTCGAAGCCGGAGTAGCGGTCGGTGATGCGATAGATCTCGCCGCTAACGGGATCAAACTCGAAAGCCACGATGCCCAGTTCTATCACCTTGTCCTGCTTATGGTTGAGACCCGTCGTCTCCGTATCGAGGCAGAGCGCCACCTTGGCGTGGCTGGGACCGGGACGCCCGAGCCTTGCATCCCGCGACAGGTTCAGACGGCGCAGCACCTGGAAATCACCGGTGGAATGGAGGGACGCGATGGCGACTTCTATCTCCAGCGCGTTCATCGGGCCTCCTTTTTGCTTCACAGCCATGTCGTCACCTTGTACCTTTAGGTATGTACCGGAAACGGTTGGCAATCGCTGGCGTTTTCGGTAGACGGCACGATATCATAGACTTAGCATGGCAGGCAACAGTCAGCATGGCAGTTTACCAAAATGTAGGTGTAGTGTCGGCATCGTCTGGCAGCGGCAGGCCCGCGAAAAGGAAATGACAATGGGCGAACTTGACGATTTTCTGAATGAGCACGCCGAGGATGACCTCGTCTGTTGGCTGCACCAGGCCGAAGCTGCGCGCCGGTATGGAACTCCCGTCAAGGAGGTAGAGCGAGCCATCCTCGAGCTGGGCCTGCTTCCGGCGCGTTACCAGCGCAACCGCACTACCGTCACCACCAAGGGGCAGCTTGCCCTCTTTTGCAGCCGGGTCGCCGTGATAGGGTGCGGCGGTCTTGGTGGCTATGCTGTCGAGTTGCTGGCCCGCCTCGGCGTCGGCACCATTGTCGCGGTAGATCCCGATGTTTTCGAGGAGCACAACCTGAACCGGCAGCTCCTGGGCAACATCGACGCGATAGGGATACCCAAGGTAATGGCGGCAGCGGACCGGGTTGCCGCCATAAACCCCGCCGTAACCCTCGTGCCGGTGCAGGAGGCGTTTTGCAGGGAGAATGCGCCGGAGATACTGGCCGGTTGCCAGGTAACCGTGGATGCGCTGGATAACGTGGAGAGCAGGCTGGATCTCGCGCAGGTATGCAGCCACCTTGGGTTGTCGTTGGTGCACGGCGCCATTGCGGGGTGGTACGGACAGGTGGCCACGCAGCTACCCGGAGAGGCGACCGTTAGCAACATCTACCGCGGCTGGGACTCCGGGCCCGGCGTAGAGAGCGAGTTGGGCAATCCGTCGTTCACTCCCGCCGCCATAGCGAGCGTACAGGCTGCCGAAGTTTGTAAATTGTTGCTCCGCCAGGGACATCCCCTGACCGGGCGCAAGATGGTTATCGATCTGCTGCACATGGACGTCGACCACTTCGACATACCCACCTAGGCCCTTGCCCTGCCCTGATGCACTCCCGCATCACCTGCGACCCGACACCCCTCCCGTGCAGCCCCCCCTTACCTACCGTCCACGCCTGCTAACTCCTCGCCATGCAAAGCAACAAGCCCCGCCGTGCAATTCAGCATCCGTCTGCTGATGCCGTCCTGCCGGCGGGATGCACGGTTGCATCACCCGACAGCCGAGCCGTATACATTGTTCCCGTCGGATGCGAGGCGCACCAACTGCCGCCCCCGCTACCAAACTTGGCCCACGGCAACAAAAACACATTGTAACGGCCACTTACACGCCGCCTCGCGACGATAGCCGCACACTGCCCCGCGAGTACCGCGCCAACTGCAATGCGTGGCACACCCTGTGCTATCTGGACTGCGCCGACCAGGGGCGCGCCGAGTTTGCCGCCGCCCTGCCCGGTCATCTACTTCAGAAACTTAGTCACGGGGTGAATATGAATCTTTACATGGGAAAGATGCTGGTAGTTGACCTAAGCGCGAAAACGGTGACCACGGAACCATTGCGCGCCGATTGGGCCCGTGAGTACTGGGGAGCGTGGGGGCTTGCACTGCGCTACTACACCGACGCGGTCTCCCCCGAGGTAGATCCGCTCGCGCCTGAAAACGTCGTGGTCCTCATGACCGCGCCGCTGTGCGGGACCCTGGTGCCGCTCGCTTCCCGCATGTGCCTGGTATCCAAGTCGCCGCACACCGGGACCATCTTCGAGTCCAACGTCGGCGGCTCCTTCGGCCCCGAACTGAAGTACGCGGGCTACGACGGCATCATCATCAAGGGGCGCGCCGAAGCACCTGTCTTCCTGAAGATAGACGATGACCTTGTTACCATCGAATGCGCGGAGCACATGACAGGCCAGGGCATCTTCGAGACCGAGAAGTTGATGGAAGCGGCGATGGGCGCCCACGGCGCCAAGACCCTCGCCATCGGCCCCGCCGCTGAAAACATGATCTCCTACAGCATGATCGGCTCCGAGTCCTACCGCCAGTTCGGCCGCGGCGGCACCGGCGCCCTGTTCGGCAGCAAGAATCTGAAAGGCGTCGTCTGCCGCGGTACCGGCGGCGTCGCAGTTGCCGACATGGCCAAGTTCCTGGAGCGTACCGACCACTACACCAGGAACGACCTGCTGTGCGACGACAACCTGTGGGCCAAGACCGACGGCACACCCATCCTGGTGGAAGTAACCAACGAGATGGGCATTCATCCCACCCGGAACTACACCAAGGGGTTCAACGGCCGCAAAGAGACGCTCAATTCCGACGCCATCCAGGCCGCCAAACTCGGCAACCGCGCCTGCGCCTCCTGCCCGATGGCCTGCGGCAAGTTCACCCGGGTCAATTCCGCCGAGATCGAGGGGCCCGAGTACGAAACGCTCTGCCTGGGCGGCTCCAACTGTGAAATCCACGATCTCGAGGCGGTAATCCGCTTCAACCGCCTGTGCGACGACCTCGGGCTCGACACCATGACCTGCGGCAGCACCATAAGCCTCGCCATGGAGATGACCGAAAACGGCGTGCACAACTTCAACCTCCGCTTCGGGCAGGTCGACGAGTACCTCAAGGTGGTCTACGAGATCGCCACACTCTCCACCGAGCGTGGCCGCGATCTTGCCAAGGGGGCGAAGCACCTGGCCGACAAGTACGGCGCCACCGACCTCAGCATGGAGGTGAAGGGCCTGGAGATGCCGGCCTACGAACCGCGAGGCAACTTCGGCATGGGCATCGCCTACGCCACCAGCGAGCGCGGTGCCTGTCACCTGCGCGCCTTCCCGATCTTTGCCACCGACCCGCACGACATCGACGCGCTGGTGACCGAGGTGGTGAACGCGCAAAACGCCAACTCGATCAAGTGGTCCCTCGGTTTCTGCGACTTCTGGGGCACCATCAACACCTCCATCGAGGCCGACCTCATGTCCACCGGTCTGGGTGAACCGGTCAGCGCCGAGGAACTGGACCAGGCCGGAGAGAGGATCTGGAACCTGAGCCGCCTCTTCAACCTCGCCACAGGCTTCACCGCGGCAGACGACACGCTCCCCAAGAAAATCATGGAGCGCCCGCTCGAGGCCGGTCCGCACGAGGGACGCGTATTCAGCCGTGCCGATCTCTCCCGCGCCCTGCAGTCCTACTATGAACTGCGCGACTGGAGTGCCAGGGGAATCCCCTCGTCGCGCAAGCTGGCCACCCTCGGCCTTGATAAAACGACCTTATAGGAGACCTGACCTTGAAAAAAGAACTCTTCGCCAACCCGGATCTCTGCACCGGCTGCAACAGGTGCACTATCGCCTGCTCCGCAAAAAAGGAGGGGGTCTTTCAACCCAGCAAGGCCAGGCTGCGCGTGACCAACTTCCCACTGCGCGGCTACTCGGTCCCCAACATCTGCTTCCAGTGTCCCAAGGCGAACTGCCTGGAAGCCTGCCCCACCACCGCCATGTTCCGCGACGGCAGCGGCGTCGTGCGCGTGAACCGCGACCTCTGCTCTGGCTGCGGCAGCTGCGTCAGCGCCTGTCCCTACGGCATGGTCGAGCAGGACGCCAAGGGGATCCCGTACAAGTGCGACCTGTGCGAGGGGGATCCGGTCTGCGTAAAGGAGTGCCACGCCGAAGCCCTGGTTCATGCAACCGGGGACGCCGCCCTCTTCCAGCTCAAGGCGGCGCAGATGAAAACTAGGCCCCAGTCGGGTACCCCGCTCGAAAAGAGGCACAAGATAGCCGAAACATTGAAGAGAAGTTCACGAGGCTAGTCTTACCCCCTTGACACGAGGGGTATGCAATGCTTTAAACCAGATGCTTCACCTGAAGCGAAAAGGAGATGCAACCATGATGAGAGACGTAGCCTACGCCCAGAGCGAGGCCCAGAGGATGTTGAACCTGCTCCTGACCCCGGAAAATGAAGTACCGGCGGCGGAGCGTGAAAAGATCGAGCAGGAAACGGTCGAGAACTTCGCCAACCACATCAACAAGGGGTGGCTCAAATATCGTAAGTCCATGACCGAGGCAGGCGACTTCGCCTCCGTCGAGTGGACCGGCCAGGGCTCCACCCTCACCGACACCCGCGGCCGCGAATTCATCGACATCCTGGGCGGCTTCGGGCTCTACTCTGCCGGCATCAGGCACCCGAAGATCGTTGCCGCCGCCAAGGCACAGCTCGACCGCAGCCCGCAGTACAGCCAGGAAATGCTCGACCCGCTGCGCGCACACCTGGGCAAGGTGCTCGCCCACCTGCTCCCCGGCGACATCCAGTACGGCTTCTTCATCAACTCCGGCACCGAGGCGGTCGACGGCGCCATGAAGCTCGCCAAACTCTACACCGGCAAGGCCGGCTTCATCTCCACCGAGAAGGCCTTCCACGGCAAGACCCTCGGTCCGCTGACCCTCATGGGCAAGGCTATGTACCGCGAGCCGCTGTTGCCTCTTCTGGGTAACGTGCGCCACGTCCCCTACGGCGACGCGGCAGCCGTCGAGCGCGCCATCGTCTCCGCGCACCAGGTCGGCGACGGCATCGCCGCCATGATCGCCGAGCCGATCCAGGGCGAAGCGGGCGCCATCGTGCCGCCGGACGATTACTGGCCGAAGCTCAGGGAGATCTGCGACAAGTACGGCGTGCTCCTGATCGCGGACGAGGTGCAGACGGGCCTGGGCCGCACCGGCACACTGTTCGGCGTGGACCACTGGAACGTGGTGCCGGACATCATCTGCCTGGGCAAGGCCCTGGGCGGCGGCGTCATCCCCTGCTCCGGCTTCTTCGCGAGCTCAAAGGTCTGGGAATGCATGGAACCGAACCCGTTCATGCACTCCACCACCACCGGCGGCAACCCGATCGCCTGCGCGGCGGCGCTTGCCTACATCAACGTCATGCTGGAAGAAGACCTGCCGCGCCAGGCGCGCGAGAAGGGTGAGTACATCGTGGAGAAGCTGGAAGGTCTCAAGGCGAAGTACCCGCAGGTGCTGAAGGAAGTGCGCGGTAAGGGCCTCTTGATCGGCATGGACTTCCCGACCGACGAGATGGGGTGGCAGGTGGCTTCGGGGATGTTCTCCCGCCGCGTGCTGACCGCGGGTACCTTCATCAACGCCAAGAGCATCAGGATCGAGCCCGCCCTCACCATCAGCTACGAGTTGATCGACGAGATGCTGGTACGGCTCGAAGATGTCTTCAGGAGCATTGCGAGCGAGCTCTAGTCCGGCTGCGAGGCTGGCGAACCATAGGGCGCCCTCCGGCGCCCGGAACACAAAAAGGGGGTGTCGCTTATGCGCACCCCCTTCTTCGGTCAATCGCGTTAACAGGGAGTTACTCGATCTCCTGTGAACCGTTACTCAGAGGTGAACCACCATGCTCTCCGTACTATGCGGCATTGCTACCGCCTTTTGCTGGGGGACCTGCGACTTCATCGGCGGCACCAGCAGCCGCCGCGCCGGCGCCTTCGCCATGACCCTTGCCACCATCGCCTCCGGGCTCGCCATGCTGATCCCGGTCGCGCTCATGGTGCGGGAGACGCCGGTCACCGCCCCGGGGTGGGCGCTCAACATGCTGGCCGGCGCTTTTGACGCGCTTGGCATACTGCTTTTGTACCGCTCCATGACGCTGGGGCGCCTGAGCCTCGCCGCGCCCCTGTCCGCGCTCACCGCGGCCGCCCTCCCGGTCGTGGCGGGGATGATCCTGCAGGGTATACCAGACCGGAAAGTCATCGTCGGCCTGGCGCTCGCACTGGCCTCGGTGTGGCTCTTGTGCCGCGAAGAGAGCGAGGGGCCGGCGGAACCTCTGCGGGCCATTCACATCTGGCTACCGCTTTTGTCAGGTAGCTGCCTCGGCATGTTTTTGATCCTGATGCACTCGGCAAGCGGCGGGGCCGTGATCTGGCCCATGGTTGCGGTTCGCTGCGGCGGAGTCCTGGTGCTGCTCATGTTCCTGGCGGCGGGGAAACAGGGGGGCGGCGAATGGGGCGCCCTTCCCTGGCGCCTGGTCGCGCTGAATGCCTTTCTCGACGTAGCCGGCAACGGCTTTTACATTCTCGCTGGTCAGTCGGGGAGGATGGATGTGGCGGCGGTACTGAGCTCGCTCTTCCCGGGCGCCACGGTGTTCCTGGCTTGGTTGATACTCAAGGAGAGGGTTTCGAGGGTCCAGCTGGGCGGGGTGGCGACGGCGCTGGCAGCGATCGCCCTTTTGACCTGAGAACGGCAGGGTTATCCCCCGGAGACCAGCGGGAACAGCGCCAGGGTGTCGCCTTCCTTCATCACGTGGTCCAGTGTCGCAGGAGAGCCGTTGACGAGAACGACGCCGGGTCCTGCCCCGCTGAAGCCGAGTTCTGCGACGCCCGCCCGCACCGACGTGCCGGGTGCGTACTCGCGGACAGAGACCTTGAACCTGCCGATACGGTAGTGGGCGAATAGTTTCACGGTTACTTTCATGCACTCTCCGGAAGTGACGCCGCAGCCGGCAGGGATGCCCCGCCGGCTGCGGCACGAGTTTAGGCTGAAAGCTCCTGCAGTGACTCCTCGATGATGGACATGCCGCGCTCCAGTTCCGCATCGGTGATTACCAGCGGCATGAGCGTGCGGATAACGTTGCCGTGGTTGCCGCAGGAGAGCAATACGAGCCCCTTCTGGTAGCACATGCTGACCAGCTTCTTGGCCTCCGCCGCGGCAGGTTCCTTGGTCTCGCGGTCGCGCACCAACTCCATGGCCAGCATCGGCCCCTTGCCCCGTACCTCCCCGATGATTTCATAGCGCTGTTGCAGCTCGTCCATGCGGGCGCGCATCTTGACGCCCAGCTCCTCAGCCCGCGCCAGCAGGCCATCCTTGGTGAATATCTCGAGCACGGCCTGGGCCGCGGCAAGGGCGATCGGATTGCCTCCGTAGGTGCCGCCCAGTCCACCCACGTGCGGCGAACTCATGATATCCGCACGTCCGGTGACAGCCGAGATGGGGAGCCCGCCTCCCAGGCTCTTGGCCGTGGTGACCAGGTCCGGCACCACGCCCCAGTGGTCGATTGCGAACAGCTTGCCGGTGCGCCCCATCCCGGTCTGCACCTCGTCGATGATCAGGAGGATGCCGTGCCGGTCACAGATCTCGCGCAGCCTGGGGAAATATTCAGGGGGCGGCGTGACGAAGCCACCTTCGCCCTGGATCGGCTCGGCGATGATGGCCGCGGTTTTCTCGGCGGCGACGTGGCTGATGAAGAATTCTTCCAGGTGGTCGGCGCAGGCCATGTTGCAGCCCGGGTGCTGCAGCCCGAACGGACAGCGGTAGCAGTAGGCGTAGGGCATCCGGTACACTTCCGGCGCGAAAGGACCGAATCCGAGCTTGTACGGCTTCACCTTGCTGGTCAGGGTCATCGTGAGGTTGGTGCGGCCGTGAAAGCCGTTCTCGAAGGCAATCACCGCGGGGCGCCCGGTCGCGTGGCGCGCAATCTTGACCGCATTCTCTACCGCCTCGGCACCGGAATTGAGGAAGATAGTCATCTTGTCGCCATCCCCCGGCGCAAGTTCGTTCATTTGCGCGGCGAGGTCGACGTAGAGGTCGTAGGGAACGATATGGAAACAGGTGTGCAGGAACTTTTCGGCCTGGTCCTTGACTGCCGCGACGACCTTGGGATGGCAGTGACCGACGTTGGCCACGCCGATGCCCCCGGCGAAGTCGATCAGTTCGCGTCCTTCCGTATCAACGATGATCGCGCCGCGGGCCTCCTTCACGAAAGAGGGGGACAGCACGCTCACCCCCGGCGGTACATGCTTGCTGCGCAGCGCTTGCGACACTTCTTGGGTTCTCATCGATTCTGGGCTCCTTTGACTGAAGTAGATGCCATGTCTGCCGGTAACGCGGGCACCGGGTAAGTAACGTTATCAAGGAACGTACCAAACGCCTCCCGAGCACAAACGCCCCACCTTTTCCTGCTGGCAGCTCCCCTTTGTCATCTTCCGCCCCTGGCAGCAGTGGTTGCCCCTCCCTGTGAGGCGATGTAATTGATGCAGGTTTGCATCTTGAATGCAAAACGACATCCCGTCAGGCATCATCGTGAGCGTCCTCTCAGCTCGGTTCGATGCCGTCAACCTCCGGTGCGTAAGGATGGTGCCTCGTCTCTAACCAAGCAAACAGCGAACGTAGTGGCAGACCGCTTGCTACCGGCACCCGTTCAAGCGCCGTATACGGAGTCGGCCCGGATCGTGTATATATGTGACGGCCCCATTCCTTCTTGCATTTTTGATGCAGCTATGCATTTATTGCCAAAACAGCGGCGTTCGTTACGGCCGTGGCAGGAGATCCAGATGACCTTAATGGCAGAATTCGTGGGCGGAAACACGCCTACCCCGGAGCAGACCCACCAGGACGCTTTCAACGCGGCGCAGTACAACGCCATGGGCGACGGCATCATCTCGGTCGACACCGCCGGAACGGTGCTCCTGTCCGACCGCGTCAGCCGGGTGAGCCTCGACATCTACCCGGGAAGCTCCCTGAGCGGTCAGTACCCGGCGCTCTGGAGCAAGGTCGTGGAGACCATGCGCGACCGCAGGCCCCGCTTCGAACTCTCGGTCCAGAAGGGAGAAACGAGCTTCCTGGTCACGGTAAGCCCGGTCATGGTCGACGACGAGGTCTCCGGGGCAATCTGCGTATTCGTGGAAAACACCGACCTCGAGATCATGACCCGGCAGCTCAGGTCGTTCCGGGAGTTGACCAAGGAGCTGGGCGCCATCATCGATTCTTCCTCGGAAGGGCTCTGGGTCTTCGACGGCTATGGCGTGGTGCTGCGCATCAACCCGGCTGCGGAGCGCAACAACCGGGTCAAGAAGGAAGCGGTTGTCGGCCTCACCGCCCGCGAACTGATCGAGCAGGGGTACATGGAACGCTCGCCGGCCCTTGAAGTGCTCGGGTCAAAGAGCGTGGTCAACATGCTGGTCAACGAGGGGAACCGCAAGCTGATCGTCACCGGCACCCCGGTTTTCGACGACGAAGGGGGCATCATCAGGGTGGTGGTCTCGGAGCGGGACATCACCGAGATCGACAAGCTGCAGCGCGAACTCGAGGACCAGGAGGCAATCAAGGGGCAGTTCTGGCACCACATGCTGGAACAGCAGCAGGCCGAGCTCGCGTCGCAGACCATCATCGCCAAGAGCCCGCGCATGATCACCGCGCTGCGCCAGGCCGTCAAAGTGAGTTCCGCAGACTCCACCGTACTCATTCACGGCGAATCGGGCGTCGGCAAGGGGCTCTTCGCCGACCTGATCCACAAGAACTCGAGCCGGTGCGCGAAACCCATCATCAAGCTGAACTGTGGCGCTATTCCTGAATCCCTCATCGAATCGGAGCTGTTCGGGCACGAGCGCGGCGCCTTTACCGGCGCCCAGACCGCCAAGCCCGGCTACCTCGAACTTGCCGACAACGGCATACTGTTCCTCGACGAGATCGCCGAACTGCCGCTGGCGTCCCAGGTCAAGCTGCTTCGTTTTCTCGAGGACGGGCGGGTGACCAGGCTCGGCGGCACCACCGGCAGGAATGTCGACGTGCGCATCATCGCCGCCACCCACCGCGACCTGGAAAAGATGGTCGTGGAGAAGACCTTCCGCCTCGACCTCTACTACCGCCTCAACGTGATCCCCCTTTACATCCCGGCCCTGCGCGAGCGCCAGGAGTGCCTGCTGCCGCTCATCCGCCATTACATCGACTACTTCAGCCAGAAGGTCGGCAAGCAGAAAAGACTCGCCCGCGCCGCCCTGGACGCGCTCCTTGGCTACAGCTATCCCGGCAACGTGCGGGAACTGATGAACCTGTGCGAGCGGCTGGTGGTCATGTCCGAGACCGAGGTGATCGACCTGCAGGATCTCCCCAAGCAGCTTTTCGGCAGCGCAGCGGAACAGCCGGTGCCGCAGTCCGAGCAGGCCCTGCCGGTGTGGCCGGCGGACATGACCCTGGAGCAGATACTGGAAAGCGTGGAGCGCTCCCTTTTGAGCGACGCTATGAAGGAGCATGGCAACCAGTACCGCATCGCCGAGTCCCTGGGGATCAACCAGTCCACGGTGGCCCGCAAGCTCAAGAAATACGGCATATCCTAGTCCTTCCCCGGCGGCTGATGCCTCGCCGCATCCCGGATTCCGTTTTGCATCAAACGGGGTGTTGCATCGGATGCTCCGCCCCCCTATCCCGACCGGCGCACGGTCGTCAACCTGCGCCGGGCCACCCCTACCCTGTCCTAATCGTTTGTGAAACCGGCAGTTTTCACGCCCGGCACCACCGTATCCTCAGGATTGCCCACCGCCGTATACACATCTGGCACACCTCGTGCTGATGAACCCGCCCAAATACACCTCTCATAAGCAAATGCAGCCGCAGAGCCCGCATTCAATGTTGTAATCCACCACAGGAGGAAGAAATGAGAAAAAGCGTATTATTGGCAGCAGCGTTGGTACTGATGTTAGGTTCGATAGCACTGGCAGCGGACGGCGACCCGCACGCAAAGGGTGAGGCGCCGGCGCTCCCGCCCGGGCCCAAGGTGAGCGGTGACGTGTACCTGGGTGTCATGAACAAGTACATGTTCCGTGGCAACCAGCTCAACGCCAAAAACTCCTTCGTCACCCAGGGCGGCATGGATCTCACCTACAACTCCTTCACCTTCAGCTACTGGTTCAACAACCAGAACCGTGACACCGGGTACGCCAAGGCGAAAACCACCGAGAACGACGCCATCATCAACTACGCCGTTCCGGAGCTGGTGAAGGACGTCACCCTCAACGTAGGAGCCCAGTACTACTCTCTCGACGCGGCAGAGGACACCGCTGAGTTCTACCTGCGCGCCACCTACAACACGCTGCTCAGCCCGACGCTCGGGATCTACTGGGACTTCCTGGAGGCTCGCAACGACGGCCTCTTCTATACCGCATCGGTCACCCAGCCGGTTCCCCTGGTCCAGGACAAGCTGACCCTGAATCTGGGCGCCCTGGTCTCCTACAACCAGCACAACCCCAGCGCCGCCTACACCGATACCGACTCCCGCAGCGGCATTTACAGCGACTGGCACAACTACGAAGTCTCCGCCACCGTCGATTACAAGCTGTTCGACAACGTGACTATCACCCCCTCGTACACCTTTTCCGACCATCTGAGCAGCCACGCCAAGAACGTCGGCATAGGCGCCAAGAACTGTTACGGTCTCAAGGCCATGCTCTCCTTCTAACCCCCAGCATCACCGGCAGGGGGGTCCCTCCCCTGCCGCCCACCTCCTCCCTCCCCTGCATCATTCCCATCATTCCCATCATTCCCATCATTCCCATCATTCCCATCATTCCCATCATTCCCATCATTCCCATCATTCCCATCATTCCCATCATTCCCATCATTCCCATCATTCCCATCATTCCCATGATGCCGCACTGCATCAGCAAACCTCATCTCAACTCACCCCCACCCGGCCCAACCCGCAGTCCTCCCTGGCACAACAAAAAAAATAATGCACTCATCTCCCCCCCAATCAGGCAGCTCGCGTATACGAAATATTGTTTTATATCAGCCGTATACCCAAAAAGACACGCTACCCCCGCCAGTTGCGCACCACCTATGCGACGCATTATCGTGCCACCCCCGTTAAACCGTGGCATGTCACGTGCAGAATTAGAATGCGATATCGAGTTCGCATTTTGCAGCTTAAAGGAGACCCAGCCATGACGAGAGACGTAGCCTACGCCCACAGCGAGGCCCAGAGGATGCTGAACCTGCTCTTGACCCCGGAACACGAAGTCCCGGCGGCGGAGCGCGAAAAGATCGAGCAGGAGACCGTCGAGAACTTCGCCAACCACATCAACAAGGGGTGGCTCAAGTATCGCAAGTCCATGACCGAAGCAGGCGACTTCGCCTCCGTCGAGTGGACCGGCCAGGGCTCCACCCTCACCGACACCCGCGGCCGCGAATTCATCGACATCCTAGGCGGCTTCGGGCTCTACTCCGCCGGCATCAGGCATCCGAAGATCGTTGCCGCCGCCAAGGCACAGCTCGACCGCAGCCCCCAGTACAGCCAGGAAATGCTCGACCCGCTGCGCGCGCACCTGGGCAAGGTGCTCGCCCACCTGCTCCCCGGCGACATCCAGTACGGCTTCTTCATCAACTCCGGCACCGAGGCCGTCGACGGCGCCATGAAGCTCGCCAAGCTCTACACCGGCAAGGCCGGCTTCATCTCCACCGAGAAGGCCTTCCACGGCAAGACCCTCGGTCCGCTGACCCTCATGGGCAAGGCTATGTACCGCGAGCCGCTGTTGCCGCTTCTGGGCAACGTGCGCCACGTCCCCTACGGCGACGCAGCCGCCGTCGAGCGCGCCATCGTCTCCGCGCACCAGGTCGGCGACGGCATCGCCGCCATGATCGCCGAGCCGATCCAGGGCGAAGCGGGCGCCATCGTGCCGCCGGACGATTACTGGCCGAAGCTTAGGGAGATCTGCGACAAGTACGGCGTGCTCCTGATCGCGGACGAGGTGCAGACGGGCCTGGGCCGCACCGGCACCCTGTTCGGCGTGGACCACTGGAACGTGGTGCCGGACATCATCTGCCTGGGCAAGGCCCTGGGCGGCGGTGTCATCCCCTGCTCTGGCTTCTTCGCCAGCTCCAAGGTCTGGGAATGCATGGAACCGAACCCGTTCATGCACTCCACCACCACCGGCGGCAACCCGATCGCCTGCGCGGCAGCGCTTGCCTACATCAACGTCATGCTGGAAGAAGACCTGCCCCGCCAGGCGCGCGAGAAGGGCGAGTACATCGTGGAGAAGCTGGAAGGTCTCAAGGCGAAGTACCCGCAGGTGCTGAAGGAAGTGCGCGGTAAGGGCCTCTTGATCGGCATGGACTTCCCGACCGACGAGATGGGGTGGCAGGTGGCTTCGGGGATGTTCTCCCGCCGCGTGCTGACCGCGGGTACCTTCATCAACGCCAAGAGCATCAGGATCGAGCCCGCCCTCACCATCAGCTACGAGCTGATCGACGAGATGCTGGTACGGCTCGAAGACGTCTTCAAGAACATCGCAACCGAAGTTTGATTTACTGCCGCGGCGGGGCCATGTCCCCACCGCGGTTTTTTGTATACACGGATCAATCAATTTTGTTATTTAATTCCACTGAACGGAGAAACCCATGACAGATCAAGTAAAAGAAGTGCATCTGTTGGAAACTGGATTCGAATCGTTCGACGATGGCGGCCTCAAACGGGGTCTCAAGGACCGCCACGTCATGATGATCGCACTGGGGGGCATCATCGGCTCGGCATTCTTCCTCGGCACCGGTTCCATCGTCAAGGACGTCGGCCCGTCCGCCTTCATCACCTACGCCCTGGGCGGCCTCATCGTCTACCTGGTCATGATCGCCCTGGGCGAACTGGCTGTCGCCATCCCCATCTCGGGCTCCTTTGTCACCTACGCATCCGAGTTCATCTCCCCCTCCTGGGCAGCCGGAGTCGGCTGGAGCTACGTCTTCAACTGGATGGCCTACATACCAGCGGAATGTATCGCCGGCGGCATCATCATGAAGACCTTCGTGCCCGGGACCAGCGAGTGGATGTGGGCCGTGCTATTCGGCATCGTCATCACCGTGGTCAACATCTCCCACGTTGAGGCCTTTGGCGAGATCGAGTTCTGGCTCTCCATCGTCAAGGTCATGGCCATCGTCGTTTTCTGCGTCGTGGCAATCCTGATCTACTTCAACGTGATCCCGAACAACCACCCGCAAGGGATCGGCACCAGCTTCCTTACCGGCAACGGGGGAATCTTCCCCAACGGCGGCTTCGTGCTACTGACCACCATGGTCATGCTCCTGGTCAACTTCCAGGGGGTCGAGATCATCGGTCTCACCGCCGGTGAAGCCAAGGATCCCAGCAAGACCATCCCCACCGCCGTGCGCAGTATCACCGTCAGGGTCATCATGCTGTTCATGGTCCCGGTATTCCTGCTGGTGACCATCTTCCCGTGGGCCAAGGCCGGGGTGGAAGGTGGCTCCGTCTTCGCCGCGGCGCTGGAGCAGTACGGACTGCACTGGGCCGCCGGCCTCTTCAGCTTCGTGGTCCTCACCGCCGCCCTGTCCTGCGCCAACTCTGGCCTGTACTCCACGGTCCGCGTCACCTGGGCCATGGCGCGCGAAGGCATGGCGCCTAAGTTCCTTGGTGCCTTGAACAAGCACCAGGTCCCCGGCAACGCCGCCCTCTTCGTCATCGCAGGCGTCTGGTTCTTCCTCGCCGGTTCCTACTTCTTCTCCGCGTCCAAGGTTTTCGTGGCGCTGTTGTCGATCTCCGGTTTCACCGGCACCATCGCCTGGATCTCCATCATCTGGTCGCAGATGAACTTCCGCAAGCGCCTGGTGGCCAACGGTTATAGCACCAAGGATCTCAAGTACGTGGCGCCCGGCTTCCCGTACTTCGCGCACCTGGGCATCTGGAGCATGGTGGGCTGTCTCGTCTTCACCGCCTTCAACGAGAGCCTGCGCATCGGTTTCTACGCAGGCGTGCCGCTGCTGGTCCTGCCCATTATCATCCACAAGATGAGGAAGGTGGATCATGAAGTGCTGGCCAGGCTGCACAGCAAGGTCCGTTTCGACGACGTCTTCAAACCCCGCACCGCCGGCATCGTCGATTACCCCGCAGACTGCGCCGCCGAAGCCGACTAACCGCATTCAAATCCGCCACAAAGAAAAAGGGCCTCCCACCAGGAGGCCCTTTTTTAGTTCTCGCATAATTCAGTGCCAGGTGTCTCACAAGTCGCCCTTCCCTCCTGCCACCGGTGCCAGTCCTTCCCACTGTGATCAAGGTTTTGAGTAACCCCCTTTGCGAAGGGACAGGGGGGATTTGCCTCTGCCTCCCCAGAACCACACAAAATCCCAAAAGATGCCACCTTGCATCCAGAGATGCAGCGCAGCATGTAGCACCACAATCAAAACATCCATATTTTCAAGCACCTTACCAACTTCACCGTCAATTCCGCCAGAGTCCTTCAGCGCCGCAAGCCGAAAAACACCAGCTCCGATGCCCTGCCGCATCCGCCAAGCCTCCCGTTCGCGCCGCGTTGTGGCGGCAAAAGTGCAAACCAGCCCAATGCAAGGGCCGATAAGAGCTTGAAATATAATTAAATTCTACCTCTCACCTCATCCCCTCCCCCCCACGGCTAACCCCTCACCACATGCTGGCACACCTTATGCTGTTTACACTACCGCTGATCATGAAGGGGCCATCCGCTGCCGTACCGTGCGGAGCCCGGCCCACGTCATCAAAGATGGCAGCGACTGCCATTTCATCCCGGCCGCCGGCCGTACTAGGGGAGTTACCGATGGACATTGTTGATGACCGTATTTCCGGAAAGGTGCAGCGCGTCATGAAGCGCAACAGCACGCTCGCCAGCCGGAACCTCGAGTGGATTCATTCCCGAATTCATCCCTATTTCTTCATCACCATGCAGGAAGAGATCGACGCCATCGCCATCCTGGCGAGCGGGCTGCACAACCTGGCGAACAACCGCAGAATGATCCTGGCGGACCGGGACCGGATGCTCATCCAGGCAGTGCTGAACCGCCCGGGGTCCTTGTACGAGACGCTGCGCACCTTGAAGGAGCGCGACATCTCCTACGCCCATTTCGCCGTTTCCAACGGGCCGTTGCCGGACTCGGAGCACCATCTCGAACTGCAGCGCTTCGAGTTCGAGCGCAAGACGCCGCAGGAGGTTGCCGCCAGCACCGATCGGCCCGGTAGCGCCATCAAGCGCCGCATCGCCGCTGCCCTCAAGCGGGACTACCCCTCTTTCGACCACAAGCGGCTCGACTATCTCCTCGGTATTCTCTGGGTCAACAACCCGGATTACGTCCGCATCTCACCCACTACCCGCGTGGCGCGCACGCTCTGGCTGTTCCAGCAGACCAGGAACAACAGCGGTGTCTACCTCGACGCCGAGCCCGCCAGCAGCGGGGAAACCAGGCTCATGTTCGCGGTCGGGAACCCGCCCCAGCGCGACTTCCTGCAGCAGATCATGGAGGTGTTCAACCGGCTCGAGGTGAGCGTGAAGAGGGCCTACTGCCTCACCATCAGTAACGAGATCCATCCCTACTTCCTGGGCAACTTCTACGTCACCACCCGCGACGGTGGCGAGGTGACCCGCGGTTCGGAACTTTTCCTGCAGCTGCAGCGCGAGCTCTACAACACCCAGATCCTCTCCACCGCCTCCCCTTCCTACACCGAGCTGGTGGTCAAGGGGGTGATGAGTGGCGAGGACGCGCTCCTGGTCAACGCGATGATCGGCTTTTGCCACACCAACCTGGCGCACACCCATCCGGACAGCTTCGACCTGGAAGGGATCATGCGTGCCTTCCACAACCACCCCGACATCGCCCAGCAGCTGGTTAAGCTCTTCCGCGCCCGCTTCGAGCCTGCTGTCGCCGACCGCGAGGCGCACTACGCCGCGGTCTTGGCCGAAACCGAACGGGTCGTGGACAGCTACAACACCGGCCACGGCTTCCTGGACGAGTTCCGCCGCACCATCTTCCGCTGCGCCCTGCTCTTCATCCGTTACACGCTGAAGACCAACTTCTACGTGCTGGAGAAAAGCGCCCTAGCCTTCCGCCTCGACCCGACCTACATGGCGGAAATGGATCCCAAGTTTTCGGCGGACCTGCCGCCGGAGCGCCCTTTCAGGATCACCTATTTCCATGCCCGCTACGGGCTTGGGTACCACATCGGTTTCTCGGATATCGCCCGTGGCGGCTGGCGCACCCTGATCACCAACGGGCGCGACGACTACGTCACCTGTGCCAACTCGCTCTTCCGCGAAAACTACGTGCTCGCCCACACCCAGCACCTGAAGAACAAGGACATCTACGAAGGTGGCTCGAAGATGGTTGTGGTGCTCGACGCCGCCGGCATCCAGGACCGCGACCTGGTCACCCAGCGCCTGTACAAGCTTCAGTACTCGCTGATCAACGCCTTCCTGGACATCTTCGTCACCGAGAACGGGCGCGCCAGGGATCCGCGCGTCGTCGATTACTACCGCGAGGACGAGCCGATCGAGCTCGGTCCCGACGAGAACATGCACGACGCCATGGTCGAACTGGTGGCGGCCCAGTCGGTGCGGCGTGGCTATCTCCTCGGCGTCGGCATCATGTCCAGCAAGAAAGTGGGCATCAACCACAAGGAGTACGGGGTCACCTCGGCCGGAGTAATCAGGTTCGCCGAGATCACCATGGCGGAGCTCGGCATCGACATGCACCGCGACCCCTTTTCGGTTAAGTTCACCGGCGGCCCCAACGGCGACGTGGCAGGCAACTCCATGCACCTGTTGCTGGAGCGCTGCCCCAAGGTCGCCATCCGGCTCATCATCGACGGCACCGGCGCGCTCTACGACCCCTCCGGCGCCGATCGGGACGCCCTCGGACGCATCGTGCTGCAGTCCGACGTTGACGCTTTCGACGCGCAGGCGCTGCACCCCGGCGGTTTCATCATCTACCGCAACCGGACCCGGCGCGAGGGAATGAAGGAGCTCTACCTCAAGGTGATGCGCGACGAGAAGGGCCTGCACGAGCTATGGGTGTCCAACGACGAGTTCTACCGCGAGTACAACTCGCTGGTGTTCACCGTGGCCGCAGACCTTTTCATACCGGCAGGTGGCAGACCGGAAACGGTCAGGGAGCACGACTGCGACCGCTTCTTCGCCGATGACCGCACCCCGCTCACCCGCGCTATCGTGGAGGGCGCCAACTCGTTCATCACCCCCAAGGCGCGCATCGAGTTGCAAAGGCGTGGCATCGTGCTGATGCGGGACGCCTCGGCCAACAAGTGCGGCGTGATATCGTCATCCTACGAGATCATCGGCAACCTGCTGCTCTCCGAGAAGGAGTTCCTGGAGCAGAAGGAGCCTTACGTGGGGGACGTGATCCGGATCCTGAACAAGAGGGCCGAGGACGAAGCACGGCTCATCTTCCGCCGCCACCGCGAGGCCGCCGGGGCCCAGCTGTACACCGAGATCTCCGACGCCATCAGCACCGAGATCAACGCGCAGTACGCCAAGCTGTTCGCCTTCTTCCAGAAATACCCGCACCTGTGCGACCGGCCGTTGTACCGGAAGGCGATCCTGGCGCACCTCCCCGCGATGCTGGCCGAGAAACCGGCCTACCGGATGCGTACCAAGGGGCTTCCCGCCAAGTACAAGTACGCCATCCTCTCCAGCGAGATCGCCTCGTCCATGGTCTACCGGGGCGAAAAAGGCAACGACGGCTACCGTGAACTGGTGGAGGCCCACCTTAAGAGGCAGCCGGCGGCCTGACCACGAACCGGGTGCCGCGCGTGCCGCACCCGAGAACTTACAGAGAGGGATACATGCGATTAACCACAAATACCCCCGGCAGCGACCCGTCTGCGGTGCTCTACAGCCGCTGTACGGTGTCGCTCGGCAACGGGCAGATCATCATGGAAGAGATCCCCTGCCGCAACCTCGAAGAGGTGATGGGCGGTTTCGGACGCTCGTTCCAGATGCTTGCCGAGCGGCAGGTACAGGAGGCCTACACCCCGGAGAACCCGCTCATCCTGAATACGGGGCTCCTCACCGGGAGCAACGTCATGACCGGCCTGCGCAGCTATTTCTCGGGCTACAGTCCGCTCAAGCAGTCCAACAAGGGGCTTCCCGCAGCGATGTGGTCCGCGGCAAGCGGCAAGTTCGGCGCCAAGCTGAAGTGGACCGGCATTGATGAGGTAGTATTCGAGGGTCGTGCCGACAACCCGGTCTATGCTGTGTTCAAGGCAGGCGCCGAGGGACCGGAGGCAGAGCTGAAGCCGGCCGCGCACCTGCTCGGGCTCAGCAGTCACGACAAGATCATGGTGCTGCAAAAGGAGTATCCGGGGGCGCATTTCGCGGTCATCGGCCCCGCAGGCGAGCATTTCAAGCAGGTTTTCATGGGGGCGATCGCCCTCAGCACGGAGAACCAGTTGAAGACGGGCGAGGACAAGTGCCGCTTTGCCGGGCGCGGCGGCATGGGAAGCCTCATGGGCTACAAGAACCTGGTCGCCATCGTGGCCCAAAGCGAGGATCAACTGCCGCCGATCACTCCGGAGATGAGGGACGTGAACCGCGACGCGGTCAAGGCAGGCGGCTCCAACCGCTTCCAGCCCCTGGCGCAAGGAGGCGGTGGCGGAACCTGGGCCAACCTCGAGGTTCTGGACGTGTTCAAGGCGGTGCCGGAAAACAATTTCCGCTCCGTCGCCGCGGACGGCATCCGGGGGCTCTACCGCGACAACGTGGAAAAAAACCTCCACGTGCGCAGCGAGGCCTGCTTCCGCTGCGGCATCCGCTGTCATAACAACATCTACCGCAAGAAGGAGGACGGTAGCGCGGGCGAGTTCATCGCCAAGTTCGACTTCGAGCCGCTCAACCTGTTCGGCACCAACCTTGGCATCCACGAGGGGGATAAGGTCGCCGAACTGATCCGGTTCTGCGACAACCTGGCCATGGACGCCATCTCCCTCGGCACCACCATCGCCTACATCCTCGACTACAACGCGCGTCACCCCCAAAACCGCATCCTGAACGGAGCGACCTTCGGGGATTACGAGAAGGTGCGCGAACTGGTGCTCGCCACCGGTAGCGGTTCCTGCGCCCTTATTGGCCAGGGGGTCAAGCGCCTGTCGACCCTTCTCGGGGAGACCGGCTACGCAATGCAGGTCAAGGGGCTGGAACTGCCGGCCTACCTGCCGGAAACGAACCCGGGCTACGCCTTTGCCATTGCCGGCGGGCACATGTCCATGGGCACGCACATGCTGCTTGCCAGGGACGGCAAGGTAGGGCTCGATGAATGGGTCCATGCCGTCACGAAGCAGGGGCTTTTGCAGGTCGGCTACGACATGATCGGCCTGTGCAAGTTCGTGGGGCTCGGCATGGGGCACGATTTCGTGGTGCGCGCAGTAAAAGCCGCAACCGGCTTGGAAATCGACTCGGACCAGATCGTTGCGGCAGTGCGCCGTGCCTACCTCAGGGGACTAGCCCTGGAACAGCGCCAGGGGTACCAGGACGACGAGTACACGCTGCCGCAGCAGGTATTCAGCACCCCGAATCCGAACATCGCCCTCCCCCGCTTTGTGACGCCGCAATTTCTCGAGGAGATGAAAAAGCAGGTCTGGGACGCATTCGCCCCAGAGATGGAGGGGCTTTTAGCCTGAGCAACAAGGATACTTTCACCAAAACGGAGGAACGATGATCACGGAAATGAAGACATCCTACAGGGTGGTGTCAGACGCGCGACTGGTCGAACTCAGGGCTCGCGAGGACGCGCTCTTCGAGCGGCGCACCCCCAACTCGAAAAAGACCTTCCAGCGCGCGCACGAGATGCTCCTGAACGGCGTCCCGATGCCCTGGATGGGGGACTGGGGCACCTCGCACCCTATCTTCGTACAGCAGGCACAGGGAAACAAGATCACTGACTTGGACGGCAACACGTACCTCGACTTCTGCCTGGGAGACACCGGCGCCATGTTCGGCCACTCGCCCGAACCGACCGCAGCGGCGGTTGCCGACCAGGTACGCAAGGGGATCACGACCATGCTCCCCTCGGAGTACGCCCTGGATGCCGGCTTGGAGCTTGGTCGCCGTTTTGGCCTCCCCTTCTGGCAGGTCGCCATGACCGCTACCGAGGCGAACCGCTACGTGCTCAGGATCTGCCGGGCCCTTACCGGCAGGCACAAGGTCCTGGTCATGAACGAGTGCTACCACGGCTCGATCGACGAGACGCTGCCGCACATCGCCCCCGACGGGAAGCTGGAGCTTCGCTCCGATTTCGACATGAACCCCGGCGTCCCCAAGGACGCGCTGACCCGCGTGGTGGAGTTCAACGACATCCCCGCCCTGGAGCGTGAACTCGCCCACGGCGACGTTGCCTGCGTCCTCGCCGAACCGGTCATGACCAACTGCGGCATGGTGCTTCCTGCGGAAGGGTACCACGAGACCCTGAGGGATCTCTGCACCAAGTACGGCTGCATCCTGATCATCGACGAGACCCACACCCTCTCCACCGGTCCCGGCGGGTACACGGCAGCCTACGGGCTCAAGCCGGATTTCGTCACCCTGGGTAAATCCATTGCCGGCGGCATCCCCGTCGCCGTGTACGGGTTTACCAAGGAGATTGCGGAGCGGATCAACGCCTCGTTCGGCAAGAAGAGCGTTTCCGACCCGATGGGCATCGGCGGCACCCTTTCCGGCAACATGTTCGCAATCCGGGCCATGGAGGCAACCCTAAGGCACGTGGCGACCGAAGAGGCATTCGAGCGGATGATCGCCGGGCAGAACAGGCTATCTGACCGGCTCGACGCTACGCTGAAAAAGTACGACATCCCCTGGAGCGTGACCAGGAGCGGAGCGCGTTGCGAACTGCAGTTCATGCCGCGCCTGCCGGTGAACGGCTCCGAGGCAAAGGCTCATTTCGACTGGGAGCTCATCTACTACACCCACCTCTACCTGGCTAACCGCGGGGTGCTCATTACCCCCTTCCACAACATGATGCTGGTCCCGCCTATGGCGACTGACGAGCAGATCGATACCCTGGCGCAGGTCTGGAGCGACTGCATCGCCGAATTGGCAGCCAGGTAGGCCCTGCCGACAAAAAAAGGGGGCGCTTCGCCGGCGCCCCCTTCCTGCGTCTCCTATCCTATCGGTTACCCCAAGTGCTTTTCCCTGAGCGCCACCTTGTTGATCTTGCCGACACTGGTCTTGTCGATGGCATCTACGAACTTCACCTTGACCAGCACCACCTGCTTGCTGACTACCCCCTTGTCGGCGTACTGCCTGACGTGATGGGAGATGTCCTTCTCGGTGATTTTCACGGACGGTTTTGGAACGACGAGGGCCAGCGGGCGCTCACCCCACTTCTCGTCGGCCTTGCCGATCACGGCCACCTCGGCGACCGCCGGATGATGCGCGATGATGTCCTCGAGTTCCAGCGAGGAAACCCACTCCCCGGCGACCTTGATGACGTCCTTGCTCCGGTCGGTGATGCGCAGGTAGCCCAGTTCGTCGCGCACCGCCACGTCGCCGGTGTGCAGGTACCCCCCGATCCAGAGACGCTCGGAAGCCTTGTGGTCCTTGAGATAGCCCTGGGTGAGCCAAGGAGAGCGGACCACGACGTTGCCGGCGCTGGCGCCGTCGCGCGGCAGTTCGTTGAGGTCGGCGTCGACCACGCGCAGGTCGACCAGCGGCAGCGTGAGGCCGGTCTTACAGCGGATCTCGGCCTGCTCCCCGTGGGAGAGTTCCAGCATCGCGGGGGTCAGTTGCGAAATGGTGAGGATGGGGCAGGTCTCGGACATGCCGTAGCCGGTGAAGACATCCATGCCCGCCTTGAGCGCCTCGACACAGAGGTTACGGGAAAGGGCGGCGCCGCCGATGATAAGTTTCCATCCCTTCAAGTCCATGCGCGCTGCGTGCGGGTGTTTCAGGAGCATGTGCAGGATGGTAGGGACACAGTGCGAGAAGGTGGCTCCTTCCCTCTCTTTCAGCTCCAGCAGGGTTTCCGGAAGGTAGCGCCCGGGGTAGACCTGCTTCAGCCCCATCATTGTAGCGATGTAGGGAACGCCCCAGGCGTGGACGTGGAACATCGGGGTGATGGGCATGTACACGTCATCACGGTGCAGGCAGCCGTGCGCGGTGGCGGTGCCGAGCGTGGTCATCAGGGCCATGGTGTGCAACACGAGCTGCCGGTGGCTGAAATAGACCCCCTTGGGCATGCCAGTGGTGCCGGTGGTGTAGAAAGTGGTGGCGCGGGTGTTCTCGTCCAGGTCCGGGAAATCAAACTGGGGGGAGGACTGTGCCAGCAGCGATTCATACTCGCCTGCGAAGGGAACCGTGTCGTCTTCCTTGGACTCCTCGTCGCTGATCAGGATATAGGTGCGCACGTTGTCGATCCTGCCGCGGATCTGCTCGAGGATGGGAAGGAACTCGGCATTCACCAGCAGCACGTCATCTTCGGCGTGGTCGATGGTGTACAGGATCTGCTCTGGCGACAGGCGCACGTTAATGGTGTGCAAAACCGCGCCGATCATGGGCACGGCGAAGAAGAGCTCGAGGTAGCGGTGGCTGTCCCAGTCCATCACCGCGACGGTCTGCCCGGGACGAACCCCGAGGCTGGTCAGCATGTTGGCTGCCCGACCTACCCGCTCCTTGAGCTGCCGGTAGTTGCCACGGTAGAGGTCGCGATAGACGATCTCCTGCTCGGGGTTGTCGACCACCGGGTACAGCAGCATGTTCTTGATCAGCAGCGGATAGTCGTACGCGGACGGGGTGCGGGGAATAAGTAAATCACTCATCTATGGCCTCCTCATTGAAGCGATGGTCAAAGTTTTTGGCAGTCATCAAGGAACGCCTGCAGCACCCCTTCTTCGACACCAGCCAGGGCCGCGATGCGCGACAGGCGCGGGAACGACCATTGGGTGCGCCCCTCGGCGAGTCGCTGGCCGCCTACATCGTAAATGGCCATGGCCACCTCGGCCTCCGGGGGATCGAAGTTCAGCACCTGGCCGACGACGCGGATCTCGGTACCGGTGGCGACCGGTTTCAGGAAGCGGACGGTTATCTCGCGGGTCACGCCGAGCTTGCCGTGGCGGGCGAAAAGCGCGTAGGCGGCCGCCTCGTCCATGAGCGCAGAGATGATACCTCCGTGCACCATGCCGTCGAATCCGCAGTAGCCAGCGGGGACGGTGGTCAGACAGGCGACACCATCGGCGGTATGGTGAAAGCGAAGGCCAAGGCCGTGGGGATGCCCCTCGGAACAGACAAAGCAGGAGCCGGGCCAGCGTCCCTGAACCGGCGGCAGGTTAAGAACGGACGCATGCTGGTCCGCAGTGCAGCATTCCTTCATAGATCCCTCCTGGAAATAACATTGGTGACTGTCAGCACCGCATGCAGCGCACGTTTCCTTTTTCGCCCCAGCGGCGCAGTGCCTGGCTCAGTTGCTCCATCCCCTCTTCCATCGACTTGGCGAAGGCGAAACGGAACAGCGGCGCTAAGATGCCGCAAAACTCCGAGTCCAGCCGGATCTTCAGGCGCTCGGGGGCAACCGGCTCGATGCGGCAGGAAAAGGTCCAGGCGAGCATGGGACGCCCCAGGAAGGCGGTGTGCCACGACACCCCCCCCTCCCCTTTGTCACACAGGGTTGCCTGCACGGTGAACGGGTCGATGCCGGGGAGATGGACCGTGACTTCGTGGCGCTCTCCAGCCGTCCCTGGGCCGGTGACCTTGGGGAACAGGGGATTCCACTGCGGGTACAGCGAAAAGTCACTAAGTAGTTCCCATACCCTCGCACTGGTCGTCTGCAGAACTATTTCGGTGTGGAAAGGTTTCATTGAGCCTCTGGGCCTGCTCCAGTCACAAGACCAGGAATATTACAATTTTTCGGGTCCGGATGCCATATTTGTTTGTATACGAAAGGCAAAAAGTTTGACTGGATAAACAAAAGGCCGCCCTTTTTGTGGGCGGCCTTGCGTGAAGATACTGGTTGTGTATAAGCTACCTCTGGAAAAGAGATCCTTTCTCGATCTGGTTTTTGCGAATCTCGTATTCTCTCCGGTCGATCCTGCCTGCCTTGTAGTCGGCATTCAACTGCTCCATCTGCCGATGGGCACTGTATTCGTAAGCACCGACGCCAACCGCCGCGCCACCCAAGGCACCACCGACCGCACTCCCCTCTCGGGATGCACACCCGGAGGCGAACGCACTCAACACCATGCTTACTATAAGAAGTATCCTTTTCATGGTTGCACTCCTGTCGTAGTAGGCACATCGCCCAGACCAGCATAGCATAATGTTAAAAATTTCACATCCTTTCCAGGCTAGGGCTCCTTGCCCGCCGGGGGAAGCTCCGATGCCGGTTCGCCCCTGAACGTCCAGTAAAGAAACCACAGAGAAGGAACAAGTATCGCCGCGCCGATAGGGAGCACGGTGAGGTAGGCGATGAGCGTAGTGCGCGGTGCGGCGGCGGACCGAAGGGGCATCTCCTGTATGATGAGGTCCGGATGCAACGCGGCAGCGAAACCAGCCAGGGTAAAGACAACAGTGGCGCCAGTCATCAGCTGCGCGAAACGATAGTGCCTCAACAGCAGCGCAAGCTGCGTGGCGACCCCTGCCAAGACGGCCAGGCCGACGCACAGCATCGGCCACGACCCGAGTAGCCGGTGGGAGAATTCGGGGGCCGTCTGCAAAGCCAGCGGGATCATCACGGCGGTCGTCACACCAAGTACCACGCCGGCGGCTATCGAAGCATTACGGAAATCCTCCTGGAGCGCACCCTTTACCCGAACCGTCATGTACACCGGAGCAAGATAGGCACAGATGCAGAGCCCGATCACGCCCCCCATTAGGGTGAAAGGGTTGAGCCAAACCGCGGTCCCGGTGGCGACAACGTCGTTGTCGATGGTGATGCTGCCCGCAGCTGTTGCCGACACCGCCATGCCCAGGGCAAAAGGAGTCAGTATGCTGGCGATCTCGAAAATGCGTGCGGTGAAGGGGAGCTCCCGGCCCGATGACCTGCCGTAGTGCCGGAAGGCATAGGCCGCGCCCCTGAAGTTGATGCCGACCAGAGCGACCACCAGTGGCGTCATGAGCGCGATGAACAAAGCGGCAAATCCGGCAGGAAAGGCGGTGAAGAGCGTAACCACCACGAAAATGAGCCAGACATGGTTGGTCTCCCACACGGGACCAATTGCGTTGAAAAGCGCCTCGCGCTGTTCCCGTGCCCGTGGGCCGAAGGCCAGCGCGGTCCAGATGCCACCTCCGAAGTCGGCGCCGCCGAAAAGCGCGTACAGCACCAGGGCAAGCGCTGCCACCAGCGCGGCCAGCGATACCGGATCAAGCATGTCCCACCTCCTTACCGCCCGCCTCGTAACGCCCCCGGTGACGCAACAGCAGCTTCAACATCCCTGCAGTCAGGCAAAGATAGACAATGACGAAGGTGGTAAATACCGCGACCATGCCGCTGTTTGGGGTCACCGATTGCGAGGTGCGCAGGTATCCCTGCACCACCCAGGGCTGCCGGCCGAACTCGGTCACTAACCAGCCGCTCTCGAGCGCAATTATGCCGAAGGGAGAGGCGAATATGAGGTACTTCAGCAGGCGCGGCTGATCCGGCACTGCCTTGCGGCGCCAGTGTAGCCACCAGAACCATCCCAGGCCAATGGTCATAATGAAGAAAGAGCCCACCATCAGGTCGAAGAAGGGGTGTACCAGCCTCGGGTCAGGCGTCGTCCCCTGCGGGAAGGCGTCCAGTCCCTGCACAACGGCATTGGGGTCGTCCTGGGCGAGAAGGCTCAGTAGCTTCGGGATGCGCACGGCGTACAAGACCTGCCTGGTCTCCGGGTCCGGCCACCCTCCGATCACCAGTGGCGCAGCAGCGGAGGTTTTGAAGTGAGCCTCCATCGCCGCCAGTTTCGCCTTCTGGTACTTGGCCACCGAATCGGCAGCCCAGTCCCCCGTTACCAGCATCAGTGGCGCGATTACCGCTGCAACGGCTAACGATAACGCCAGCGCTTTTTTCCCCTCGACGGTATCGCGCCCCTTGAGAATCAGGGCGGCATAGTAGCCTGCAACGGCAAATGAAGTGGCAACGTAGGCAGCGAGAGTGCCGTGCAGCGCCTCGTGCGGCCATGCCTCGTTGGCGAAGGCACGTAACGGCAGTACGTCCGAAGGGGTACCGTTCACCATCCGGAAGCCGGATGGACTGTTCATCCAGCCGTTGGCGCTAATCACGAATATGGCGGAAATGGCAGCCGCAAGGGTGAGGGGTATGGTGCAAAGGAAAAGACCACGCCTGGAAAGCCGTCGTTCACCGTAAAAGTAAAGAGAGAGAAAGATCGCCTCGGTGAAGAAGGCGAACCCTTCCATGGAAAAGGCAAGGCCGATCATGGCACCGCTGAAGGCCATGAAGCGCGGCCAGAGGAGCCCCAGTTCGAAGGAGAGGATAGTCCCGGATACGGCACCGATGGCAAAGACGACCCCGGCCGGCAGCACCCAACGCCTGGCGATCCGGTGCCAGCTCTCATCGCCGGTTTTGAGCGCCAGCCCCTCGGCCAGCATGAGCAAGAACGGCAGGCCGATCCCCAATGTGGCGTAGATGATATGAAAGACAAACGAAACGCCCATCAGGGCCCTGGCTGCGACAAGCTTGTCCATGATTGCTCCGCCTATGAATTAGAATATATTTAAGTGTGCTGATCGGCGGAGTCTTGTCAAGAAACGACGACGGGGGAATTCCCCCTCCCCTTGCGTCAGGGAACATCTCCTCCTGAACCAAACCCGCTCGCTGTCCCGCATCTTGCGCAAAAAGTCCTTCGGGACACTCGCAACCAGAAAAGAAATGGGCGATAATGCGGCCATTCACTCAAGGAGGGAACGCGATGAAGTTCATGCAACTGCGCAACGCCACATCCATCATCGAATATGCCGGAAGGAGGTTCCTGATCGACCCTGTCTTGGCCGACAAAGGTGCCTACCCTCCGTTTGCCGGAACTGTCAACGCGCACCTGCGCAACCCGCTGGTCGATCTGCCGGTCCCTGTCGAGATCTTGTGCGAGGTCGACGCCGTCATCGTCACTCACACCCATCTCGATCACTGGGACGAAGACGCTGAAAAGCTCCTGCCAAAAGGCTTGCCCCTATTCGCACAAAACGAGAAGGATGCAGCAAAGTTCCGCTCGGCCGGGTTTCTCCGCGTCACCGTCCTCACCGGGGAGACCACCTTCGAGGGGATAACCCTCAGCAAGACGCAGGGGCAGCACGGCAGCGACGAGACCATGGCCAAACTGGGGGACCGCCTGGGTGAGGTATGCGGGGTGGTATTACGACATCCTGACGAGAAGACACTCTACCTGGCGGGAGATACGGTCTGGAACCGGCACGTTGCGGAATCCTTACAAAAGTACGCGCCCGAGGTGATCGTGGTGAACTGCGGCGATGCCCAGATCATCGGCTGCGGCTCGATCATCATGGGGAAGCGGGACGTTATGGAAGTGTGCCAAGCTGCGCCCGACGCGACCATCATAGCCAGTCACATGGAGGCGATGAACCACGCGGTGCTGACACGGAAAGAATTGCGTGACTACCTGGAGGGAAATGGCATGATGCGGCGAGTGCTGGTGCCCGAGGACGGCGAAACCTGCGTGCTGTGACGGCCGGGCAGACAGATACTAGCGGAAAGCGAGGTGCAGATGTCGATCCCTTCTGTCGCAGTTGTGGCATTCAACCGCTTCAGCCCCTTTCACTTCTCGGTGCCGTGCATCGTCTTCGGGGACGTATTGCCCGGCCACAGGCTCTTCGACCTCAGCATCTGCGCGGGGGAACCGGGTGAAATGCGCTCGCGCCAGGGCTTCAGCATCGAGACACCTTTCGGGCTGGAAGCGCTGACTCAGGCGGATATCGTCATCGTCCCCTACTGGCGCGACCCCGCTGAAAGGCCCAACCTGGAAATGCTCGACGCCCTGGTGGCGGCGCACAAGCGAGGCGCTGTGGTGGTAGGTCTTTGCCTTGGGACCTACGTGCTGGCTTACGCGGGCCTGCTGGATGGACACAAGGCTGGGACGCACTGGGAATTCGAGCAGGATTTCCTCACCCGCTTCCCGAACGTCCGCTTGGACACCAACGCGCTCTACGTCGAGGATGACCGACTGGTCACCTCGGCGGGAACCGCGGCGGGGTTGGACTGCTGCCTGTACCTGGTGCACAGGGTGCACGGCCGGTCCATTGCCAACAAGGTGGCCCGGCGCATGGTTATCCCGCCGCACCGCGAAGGCGGCCAGGCACAATTCATAGAGTACCCCCTCCCCGTTTCCACGCGAGACGCCAACATCAATAACCTGCTTGACTACCTGAGAAACAACCTGGACAAGTCGCACACTCTGGACGAGTTGGCGGACTACAGCCTTATGAATCGCCGCACCTTCACAAGGCACTTCCAAAAAGCCACCGGCAGGTCAGTGGGTACCTGGCTCATGGGGGAGCGCCTGCAGCGCAGCCAGGAACTCCTGGAGACCACCAGCCACTCTATCGAACGCGTGGCGGAGTTGGTCGGTTTCCAGTCCGCCGCATCATTGCGTCAGCACTTCCGGGCCAGGTTCAACGTGACCCCCACCGAATGGCGCAGAACGTTTCAAGCTGGCGACAAGGTTGTGAAGCCGTAAGTCCTCATTGTGTTGCGAAGGTGTGAAAGGGTGTTATGGTTAGCGAGAATTAATACTAACCATTTCCGAAAAGGAGGTCGTCCATGCCCCACAGCAACCTTCCCCATCCAGAGATGCTGGCGAAATCAGAGGAGATGCGTCAGATATGGACGCCTGAGCTGTACGCATATCTGCTCTCGCTTCTCGTGACACCGGAGAAGTATGGCGAACTGCATAACCGTTTCGAGAACAGTGTCACAGGTTTTCTTAAGGGTGACCCTGAGAAGGTCAAGGAATGCGAAGAGGCACGTGGCAATTTGGACAAGGCCATGTCTATCGTGCAGGGACTCGGTAAAGCCGTGAGCCCCATCGACCCGACCGTGCAGCATAAATTCGGCGTCCCCCCACCCAAAGCCCCTTCGGCGGCTGCGGAATTGACCGCTGCCAAGGATTTGAGGTTGTTTTTTGACAAGAGCGGCCAGCCTTATTGCTCGGTGTCGAAGCTGGCCGGTGCCAAAGGGTACGACCTTTGGTTTTGTGAAGGGGAACCAAGCGTTGACAGCAACTGGAAATTATTGACATGGTCAAGCAGTTGCCAAGGGATCTACCTTAACGGATTGAACAGGACCAAAACGAACTATCTAAAGCTCAGGGGCAAGCGTGGCAACGAAGTTGGGCCGTGGTCCAACATGGTGATCTTACCCCCAGTATAACCTCATTCTTGCGCCCCCCCTGGTGCGATCAAGGGGGGGCACCCTCTCGGAAGTCACTATCACTTCGTCGCATCCGCCCACCAGCCAATTCGTCGAATCCAATCTCAATTCGTCGAATCCAATCTCAATTCGTCGAATCCAATCTCAATTCGTCGAATCCAATCTCAATTCATCGAATCCAATTTCAATTCGACGAATCCAATCCCAATTCGACGAATCCAATCCCAATTCGACGAATCCAAACCAATTAAAGCATAAACCAGAGGGCTCGTTTTTTATTGTGAGGCTCAGTCGGTATCCCCTACACAGCTCATTCCGCATTGCTGTTAGAGCAGACTCCTGTTGACTTGTCTCGACCAGCCATTAGACTCAGATCAGTTACAAAGTCAACAGACTAGTGGTAATGCCATGAGGAGGTACAAGATGAACAGACGGGCTTTTCTGAAAACCACAGTTGCCGGGTCCCTTGTCGCAGGTTTCGCTGGAACGGTTGCGGCAGCAGAGCGCTATTTCCCGGATCAAGTGGACATGAAGCTCTTCGAGACAATCAACAGGGTGAAGGACCCAACTAAAAAGACTCCGCTTGAGAGAAGCCATGCGCCTGTAATCACCGCTCCTCCCTCAGTAACGGCCGGCAAACCTTTCACCGTGGAAGTATCGGTAGGGGAAACGCTCCACGGCATGGCACCTGCCCACTGGATAGGCTTTATCGAGCTGAGCCTTGGCAATGAACCGGCGGGGAGAGTGGACCTGCAGCCGCGTGGGTACCTAGCACCGAAAGTTGCTTTCACCGTTGTGGTCCCCAAAGAGGCCGCGCCGGCTGGGAAGGTGACCCTCGTTGCGAAACAGCACTGCAACCTCCATGGTCTATGGGAAGGTACCCTCGATATCGCAGTGACCTGATCACAGCAGATCAACTCTCGGGTCAGGCTTGCGTTAACTGCCAGTGCAATCAGGGATTGCAACTTCGCAAGCCTGATCCCAAATCCTCCAGATCCTCCTGTTTGCTTCAGACCCTCCCTGAATCGCCATCACTAACTCAAGGAACTCATGCACGTCCCCTCAAGTCCTCCAGCAGGTAATAGTACTCGAAACCTGCTTCCCCTCCCAGGTTCGCTTTCGACCTGAATGGCTCCTTTGTGGCCCCGTACTATGCCTTGCACTGCGGGAAGCCCCAACCCCCTGCCAGTAAACTTTGTGGTATAGAAAGGGTCAAATATTTTTCCCTGAGTCTCCTGGTCCATGCCGCAGCCACTGTCGGTTATCTCGAGCAGAACATACCGTCCTTCAGGAACTGATTCACTAAACTTGCTTCGCTCTAGGCATTGCAGATCACAGTCTTGCCAACTGGTAGTAACGTTAATGGTGCCAGCCTGATCTCCAAGAGACTCCGAGGCGTTGGCCACCAGGTTCGTGATGATCTGAGAGATTTGGTCGGGGTCTGCCTCTACCAGAGGAAGCGGCTTGGTCAAATCGAATAGGAGTTCTGCCTTAGGAGAGACGGTAGAGCCAAGGACACCTGCCAGTTTTTCAATGGTCGAGTTTAGGTCCACCGGGGTAACGAAGAACCTTCCTTTCCCCGAGTAGGCCAACATCTTCCTGGCGAGGTCCGCGGCTCTTTCTGCGGATTTTTCGATACGCACCAGGTTCTCTCGAACGGAAGAATCGGTGTCCGAATGCAACAGCGCAAGTTCGACATTGCCGATGATGGCTGTGAGAATATTATTGAAATCGTGAGCGATGCCTCCCGCTAAAATCCCTAGGCTTTCCATCCTCTTGGCGTCTTGTAATTGGCGTTCCAGTTTCAGCCGCTCTTCCTGGGCGTTCCGACGCTCAGTGGTTTCAAGCAAGGTGAACACCAGGCCAATTACGCTGCCGTTATGGCCCTGGACAGGAATGAGCGACCAGTCCCAGTACGTTACACCGCGCTCGGGCTGATCAGGAAACTCGAATGGTCGTTCTCTGATGTACGCAGGAACCCCCGTGTCCCTGACCTGACGGAAGAGATCCTCGACCTCCTCCCCAGGATAGAGTGCAAAGTGGTTCCGGCCAACCATATCCTCCGGCCGCATTCGACAAGTGGCAGCATACGCGTTGTTGACGGCAACGAAATTGAAATCTAAATCGAGATAAACCAGGCAGACATCCGTAGCATTAATGACTTCCGTCATCATGGCATGTTGGCGATCTGCTTCATCTTGTACCTTTTTCAGTTGGGTAATGTCGATCCCAAGACCGCCAACGAAACGCTGCCCTTGAGCATCCTTGAACAGGAACTTCGTAGTCAGCCACCATGACGTCTCGCCGGTCATCTCCACCACCGGTTCTATGGTTTCCAGAGTGTTACCGCTGGCAAGAACCTGATGATCATTACGGCGAAACTCCTCTGCAATATCTTGGGGCCAAAGTTCGAAATCTGTCTTTCCTTGCCAGTCATTCGGTTGAGCGCTGAATCTCTTACAAAAGGTATCATTCCGAAAGACGTGCCGGCCTTCCTCGTCCTTCATCCAGGACACGATCGAACTGTTGCTGAGGTATGAGTGCAGCAGGCGTTCGGATGCTTTGCGACCGGCTTCAGCCTGGAACCTCTTGTTGCGGTTCCAGATCAGATAGAGAATGAGTACTGCCTCCCCTGAAATGAACAGCAAAGAGATAATCACGTATTTCCAGTACTGCTCCCAGAATCCCAGGCGGTAGTTGATCAGAACGCTACCTTTGGGGAGCCGGGATTTTTGAAGTCCCCACCGTTGCATTTCATTCCAGTCAAACATCGGCCCATGACCGGTAAAACTGATTACGTGTTCCAGGTCTGCCTGCCCGGCTATAAGGGCGCCGGCCAGGCGCCCGGTCTCTTTACCCAACTTTTCGAAAGAAAGTAGATCTCCCCCTACGATACCCGCCCCCAAAAGGGAGTCGTACAACCCGAACACGGGAGATGTCGATGATTGGGATACCTTGGCAAGGGCCGCGGTTGGAAGGTAGGTGTCACCGCTGGCATCTTTTATAAGGCGGGTATAAAGGATGATGGCGTGATCTCGTGCCTTGGCAACCTCCTTTACCACTTCCGGCAATGACTCGCTGGCAAGATACTTAACTGAAAGCTTCTTCTCGTAACTTTTAAGAGCGTCTTTGGCGTTTCCGAGATAAGGTGCATCGTCTTCGGTCGCGCCTGAAACGACAAGAACCTCCCTGGTGTCGGGGAGTAATGCCAAGGCCATGTTGATTGTGCTGAACGCGTCTAAGCTGTAAACGAGTTGAACTATTCTCCTTTTTCCCTGCGGCATACTTTCCAACCGTTTTGATACAACAGCAACCATTGGCGTGTCGCTGAAAAGCTCGCGCCCTTCCGAGAGCATGAAATCTCCCGCATCTCTGTGAAGGGCGATGATGGCATCGAACCTCACACCCGAGTATTTAATTTTCAGAAACCGGGTCAATTCGCGCCGATAGTCAGGGTCGGGATGACGCGCAAGATCAAGGTACTCCTGATACTGGTAACGTTCATCGACACCGGCAACTTTCAATGCGGACAGCAACCCCTTGTTGATGGTTGTGTTGGATTGAAGATTACTCACCCTACCATAAAGGATGAGGACAGTGGGCTGAGTCTGGGGGGGAGCATTGGAGGCAGATGCTTGGTGTACGGCTATCATAAGCATCGTCATAAGGAGCAGAAAAACATTACAATAGCAGGGACGAAGAAAGGACAAAAAAACTGAAGGGTATTTGCACACCTTGCTGGTCATGACAAAGCCTCCCCCGCTATGAGGATTACTATAGCATTATCAGGGTGCACATCAACCGCTCCTTGGCATACATTGGCAATAAACACCTCGGAGTCAGGATAAGAAAGAAACAATGAGAGTAATATGCTGTGATTGCGGTGAGAGACTTTTCGATACAGTCTTTACAGTGAGATGAAGCCATGGACGGGCCTTCACAATCTGTGGGGAAAGACGTTCAGAATGTTCTGGTTAGGATAATGGACTGTTATACGGGTGACCTGGAGGTGCTTGGGGCAGGCTTGCAACGTTGCAATGTTCGGATGCGAGTGTAACAGAGATTGCAACTTCGCAAGCGTGCCCCCTTGTAATCCTCTCCTTCCCTTTTGCAGCAGCCCATTCCAAATGGCACTAGTGGAAGAAAGCCGAGGAATCGTATAGATAGGGTGCAGCAGTTGCATCGGGAATAACCGTTGAGTAAAGGTAGTAGAGCGCTGCAGACGAGAAGTCGAAAGGTGTTCCGTCACTGTAGGTTCCAGACATAATCATTTTGCGAAGTTGAGTAAGTTTTGCTCTTTGTGCATCGGTAAGACTGGCGGATACCCGTGCCATTGCACTGGCATAATTGTAATTGTTCTCGCCATCGAGTTCGCCGTACGTGGCGGAGAGCGCGAGGACTTGTTTTTTGACCGTTAACCCATCGTCAGTCCCCCCTGTTGCAATGAGGGAACGTAGGAGGATCGCTATCTCTCTGCGCAGTTGGACGATGCTGGTGCTTCCGGCATAGAGGTTGTTCCGTTGCAGATCAACAAGACTTGACATGATCGAAGCTTGCGACGCATCCACATAACCTGCGGAACTATCGCTCAGGGCCCTGCCTGCGCTCGCTGTTAGCTGTTCGTTGATGCTGTAGCCCTCGTGACCGATGGCAGGTGCGTCCTTGATGAAGAAAGAACCGTAATAGGTGCCGTGCCGCTCAGGGCAAAAGTACACATCAGCTTCGAGGGAGCCGTTGAACCAGCTATAGAGGTCACTGGCATAGGTCATAACTGCAACGGCAGTTCCTTGCGGCAGCGTGCGCATGCGTGCATCGACAGCCGACCGTATCGGGTCGACGGCGGTATCTGGCCAAGACTTCCACCCTTTGCCTTTCATGTTAGCCAAATAAGCCTTCTGACTGTCATTAAACGTGCTAAAGAGGACGGCATAGAGGACGGCACGGTCGTAGCTTATCTGCCCGTCGATGAGATAGAGGGATCTTGACGCTCCCTTAACGGCATCCAGGCTCAAAGTCGTAGTACCGCCAGGAGGTGTGTTGTCAACTAACCTGCGGAATGCTGCCATCAATGGAAAACGCTGGTAACCGTACTGGTCGATCTGGGACTGCTGGCCAACGGCAAGCTCTTTGAGCTGGTTGAACTGCCGATCGTCAAGCAGATAGATGACGTTCTCGGCCACCCGGGTCAGAAAGCTGGTGTTGTGCCCCATGTTGTCCGGATCATTGTCGCGCAAGTATTGAAACCCTGTGTAGTCTGCTACTTTGCCCGGCGGGAAGAAGGTTTGGGCCCCAAGGTTCCCCGTGATCATTGCCAGTGCAGAGAAGGCCAGCGTTGTTGACTGCGCCTGGTCAGAAAGGGTCTGCATCATGTTCATGGATAGCCCTTTTGTATTGAGGGTCACTGTTCCCGCATCGGTGGTCACTCCTGCCGCGACGCTGACCAGTGCACTGGTCCCTTGAAATGCCTCATTACCTGCCGCATCGATCCCTTTGACTGTCACGGTTCGCTGGTCGCCGACCGGGACTCCGTTTATCAGGACTGAATCACCCGCTATGCTGGCGCTGGTGTAATCTTTCTGGATGGGATTAGCCATATCGGCCGCCGAAACAATCACCCTGACGATGGTCAGCCCCGCCGGGACGGCAGAGGCGGTCTTGGCTAGGCCTTGGGCTGGCCATGCAAGTGCTACCCGTATTGAACCGCTGGGACCTAGTCCGACATTCCCACCGGCGTTGCCCCCACACCCTGCTATAAGGGACAGCAAACAGCAGATAACCAGCAGTGCTAAGCTCTTAAATGACAACCTTTTCATGGCATGTCTCCTTCCCGGATGTGTCGTTACCGCAGGGATTGAACGGCGTGAGCATTCCTAGTGGTCTCAGCTTATCTTTTTGGAACGGTAAGGTGCGTTAAGGTGCTGGTGGTAAATGTAAAGTTGTGTAAAGTATGAAAGACAAACTTTGCACATCTTTACAAACAACAGGGGCTCAATCCAGTTATAGTCATCACGCGAACCCTGCCGAATTAGTTCGCCATTGACATGCTTCAAAGACCAACGCATCTAAGATCGCCCTCCGGATTCGGCTGAACCAGCAAAGGAGTAACCGTGGCATTAGAACCTGACGATGCTGCATCGGGAAAGATACTGATCGTCGACGACGATGAGGATCTCTGCTCCCTGTTGCGGGATCTATTTCACAGGGAAGGTTTTGCCGTCGAGGCGGTTCACAATGGCGCTGCCGGGGCTGAACGGGCTATCGCGGGAAGTCATGCGCTGGTCGTGCTCGACGTCATGCTCCCGGGTATGAGCGGGTTCGAAGTGCTGCGGCGCATTCGGGCTTCGTCACCGGTCCCGGTCCTCATGCTGACGGCGCGTGGCGAAGATGTGGACCGTATCGTGGGACTGGAGATAGGTGCCGACGACTATCTCCCGAAACCGTTCAATCCGCGGGAACTGGTGGCACGCATCCGCGCCGTGCTCAGGCGTACCGCGACCTCCCCCCCCTTAACCTCTCCTGGAGTGCCTCCCGAAGCTACCCGGCTTTCTGTAGGAGACGTGGAGTTGATAGGCCGTACCCGGACGGTACTTCGTGCAGGGGAGAAGATAGAACTGACGACGGTCGAGTTCGCTTTGCTGGAGGTATTGCTGCGACTGGCCGGACAAGTAGTAAGCCGGGACGAACTGGTACGACAAGGCATGGGAAGAACGTTAAACGCCTACGATCGAAGCGTCGATGTGCACGTGGGCAGCCTCCGGCGTAAGCTTGGCCCCCTGCCTGGAGGAGGCGAGCGGATCAAGACGGTGCGCAACATCGGTTACCACTACTCGGTGGAGGATCCCCTGTGATTAGGAAGCCGAATGTGCCCGCAATTGTCCCTATCCTTGCCCTGATCGCCGCAACTGCGGCCATTTTGTCACCTGAAACGGCCCTCTCCATCGAAGAACCACGGAAACGTCCTCCCAAGGCGGCCATTGAGGCTTGTGCAGGGAAACAGGAGGGTGATCAATGCACCTTCTCCCGTGGCAACGGCGAAATACTGGCAGGAGAGTGCCTCTCTGGTCCGGAATCAGCCTTTGCCTGTCGTCCCTATCGCGGAGTAAACGGCGAGGTGCGTCCCGCGGCGCCTGAGGGGCAGGCGCCTAAAGCAGATCCCAGCCATGAATCGGACCATGCCACCATTTCCGGATCAGGTGGTCGCGACGGCACCCAGCCCAAGCTAGCTGCCCCTGCAGCTAAGAGGTTAGCCGTTCCGTCATCCACGGTCCCGGCAGCTCCCCTACCCTCCAATGTGCGGCAGGCACCGGACACGAGGGCCGCCGCACCAACCATTGCAGCGGTTTTTGCGGTGGGTGCAGTCGGTGTCGCCGCGCTCCTATTGGCGGCCGTTCTGCTCTCATCCGGACTCACCTGGTATCTATTCTTCTACCGGTCCATCCTGCCGCTGCGCCGGTTGCGGCGGGTAACCCAGCAGCTTGCCGGCGGCAATCTCTCTGTCCGTGTGGGCGAAGGCCTCGTACACCGCCGCGATGAGATTGCCGACCTGGCTCGCGACGTGGACCGGATGGCTGAGCGGACGGAGAGTCTTGTGGGGGCTCACCGGCGGCTAATTCGTGACGTGTCGCACGAGTTGCGTTCCCCACTGGCTCGCCTCAACGTTGCACTGGAACTGGCCCGAGATATTGCCGGCCCGGAGTTTGCCGCACCCTTTGAGCGGATCGAGCGGGAGTCGGACCGGTTGAACGAGCTGATAGCTCATCTTCTGATGCTGACCAGGCTGGAGAGCCCTGAGGGGATTGGGCAGAGAACCGGATTCGATCTTGCGGAACTGGTGAAGGAAGTGGCGGGCGATGTGGACTTTGAGGCGCGGAGCAGTGACAGAAGAGTCGTCGCGTTGGTGACGGAGCCTATGCCGGTAACTGGCAACAGGGAGCTCCTCCGGCAGGCATTGGAAAACCTGGTTCGTAATGCTGCCCGGTACACTGATGTCGGCACAGCGGTAGACGTTTCACTTAGAATGCGAGTATCCGGGGGGCAACAATGGGCTCACATAGAGGTTCTGGACCGTGGGCCGGGGGTGCCTGAGTCCGAACTGGTAAATATTTTCCGGCCATTTTACCGCGTCAGCGATTCCAGGGAACGCGAAAGCGGCGGCGCTGGTGTCGGTCTGGCTATTTCCGATCGGGCGGTGCGTCTGCATGGCGGGAATGTGCGAGCGTCAAACGCGCCGCCTGCCGGCCTGAAGATGGAAATGGATTTGCCGCTGCAGTAGGATGTGGGGTAGGCTTGAGATATTGACCATCCCAATTTCCTATCAGTGGTATGGATAAGCGTCTTGATCTGTGGCCGTAACCTGCGGCTTGAGGAGGCACTATGATTGACCGGATTGATCACTTGGTTTTCACGGTGGCAGACGTTGCTAAGACGTGCGAGTTCTACGAGCGGGTATTGGGAATGAGGGTTGAAACGTTTGGTGAGGGGCGTAAAGCTCTGAGTTTCGGCGGGCAGAAGATAAATCTGCATCAATTCGGCAACGAGTTCGAACCTAAAGCAAAAGCACCGGCCCCTGGAACCCAGGATATCTGCCTGGTAAGTTCCATCCCCATAGCGGAGGTCGAACGCCATCTTTCATCGTGCGGCGTCGCCATTGAAGAGGGACCCGTAAAGAGGACCGGCGCTACCGGTCCGATAAATTCCATCTACTTCAGAGATCCTGATGGAAATTTGATTGAGGTCTCAAACTACCTGTAAAAAAAACTGCAGGTGTCGTCGTTGAGCACAAAGCAAAAGAGCCTTCCGGCGTAACCGGAAGGCTCTTTTTGTATGGTGGCGGTGCAGGGACTTGAACCCCGGACAACACGGATATGAGCCGTGTGCTCTAACCAGCTGAGCTACACCGCCAAGCTCTTTAATCTAATGATGTCAAATACCTACTTCACTGACAGCAGCTCTATCGCGCCGCCTCAAGAGACACCCTTTATATTCTAAAGCGCTTTTTTTGTCAATAAAAAACTCTGCTAAAAGTTTTTCATCTCTCACGGCTGCTAACTACGACATAAACTACTTCACGATATCCAGAAGCTCGACTTCGAATACCAGTGTCGCATTGGCGGGGATGAGCCCGGAACCGCGCTCACCGTAGGCCAGGTCTGCAGGACAGATAAGCTGCGACTTGCCCCCTACCTTCATCTTCTGCAGTCCTTCGGTCCAGCATTTGATGACCTGGTTCAGCCCGAACTCGACGGGACGGCCAGAGGTATAGGAACTGTCAAATTCCTTACCGTCGATCAGGGTGCCGCGGTAGTTGACCTTAACCTTGTCAGTGGCAGTCGGGCTGGCGCCGGTCCCTTCCCTGAGGGACTTGTAGATGAGGCCCGACGGGGTCTTAACGGCATCCTTCTCTTTGGCCGCCTTCTCGAGGAATTCCCTGGTCTTCGCTGCCAGCTTCTCACCCTGCGCGTTGCGGCGCGCAAGAGCCAGTTGCTGAATCTTCGCTTTATAGGGCTCCAAGTCGAATCCCGGAGTCTTGTTTTCGACGCCGTCTTTGACTCCATTCATCACTTGGTCCAGCTCGTCTTGAGACATCTCAAAGATAGCAAGCTGGCGGGCCATGACCTGCCCGATCGCATAGAACGTCTTCTGCTCGTCCGCTTTCTTCTCGTCGGCCGCATAGGCCGGTAATGCAAAAAGCGCTACCAATGCAACAATCAAAAGCCTGCTCATAGTACTCCTCCTGTCTGTTGTTATAAGAAGGTACAACTATACCAGTTATCGCACGGTGTGCATCGAACAGTTTGTCGGGTACAACCAAACGAAAAACAGCACCCCGACTGGAGGTGCTGTTTTGTGTCGATTGTACCCGGTCGGCCTACTTCTTTGCCTTGGGCGCTGCAGCCTTAGGCGCTGCCGCCTTGGGAGCAGCCTTCGGTGCCTTGGCGGCCTTGGGCGCCTTGACAGCTTTTGCGGTTGCCGCTGCCTTGGCCGGTTTGGCTATTTTGGCCGCCTTGGCAGGCTTGGCTACGCCCTCTTTTTTGGCTTCTATGTTAGCCATGCGCACTTCACGTGCCTTGGCGAGATTGTCGGCAAGGCCGCGGTCCTGGGCCATCTTGCGACGCGCCTCGGAGTAGCTTTTTGCTGAGAGAGCCTGTTTGCTGGAAATACCGAACTGCTTTTTGTAAGCGCCGGGCTTCATGCCGTGGGCTGTGCTCAGGTGGCGTGCCAGGGTTTTGAAGCCCCCCTTGCCACAAAGAAGGCAGACAACTTCATTCTTCTTGAACGCCTCCTTGACTGAAACTGAAGGACGTGCTTCTTCGACACCTTCAATCGCCTGGCCGGCTTCGAGGTTTTTGAGTGCTGCATGTACTTTGGCTATTTCCGCAAGAAGCTCGTCCGACGTCATCGGCGTGCTGGAGGCGTGCGATGAGACGAGTTGTGCCGCTATTTCTACCAATGTCGCCATTAATCATCCTCCTCGGTAATATGATTGAGTGATTAATAGCAGAGACAAAAATATTGTCAATAATAAAATACAAATAATGTTCAGCTTCAATAAAGCTTTTCTAGAATAAGAATCATTCAGAATTGGAAAAAGGTGCTTCGATCGTGGTATCCATGCTTTGAGCTTTGCATTGATCTAAAGCTGTGTTGGAGTAAACAATGAAGGGGGGGACGGAAAAGAAAGTTATGCGAATACGATCGGTAACAAAGATCAACGGGCGTAAAACGCCGCCCGCCCCGCACCGAGAAGAGCAGTATCCTCGTTGAGGATGACGTGTACCGGGATCGACTGTACCAGCGGGCTCAGTCTTCCCTTGGCAGTAAAGGCGACCATGAAGGTGGCACTCTTGAGCAGGTCGAGGATCTTGGGGGCGATGCCACCGCCCAGGTAGACGCCACCAGTGGCGAGGAACCTGAGGGCGGCATTTCCCGCCTCCGCGCCGTAGACGCCGATAAACAGGTCTACCGCTTTGGCGCACATGGGGCAGCTCCCCTTGAGGGCGGCACGGGTGATCACGGCGGGTGGATCCTGGCTCCCCATGGCTTCGACCACGGCGGGCTGCTCGTCGTAGTAGCGCCGATCGCGCAGAAAGCGGTAGATGTCGTGCAGGCCGGGCCCGGAAAGGACCCGTTCGTAACTGACCCGGCCATGCTTGCCTTGCAGATATAGCAGCAGCTCCGCCTCCAGGTCGTTGCGTGCCGCGAAATCTGCGTGACCCGCCTCCGAGGGGAGCGGCCGGTGCGTATCGCCGTCCCAGTAGGCCAGCGATTCGCCCAGCCCGGTACCGGCGGAAACGACGGCGATGGTGCCATCGGGGCGAGGAGTCCCGGCGTTGAGGGTGAACAGGTCGTCCTGCTTCAGCGCGGCGATGCCGTAGGTGTTGGCTTCCAGGTCGTTGATCAGGCGCACATCGGAGATGCCCAGGGTTTGGACCAGATCGGAGCTGTCGATGCTCCAGGGGAGGTTGGGGGTGCGGACACGTCCCTCGATGATGGGACCGGCGATGCCGAGACAGGCGCGTTCGGCAACGATGCCGTGTTGCAGGGAAAAGTGGCGCAGTATCTCGGCAAGACTGCCGTGAGCCGTGCTTTTGTACTGTGCGTGATAAAGAACGGTGAGTCCGGCGGCGTCCGCCTCGAAATAGGCAAGTCGCGTCGTGGTCCCACCCACATCCCCTGCCAGGATCAGCATACCGCCTCCTTCCGGCTCAGCGCCGGGCACGCTTCAGCATACCATCACGTCCGGCAGGCGCTACTTGGCGCCGGCAGCCTCACTGCGCACGCTCTTCGCCACCTCGGCGCTCAAACCGGCCAGGGCACGGCTGAATGCTGCGGCCACGGCCTCATAATCGGAACCGGCCACTTTTTCCCGAATCACGGCCCGCCCTTCCCTCCTGCCGTTCCCGGCGCCGCGCACCACCCAACCCGCCTCGATGGTGACACTGTCGCCGGGGACCGTGTCCAGGCGCACGATATCCACCAGTACGCGGTATTGTGCCGCGGCGGCGGATACTTGGTCGTAGGCGAAGACGCGGCTTGAGCCGAGCAGCGGAGAGAGGTCCTGCGCCAAGAGGCGCGGGATCTCGTTTTTGAGCGGCTCTGCCCAGCGGTGCGATTCGAGGACGTCAACGCGGTTGGGCGCCAGGCGCACCACCAGTTGCGGCCGGTTGACCAGTTCCGGGATAGTGACCGGGCCGACGGCGACGGCGCTGGAGAAGTTCTGCTGCACGGCGCCAGCAGCAGCCACGGGGGTCAGCGTGTAAAAGGTGACCCGCGGCGACCTGCTGCAGGCGGAGACAAGAAGCAAGGCGGCGACGAGGGCGAAGAAGGCTGATGTCCTGCGCATGGTTACTTTTCCTCCTTTTTGCCGCGGATCAGCGCTTCCGGGTGCTGTTCAAGGTAATCCCCGAGCACCCGCAGAGACTGGGCCGCGCGGGACACCTCGCGCATGGTGTCGCGCAGATCGACCTGCACCGGGGCATCGGCGGAGAGGACCTGGCTGGCCCCGCCCAAGGTGCCTCTGGCCTCGGTCAACGTCTTCCTGACGTCTTCAAGCGTAGTCCTGGTTTCGGTCAGCACCGATTTTGCCTCCGGCACTAGCGAGCGATCCATGTTCTTGAGCAACTGGTCTGCGCTCTTTAGCGTGTCGTCCAGCGAACGCAGAGTATGACCGGCATCGCCGGCCAATTTCTCCAGGGGGAGTTTCTCTATTTTCTGGACGATCTCGGTCAGGTTCTTCTGCAGCTTCTCCATAGATCCGGGCACGGTCGGGAAGCGCGGCGGGGCAGCATTCCAGTCGATCCTGGCCGGGCGCGCGCCGGGGACAAAATCGAGGGCTACGTAGAGCTGACCGGTCAACAGGCTGCCGCTTTTGATCTGGGCCCGGAAACCGTGCGCCACCAGGTCGTCGAGAAGCTTGTGGGTCTGGACGCTGCCAGGAGACGGCAGCAGCCCTTCCCTCCCCGCGTGCAGATGGGAGAGCAGGTGTTCTGGATAAAACTGAATCTCGACCGCAACTGAAAAATCGGAGCGGGATCGATCCAGCGTCACGTCGATGTTGGTGACCTCACCCACGGTGACACCGCGCAAATCGACCGGTGCGCCAACGGCAAGACCTCGCACCGATTCGCGGAACTGCAGCGCGAATTTCTCAGATACCACCGAGTTTTTCAGCGCCTCGTCATGGGTCGCATAGAGGGTGTAGGCGGTATTGGCGGGCGCCGCCTGGGTTTCCGGCGCATTGGGGCGCTGTTCGAAAGAAATCCCCCCCAGGAGGACAGCCAGCATCGATTCCGTGTTGAGCTTGACCCCGTTGGGGGAGACGGAGAGATCGACACCGCTCGCGTGCCAGAAAAAGGTGTCGGTAGTAACGAAACGGTCGTAGGGCGAGCGGATGAAAATCCGGACGGAAACGCCCTTGCCGTCTTTGTCGAGGTCGGTGGCGATCACCTGGCCGACCTGCATGCGCCTGAAAAAAACCGGGGAACCGGTGTAGAGCGAGCCAACGTCGTCGGTGTGAAGCACGAACTGTCGACCGGGGACGTCCATGGAGACCGCCGGCGGGGACTCAAGCCCTACGAAGTGGTCACGCAGCTCGGTGGACGCACCCGCCTCGACGCCGATATAGGAGCCGCCCAACAAGGTGGTCAAACCGGTGACGTTGCCGCCGGAAATGCGGGCGCGCACAACCCAGAAACGGGTGTCCTTGACCATGAGTCCCTTGGCATCCTTGGAGACCTCGGCGGTGACCACGACGTGGGAGCGGTCGTTGGAGATGGCGATGGATTTCACCTCGCCGATCATGACGTCTTTGTACTTCAACTTGGTCTTGCCGGCTTCCAGCCCCTCGCCGGTCTTGAAGGAGATGGTGATGGTCTCGCCCCGGTCGATCCAGGCCTTGGCGGCGATGGAAAGGCCGATGATGGCGGCCACGATGGGGATGATCCAGACCAGCTGGACCGAGAAGCGGCGTCTTGGTTCGCTAACCGCTTCCGGTATGTCCTGCATCTCATTGTGTCTGTCAGTCATGAAACTCCTCTTTCTGCAGCGGGTCCCAAATCAGGCGAGGGTCAAACTCCATGGTGGCGAACATGGTGAGCACCACCACCGCACCGAAGGCCACCGCGGCAGGCCCGGCCTTGACCGTGGCCATGGAACCAAGTTGCACCAGCGCGGCTAGCAGGGTTACCACGTAGATGTCGAGCATGGACCAGCGCCCCACCGCCTCCACCAGCCGGTACAGGCGGGTACGCTGGCGCGGGCTCCAGGTCGAGCGGCGCTGCACGGATATAAGCAGCAGGGTAAGCGAAAAAAGTTTCAAGAGCGGAATGGCCACGCTCGCTACGAAAACGATCACCGCGATCATCCAGGAACCGGTCCTCCACAGGTGCACCACCCCGCTGACGATGGTGTCCTTGCGATAGCTGATCAGGGAGCCGGTTTCCATCATGACAAGGGCATTGGCCGGTATGTAGAGGATGTATGACGCGATAATCAGCGCCCAGCAGCGCTGCACGCTGCCCGGTCTGCGGAAATGGAGCCGGGCGCCGCAACGCGGGCAGTGCGCCACCTGCGCCCGCTGGTCGCGTCGCGAGACCAGCTGGCAGACATGGCACGAGCACAGCCCCCGTGATGCCGCAATGGGAGCCGGTGCGGTCACGGCTTAGCCTGCCCTTGCCACGTGGCGTCCAGTTGCGCCCACACGTCGCGGGCATTGAAGGATGCGGCCGCGGCAGCAAGAAGCAGGGTCAGGACGGCGAAGGACCAAAGCGCCATCCCGGGAATGACGCGAAAGTTGTTGGTGAGCTTCACCAGCGAGACCAGAACCCCCAGCATGAGCACCTCCACCATGCCCCACGGCTGCAGAACCTGGAGCACGCGCATGAACAGCGGATAGCTCGGGGGGACTTTGCCCAGCTTGAGCGGCAACAGCAGGTAGGTGATCGAGATCAGTTCCACGGCGGGGGCAACCATAGCGGTGAGGAACACGAGCAGCGAGATACTTTTCATATGCTGGTCCCACAGGGAAAGGACGGCCCCAAACAGGGTGATGGCGCTGCGGTCCCCCTGCACCTCGATGCTGAAGATAGGGAACACATTCGCGCCGAGGAAAACCATGGCCGCGGCCAGGGTGTAGGCGAGGGTGCGATCGACGCTGTCAGTGGCGTTGCGGTACAAAACGGCGCCGCAGCGCGGGCAACTGGCATAGCAGCCGGGGTTCAACTGTATATCGCGCTGCAACAAGTCACAGTCATGGCACGCGATGAGCTGCCGTGTATGATCGGTCATCAGGAGAAAATCTCCATCGTTTGCCTCAGCAGCGACGCACGGAAAGACACGTGGCCACCAGGGGCGCCCTCGGGGCACTGACAAGTGATAAACATACCACACTGTCGGTTAAAACTGAATCAGCCACCGGGGAAAACTCCCGAGCGGCTGATAGAACTAGTCGATGCCGATTGAATTCGAAACCAGCACCAATCAGCCGGGCACATCTATGAGGCATGGGTAGTACGAAACAATGAAGTAGCACGTTACGCAAACCAGAGGGTGCCATACTCACCCCGTCGGGACTTGCGCTGCCTGCGATTAATCCCATTGCTGTTATCAGCGCAAGCAAGCACCTGTGCGCCGAATGCACGCCAGGGGAGCAAGATATACTTAGTACGATACATAGTCAACAGCAAGTTATGGAGCAATCCCCTCAAACATCACAAGGCGTCAGCAACAGGAAAGACAATAGGACATTGTGATAGTGCCAGCCTTACAAAGAAAGAACCAGTGGTGAACAAGAATGAATGTGCGGTAGGGTTACGAAGATGAGAAGGATGCAGAGTGAAGATTGTCACTGACTGCCAACACCGCGCAGGAGGTTGCTGAGGGTTCCGTCGTTCTTCATGGACTTCAAAGCACTATCCAGCTTTCGGACAGCTCCCATCCTGTCCTTGTGCAACAGAATATGCATAGAATACGTTCCCAGAGGGGGGCTGTGGACGTGCAGTTGGTGTGCAGGATCATACCTTTTAAGTGCAGGCATCAGCAGAAAATCGGTGCCGACGCCGAAATCGGCCCGATCCCGCAAGAGCATTTCTATGATCACAGGTTCACTGCCGGAGACCTCGGTATAGCTTCCCTTTCGGGATTTCCCGTTGAGCATGGAACTGGTCAAGCGCGACCCCAAGACACCGACAACCCGTTCATCTTTCAAAGAGTCCCAGGTAACCGCCAGGTTACCTTTCGTTTTGCTGATGGCAATGATTTTAAGGGTCAGCAGCGGCTCAGGAACGAGTACCAGATTGGGATACAAGGGCAAGACTTCTTTTGCCCGCCCAAAGTCTCCGTCGGTTATTCCGTCGTTTGCGTACTGTATCGCCCGGGCCTGCGGCAGTTGCACGAACGTAATGCCGATGCCGGATCTCCTGGCAAGCTCAGCGCGGATCTTGGTGAGGACCGTGTACATGCGCGGGTTGGCTGAATCAAGCAACGATTGTGCAACCGACAGACGCAGATCCTGGTCCTGGGAATGGGCTTGGGTCGAATAGAAGAGGAACAGCACAGCGAAAACTAGAGATTTCACAGCCCCTCCATTAGTATGGAGATCATTTTAGTCAAAGTTGAAATAGAGTCAATCCGGAAGCAGGAAGGGAAGGAAGCTGCCAAAAAACAAAACAGCCACCCGGGAGATGTCCCGAGTGGCTGTTTAAAATGGTCGGTGCGACTGGATTCGAACCAGCGACCACTAGACCCCCAGTCTAGTGCGCTACCAGGCTGCGCTACGCACCGATTAAACCTGATAATTACAACTGATCCCTCAAACTGGTCAGTTCCAGCTTCACGTCATGAAGCAGCGCCGCAAGCGTTTCGCCGGAAAGGTCAGATTTTCGGTACTTTTTCTTCCCCTCCAGACGCTGCCTCGCCCCCTCTATGGTGAGCTTTTCAACGTACAGGAGTTCTTTGATCTGTGCGACCAACTCCACATCCTTCCTGGTGTAGAGCCTCTGGCCGCTGCTGCTCTTCTTGGGAGCCAGGGAGGAAAACTCGGTCTCCCAGAAGCGCAAGACCGAGGTGGGAAGTCCCGTCAGGGCGGAAACCTCGCCGATCCTCAGGTAATGCTTGTCCGGGATCCCGGTAATCATCGTTACTGGCTGTTGATCGCGCTCTTGAGAACCTGGCTCGGCTTGAAAGTGAGGATCTTGCGAGCCACGATGGTGATCTCCTCGCCGGTCTGCGGGTTCCTGCCACGACGATCGGACTTCTCTTTCACTACGAAGTTGCCGAACCCGGCAATCTTGATTTTATCGCCGTCTTCAAGAGTGGTTTTAATGAGGTCGAAGACCGTCTCAACGAGTTCGGCGGATTCTTTTTTGGAGAAACCGACCTTCTCATAAATTTTTTCTACGATGTCCGCTTTGGTCATAATCCCCTCAACAGGTGAAGCATTTCAGTGTGTTCTCAACAGCGGCTTAATCTAATACCATAGCGTTTTCGATTTCGCAACCGTTTTTATCTGAACGAAACATTTAATTTTTTCTGCAGCGCATCAATAACCCTCTGGTGCAGACGGGTCACTTCGTCGTCGGTCAGGGTCCTTTCCTTGGAGCCGTAACGGACGCGAATAGCGACACTCTTTTCATGAGACGCGATGTTGCCGCCCATGTAGAGATCGAAGATTTCCACCCCTTCCAGCTCCGGTGCCTTGACGCCATTGACGCAGGAAACCACGTCGGCAACCGGCAGTTCCCGGGGGAGCAGCATGGCGATGTCGCGGAAGGTGGACGGGAAGCGCGAAGGGACCTGGGCGGCACCCTGCTTCTTGCGGCAGGCAAGGAGCGCCTCGAAGTTGAGTTCGAGGTAGTACAGCGGCGTCGCGATGCCGTAGTTCTCCTGCACAGTCGGGTGCAGCTCTCCCAGGGAGCCCAGAACCTTCTTGCCGGAGAGGATGCGGCAGGACTTGCCCGGGTGGTAGTACGGGTCGAGATCCTCGGCGCTGAAGTTGACGCCTCCGACGTTAAGCTCGGCGAGGAGGTTCTCGGCGATCCCCTTCACGTCGAAGAAGTCGATCTCGTCCTTGCCCTGGTTCCACCCTTCCAGGTCACGCCTGCCGGTTAAGAGCGCGGAGATGTAGAGCGGCTCTTGCGGCAGTTCCTCCCCTTCCACGGGGAGGTAGATGCGGCGCATCTCGAAGATGCGCAGGTTGAGCGTGCGGAAGCTCACGTTCTTGACCGCGGTATCCAAAAGGCCAGGGAGCATGGTGGTACGCATTACCGAAAGCTCGTCGGAGATCGGGTTCAGGAGCACCATGCCGTTGCTGCGCAGATCCCCTTCCGGCAACAGGATCTTCTCGCAGGAGGACGGGGCGACGAAGCTATAGTTGATCACCTCGTTCAGGCCATGGGCAACCAGGAGGTCTTTCACCTTAGCGGCAAGACGCTGGGCGTCAGAGGGGAGATCGGAAAAGACCGAGGCCTGCGGCAGGGTGGCCGGGACCTTGTCGAACCCGTTCAGACGCACCACTTCCTCGACCAGGTCGATCTCGCGCTCCAGGTCGACGCGGAACAGCGGCACCTTGACCTGGAATACGCCCGGCTCGGCCTGGGTCACCTCGAACTCGAGGCGGCGGAAGATGTCCTCAACCTCGTCAGCACCAAGAGCGAGGCCGGATACGGCGTTGATGCGGGCCAGGCGCGCCGTGATGACGCGTGGCTCGACCGGCACCGGGTAGACGTCGATGACGCCCTTGGCCACCTTGCCGCCCGAAAGCTCGGCGATCAGCTGTGCGGCGCGATCAAGCGCACGGGTGAGGCCCGCGATGTCGGCGCCGCGCTCGAAGCGGTGCGAGGACTCGGTGTGGATGCCCAAGCGCTTGGAGGTCTTGCGGATGGCAGAGGGGTTGAAGTAGGCGCTCTCCAGGAGCACTTCGGTGGTCCCCTCCCCTATCTCGGAATTGCCGCCCCCCATGATGCCGGCCAGCGCAACAGCTTTTGCGCCGTCGCGGATGGTGAGGTCGGTGGCGGTAAGTTCGCGCTCCTGCCCGTCCAGCGTGCCGAACTTTTCACCCTCACCCGCAGCGGCGACCACGATCTTACCGCCAGCCAGGAGCTTGAAGTCGAAGGCGTGCAGCGGGTGCCCGTACTCAAGGAGCACGTAGTTGGTCACGTCAACGATGTTGTTGATGGAGCGGATGCCGGCGGCCATGAGACGGTTGGCAAGCCAGGCGGGGGAATCTGCCAGGGTGCAGCCGGTGATGTGACGCGCAGTGTAGCGCGGGCAGAGTTCGGGAGCGAGGATCTCGACGCTGGCAATGCCGTCGATAGGGGCGCCGGTCTCGTCGACATCGAGTCCCGGGTAATGCACCTTCTTGCCCAGCTTGGCGGCGACTTCACGGGCGATACCGACCACGCTCAGGCAGTCGGCGCGGTTGGGGGTGAGCCCGATCTCGAAGATGACGTCCTTGGTGCCGAGCGCATCGAAGAGCGGGGTGCCGATCTTGAAATCTTCGGGGAGGATCATGATGCCGGAGGACTCGGTGGAAAGCGCGAGTTCCTTCTCGGAGCAGAGCATGCCGCAGGACTCTTCGCCGCGGATCTTGGAGCGCTTGATCTTGAAGTCGCCGGGAAGGGTCGCACCGATCTGGGCCAGGGCGACCTTGTCGCCTGCCTTGAAGTTCTGCGCGCCGCAGACCACGTCGAGGATCTCCTTGCCGTTATCGACCTTGCACAGGGAGAGCTTGTCGGCGTTGGGGTGCTGGTTCTTCTCCACCACTTGCGCGACCACCACGTCGTCCATGCCGCCGCCCACCTCTTCCATGCGTTCGACCTCGAGGCCGAGCATGGTGAGCAGGTGCGACAGTTCCGCAGCCGGCAGGTCGCAATCGACGAATTCCTTGATCCAGTTATAGGTAACTATCATAGCGATTCCTTAGAATGGAAAATCTAGTAACAGGGATAAAAGGGATGCAGGGGATAACGGCAAAAACTAAATAAGCTTTTCATCCCATTTATCCCTTTTATCCCTGTTCAATGCCTTTTAGAACTGCTTCAGGAACCTGAGGTCGTTCTCGAAGAGCAGCCGCATGTCGGCGATGCCGTACTTAAGCATCGCGATCCTCTCGATCCCCATGCCGAAGGCGAACCCGGTGTACTTTTCCGAGTCGTAGCCGACGTGGCGGTACACCTCGGGGTCGACCATGCCGGAGCCGAGGATCTCGAGCCAGCCGGTCTCCTTGCAGACCCGGCACCCCTTGCCGCGGCAGATGACGCAGGCGATGTCGACCTCGGCGGAAGGCTCGGTGAACGGGAAGAAGGAGGGACGCAGCCTGACGCCGATGTCCTTGCCGAAGAGCTGGCTGATGAACAGGGTCAGGATACCCTTCAGGTCGCCGAAGGTGATCCCCTTGTCGACCATAAGCCCCTCGATCTGGTGGAACATGGGCGAATGGGTGGCGTCGGAGTCGCAGCGGTACACGGTGCCCGGCGCGATGATGCGCACCGGCGGCGGCTGCTTCAGCATGGTACGGATCTGGACCGGGGAGGTATGGGTCCTCAAGAGCACGCTCTCGCCGAAGTAGAAGGTGTCCTGCATGTCGCGCGCGGGGTGATCCTTGGGGAGGTTCAGCGCCTCGAAGTTGTAGAAGTCGAGTTCGACCTCGGGACCTTCGGCAACGGCAAAGCCAAGCGCTGCGAAGATGGAGCAGATCTCCTCGGTCACCAGGGTGATCGGGTGCTTGGACCCCAGGGGACGCTTGCGGCCGGGCAGCGTCACGTCGATCTTCTCGGCGGCAAGCCGCTGCGCCTTGACGGCGGCACGGATCTCGGCGCCGCGCGCGTCCAGGGTCTCCTCGAGTTTCGCTTTGACCGTGTTCACCACCTGGCCCACCAGGGGACGCTCCTCGGGAGTGAGTGCGCCCAGCCCTTTCATGACGCCGGTGATGGCCCCCTTCTTGCCCAGGTACTTGACCCTCAGTTCCTGCAGCCCCTCTTCCGTGGAGGCCTGAGAAAGCTCGGCAAGTGCCTCTTGTAAAAGTGCTTCGAGTTGTTCCTTCATTGCAATCGCCCTATTGCGGATAAAAAAAAGAAATGGGACATCGCTATCCCATTTCTTTTTATGCCCGCGGTATGTATTAAAATTTTGCTTTGGCTGCTGCCGCGATAGCTGCGAAACCTTTGGGATCGGAAACGGCCAGGTCGGCCATCACTTTCCTGTCGATCTCGACATTGGCGAGTTTGAGACCGTGGATCAGCTTGCTGTAGGAAAGGCCGTTGATCCTTGCCGCTGCGTTGATCCTGGTGATCCAGAGAGCCCTGAAGTCCCTCTTTTTCACCCTTCTGTCCCTGAACGCATAGTTCAGTGCGCGATCCACCGCTTCGGTGGCGCTCCTGAACAATTTGCTCCTTGCGCCGCGGTAGCCCTTGGCAAGTTTCAATACCTTGTTTCTTCTCTGTCTCGCTTTAAAACCGCGCTTTACTCTTGGCATACGAACTCCTTCTGGTTTTTAAATTAGCCGGATCCGCAAGGGGAGACGTTTCCTCACGGTTCTCGGACTTCGGTAAACCAGGGACAAAGGGCGACACGCTCCATCCATGGTCATAAGTGTTATTCAAGTCTCCGGTCCTAGTTCCCGGTAACCAGGTTAAGCTAGCCCCTAGTCCCTAGTCCCTGGCCCCAGTTACTTGTAGGGGATGAGGCAGCAGATGTTCTTGTGATCGGAAGCCGCTACGATGCCGCTTTTGCGGAGGTTGCGCTTGGTCTTCCTGGTCTTGGAGGTCAGGATGTGGCTGGTGAAGGCGTGGGCCATCTTGATTTTGCCTGTGCCGGTCTTGCTGAAACGCTTGGCGGCGCCCCTATGGGTCTTCATTTTAGGCATTGTTTTACTACTCCTTTGTTGGTGGTGTTTATTTTTTCACTTTGGGGGCGACGATCATGAACATGCTGCGCCCTTCCATCTTCTGCCGTACCTCTACCAAACCGATGTCGGCCAGTTCGGCGGCAACTTTTTCCAATGCGGCCATGCCGAGTTCCTGGTGCGTGATTTCGCGCCCGCGGAAAACGACGGTTATCTTTGCCTTGTTCCCTTCTTCCAGGAAACGGCGTACGTGCTTCACCTTGAATTCAAGGTCGTGCGTATCGGTCTTGGGACGAAGCTTAACCTCTTTGAGCTCGACCTGTACCTGTTTCTTCTTCGCTTCAGCCTGCTTCTTAGCCTGCTGATATTTGAACTTGCCGTAATCCATGATACGGCAGACAGGGGGAACGGCTGTCGGCGAAACCTCTACCAGATCCAATTGCTGACTCTCAGCCAACGCCAGAGCCTCGCGAAGCGGAAGAATACCAAGCTGCTCACTGTCGGCACCTACTACCCTTACCTCTTTGGCCCTGATGGTCTGATTGATGTTTACTGTAGGTTTAGCTATGACGCCACCTCCTATTTGTAGGTTTTGACTTCGTTTTCTATGAACGCGATGAACTGTTCGGGGGTCATCGCATCGAGATTCTTGCCATCGCGGAAGCGCGGGGCGAGCAGGCCGGCTTCGACCTCCTTGTCACCCACGACCAGCATGTACGGTATCTTCTGCAGCTGCGCTTCGCGGATCTTGAAGCCCAGCTTTTCGTTTCTGAAATCCTTCTGGACCCTGACGCCCGCCGCGCGCAGCTTGTCGAACGCAGCCTGTGCGTAAGGGATCTGGTTGTCGGTAACCGTGAGAACGGTCGCCTGAACCGGTGCCAACCAAGTCGGGAAGTTTCCGGCGAAGTGCTCGATGAGGACACCGATGAAGCGCTCGATGGCGCCCAGGATGACCCTGTGCACCATGACGGGGCGCTTTTTCTCACCGTCCGCGTCCACGTAGGTGAGGTCGAAACGCTCCGGGAGGGTAAAATCGCACTGGATAGTAGCACATTGCCATCTTCTGTCAAGTGCGTCGCGCAGCTTGATGTCGATCTTGGGACCGTAGAAGGCGCCGTCACCCTCGTTGATTTCGTAGGGGCGGCCGGAGTCCTTGAGTGCGTTCAGGAGGGCGCTGGTGGCCATCTCCCACGCCTCGTCGGAACCGATCGACTTCTCGGGACGGGTGGAAAGTTCCATCTCGAACTCGAAGCCGAAGATCCCCATCACCTCGGTGACGAACTGGATGACGCCCTTGATCTCGGCGTCGAGCTGGTCCGGGGTGCACAGGATGTGCGCGTCGTCCTGGGTGAAGCCGCGCACGCGCAGCAGGCCGTGCAGAACCCCTGCCCTCTCGTGGCGGTGTACGGTGCCCAGCTCGAAGTAGCGCAGCGGCAGGTCACGGTAGGAGCGAAGCTGCGAGCGGTAGATCATCATGTGGGCCAGGCAGTTCATCGGCTTGACGCCGTACCCCTGCTCGTCCACGGTGGTGAAGTACATGTTCTCGCGGTAGTTCTCGTAGTGACCGGAACGCTGCCAGAGCTCGGTCTTCAGGATCTGGGGTCCCAGAACGATATCGTAGCCGCGCTTCAAGTGTTCTTTGCGCTCGAAGTCCTCGAGGATGGTGCGCAGCATGGCCCCTTTCGGATGCCAGATCACCAGGCCCGCGCCGACCTCGTCGTTGAAGGAGAAGAGATCGAGCTCCTTGCCCAGCTTCCTGTGGTCGCGCTTCTTGGCTTCTTCGATGCGCTCCAGATAGGCGTCCAGCTCTTTCTTGTCGGCGAAAGCGGTGCCGTAGACGCGCTGCAGCATGGCGCGCTTCTCGTCACCGCGCCAGTAGGCGCCGGCGATGGAGGTAAGCTTGAACGCCTTGCAGAAGGAGGTCTTGGGGAGGTGCGGACCGCGGCAGAGGTCGGCGAAGTCGCCCTGAGTGTACAGGGAGACCTGGTCGGCACCGAGGTCCTCGATCAGCTCGACCTTGTAGTCTTCGCCCATCTTCTTGAACAGCTCGATCGCCTCGGCGCTGGAGAGCTCGGAACGCTCGATCTTGAGATCGGCCTTGGCAAGCTCGCGCATCTTGGCCTCGATCTTCTCGAGGTCCTCCGGGGTGAAAGGATGATCGACGTCGAAATCGTAGTAGAAACCGGTCTCGATGGCGGGGCCGATGGTCACCTTGGCCTGCGGGAATAAAGCCTTCACCGCCTGCGCCATGAGATGCGAGGTCGAGTGCCTGATGATCTCGAGCGCCTCAGGGCTTTTCTCGGTAATGATCTCAACCTTGGCGCCGTCGGCGAGCTTGGCGTTGAGATCGACCAGGTTGCCGTCGATTTTGCCGGCGATGGCAGCCTTGGCGAGACCCGCTCCGATGGAGGCGGCCAGATCGAAGATGGAGGAGCCTGCAGGCAAGGGCCTTTGGGAACCGTCCGGGAGCGTGACCTTAATCTCGTTCATGCAAGACCCCTTTTTGAAAAACTGTTGGCAAAACAGAAAGAGGCATCGAAACTCGATGCCTCCGTCGAACCTCGTACTGAAGGTCTCTTTTGATTGGTAGGCGCGGGCGGTTTCGAACCGCCGACCCCTAGCGTGTCGAGCTAGTGCTCTACCCCTGAGCTACGCGCCTGTTTTTGCTGCTGCTTCGTGGAACTTGGACGTTGTACCAATTCGCCATTTCAAAGTCAAGGCTTTTGTTTCGTGCACATGAATTTTTCTCATTGGAGAATGTCCGGGATGACCTCACTCTTCCCTAAGCATCTGAATTAGCGCCCGAGCCACTTCTGCGGGATCGGCGTCGATACAGCTCCCCTCGTGGGCGCAGGGGGGGATGGTGCCCCACTTGGCGCAGGGGGCACAGGGTAGTGAGGAGGCAAAAGCGCGGTGGCCCTCCCCTTTAGGAGCCCATTTCACGGCATCGCTGGGGCCGAAGAGTGACAAGGTCCGCGTGCCAAGTCCTGCTGCGATATGCAATAGCCCGGAATCGCCGGTAAGAAGGACTTTGGCGGCCGCGATCACCGCGGCTGTCTCGGCAAGGCTCGTGCGACCTGCCAAATTAATGGCACCGGTGGCCCGGGCGATGGCGTCGGCGACGTCATCATCCTCTTTTCCGCCAACGACGACCGTTGCGTGTCCCGCCAACGCAACAGACGCTGCTACCTGGCGAAACCTCACTCCACCCCACTCTTTGCGCTGCACGCTGGCTCCGGGGAAAATGGCGACGAATGGTTGCTCGCCGAGACGGGCCAAAAGGGCCCCGGCGCGCTCCTGTGCTGCGGCAGGGATGTCGAGAAAGGGGACGGCAATCTGACCCGGCGCCGGAATCCCCAGGGGGGCCAGCAGCCGGAAGAAGGAAAAGGCTTCATACTCCCCCAGGTCGTAGGGGACGGCATCTGTGAAGAGCCGCTTGCGCTCGTTGGTAGCAAAGCCGATGGAGCGGCGGCAGCGTATCAGGCGTGAGACCAACGCGGAAAGCCGGTACCACTGTTCGGTGTCGATCACCAGGTCATAGCGGTTCTTAAGGACGGCACGCAGTTCGCCAGGTTCGTCGTAGCAATGGACAGCATGGAGCCCGGGGCTGAATTCGAAGGCGGCGGAATTTCTACGCTCAGCGAGGATGTCGATGCGGTACAAGGGATAAGCGTCCTGGAGAGCACGCAGCATGGGGATGAGCAGGACAGCGTCGCCGATACCGCCGGGACGGATGATAAGGGCCGAACCGGGAGCCACGGCCGTGGCGGGCTTTTTCCGGCGCGGCAGAAGCCGGGCGAGCAGCGGACCGGCAAGTGAGTCTAGACGTTTCAGATGTTTGGCCTGCAAGACAAGGCCCCCCTGGAAAGTATTTCCGGCGGCACACGCTGCCGGCAAGCACATCTATTATCAGAAAGTGAGGGGTGTTTGCAATGGTGGGTGAAGCCCCCCCTCCCAACCTCCCCCCTCCGGGGGGAGGAGTTAATGGGCGGAGTTAGGACGGAGAAGAGGACAAGTTTAAGAGAGATGACCGGCGCGACGTCCCCTCCCCCGGAGGGGGAGGGACAGGGAGGGGGAAGACTACCGGCCGGGAAGATCCAGCTCCTTCATCTTCCTATAGAGCGTATTGCGCGCAATGCCGAGGGCCTTGGCGGCTTCGGTGATGTTGCCGTCGTACTGGGCCAGCGCCTCCTTGATGGTCTCGGCCTCAGAGTCCTTCAGGGCATGTAGCGGCGGCACGATCTTCTTCTTGCGCATCACCGCAAGCAGGTTGGACTGAGCCTGGCGCAGAGAGGCCAGCATTCCGGTCAACTCGTCCGCACCCAGACGGTCCAGGCTGTCACAGCTTCTGCACTGCTCGAGGAGGTCGGTCCCGGTCGGGGACGACTGGGGCTCGGCAAAACGCTGCGCCGGCTGGGCGGACGAACGAACCGTAGCGGAGGGTCCCGCCAGGAAGGTCCCCCCCAGGTGCTCGGGAAGGATGGTGTCGCCGTTACAGATAACCACCGCGCGCCGCATTACGTTAGCGAGCTCGCGGATGTTGCCCGGCCATGAGTACCCCTGCAACAGGCGCACGGTGGCGGGTGACAGCCTGAGTTCACGGTTCAACTGCTGCACGAAGTGCTCGGCCAGAAGCGGGATGTCCTCGTGACGTTCGGCAAGGGACGGTATCTCCAGGCGCACCACATTGAGGCGGTAAAAGAGATCCTCGCGGAAGGTCTTCTCCTTGATGGCCTGCTCCAAGTCGACGTTGGTGGCGGCTATCACCCTCACGTCGGTCTTGATGGGGCGTTCCCCCCCTACCCTCATGAACTCTCCGGTCTCCAGTACCCGCAACAGCTTCACCTGGATCTGCGGGGTGGCGTCGCCAATCTCGTCCAGAAGCAGAGTACCGTTATTGGCCAACTCGAAGATGCCGCGCCTGGTCTGGTTGGCACCGGTGAAGGCGCCCTTCTCGTGACCAAAGAGCTCGCTCTCCAACAGGTTCTCGGGAAGTGCGCCGCAGTTGACCGGGATGAAGGGTTGTCCTGCCCGCGCGGAGGCGGCATGAATGAAACGCGCCAGCACTTCCTTGCCGGTGCCGGTCTTCCCCTGGATCAAGACGGAGATATCCTTGCCGGCCACCTTGTAGGCCAGCGACACCATGCGCTTCATGGGCGGAGATACCCCGACGCGGAAGCCTACCCCCTGGGCGACCTCGGCCCACTCGTCGGCTGCGGCGAGACCCCGGCCGAGCACGGCGCCCGCCCCGGCGGCCCGCTCGATCATCGCTTCGATCTGGTCGATGTCGTCGAAGGGTTTTTCGAGGTACTCGTAGGCGCCCAGTTGCATGGCGGTGACCGCGGTCTTGACCGTCGAGTAGCCGGTCATGATGATCACTTCGCAGGAAGGCTGCCTGGCCTTGATGATCTCAAGGAGCGTGATGCCGTCCGTGTCCGGAAGCTTCAGGTCGACCAGGGCGACACTGAAATGCTCCGCCTCCAGCGCCGCCAGGGCCTCGGGCTCGTTGGCCGCGGTGACCACCTGGTACCCTTTGCGCGTCAGAAGGCGCCGAAAAAAGGTGCATACGTCCCGTTCGTCGTCAATTATCAGGATTTGCATTTGAGATTCTGTCACGGCCTGCTCCCAACTAATTATCGTTACTTTCATCTACCGGCAGTACGAGACTGAAACGACTCCCCTGCCCCAAGGTGCTCTCCACCTCGATGTCACCGTGGTGCGATTCGGCGATGCCCAGGCTGACCGAGAGACCGAGTCCGGTCCCCTTGCTTGCTTCCTTGCTGGTGTAAAACGGGGTAAAGATCTTGGAGACGTTCTCGGGCGCGATACCGATGCCGTTGTCGCTGACGCTCAGGATGGCCCAGCGCCGCGTGCCATCCACCCGCAGCGACGTTGACACCTCGATCACCTTCTCCTTGCCGTCCACCTCGGTGAGCGCGTCCCGAGCATTGATCAGGAAATTGGTCAGCACCTGCTGGATCTGCGGGCCGTTGGCGTTGATCTTGGGAAGGTCCCGGTCGAAGTGCTCGAAGATCGCTATCTGGCTACGGTTGATCTGGTACTGAATCATGTCGAGAACCCGCTCCGCCTCGGCGTTCAAGTCCACCGGCGAGAATGGGGCCTGGTCCTGGCGCGAGAAGGTGAGCAGGTTCTGGATGATGCGCTTGCAGCGCAGACCGCAGTTGATGATATCGGAGAGGGCCTCGGCGTGTTCGGAATCCTCCTCACCCTGCAGGTCCCGGGCGAGCATCTGCGCCGTACCGATGATGACGGTCATGGGGCTGTTCAGCTCGTGCGCCACGCCGGCAGCCATGACGCCAAGCGCCACCATCTTGGCCGACTGCACCAGCTGCGCCTCCATCTTAAGTTTCTTGGTCACGTCCTTCATGATGATGGTGACCGCGGCGAGCTGCTTTTCCTCGTTGAAGACGGGGTAGTAGGAAAGTTCGAGAAACTCTCCTTCTGGGGTATTCCACTGCTGGAACACCGGCTTGCCGGTCTCCTTGATCTCCTGGATCGGGCAGTTCTGGCAAGGCTCGGTGCCGCCCCTTAGCTTTGCGAAGCACTTGTTGCTGATGGCCTGGTTAAAGGCGTCGCTCATGCCGGGGGGAAGCTGACCGTTGTGCAGCAGCACGTTATAGTCGGTGTCGATCAGGAAGATGGGATCGGTCACGGCCCGGAAGGTAGCTTCCCATTCTTTCTTGGCGCGGGAGACCTGTTTGTACAGCCGGGCGTTTTGCATGCTGATGGCAAGCTGGTCGGCCAGGTGCTGCACGAAGTTCAGTTCGGCACGGGCGTAGGCCGCGTCGATGGTGCTCCCCAGGAGCAGCAGGCCGGTCACCGAGGAGCGCTCGAACAACGGAGCCGCGGCAAGGGAGCGCAACGGCTCCACGTGTTTTTTGGTGACCTGCGCCAGGCAGAGCGGATCCAGCATCGGGTTGTAGCTGGTGGCCCCCTTGTCCCGGAAAGCGTTCCAGAGGATGGACTGCTTCGGGATGTAGCCGAGGTCCGTGAAGTCGCGCGGGGCGACGGCGATCAGCTTGAGCTTCCCATCCGTCAACTTGGCCAGCGCCAGGAAGTCGCAGGGTAATGCCTCGGGAAGCTTTCGGAAGGCCCTCTCGATAATGTCACCGATGGACATGTCGATGTTGATGTCGCGGGTCAGCTGCTGCAGTATCTCCAGGCGACTGTTTTGTTTCAGCACGTCCTGGTTCCTCTTCTTAAGCTCAACGTAGTAGTTGAGCTTGGAGGAGTCGACGCCGGTCAGCTGTTCGAGGAGTTTGCCCCTGTTTTTCACGGCATTTCCTTTGCGGCCCCAGGCCTACATTGCGTTGCGATAGATCTGTTCGATCTGCTCGCGGGTTGCATAGCGCGGATTGGTGACCAGGCAGGCATCCTTGGTGGCATTCTCGCTCAACAGCGGGATGAACTCCTCCTTGAGTCCGAGTTCCGAAAGCCCCTTGGCGAGCCCGATGTCCTCGATCAGGCGCTGTACCGCCACGATGGAACGCTCGGCGGCAGCGGTAACGTCGAGACCGGTGACATCCTCACCCATGGCAACCGCGATGTCGCGGAAACGCTCGGGGCACGCCTGGAGGTTGAAGCGCATCACGTGCGGCAGGATCGAGGCGTTGGTTTCGCCGTGGTGCTGGTCGAGCAGGCCATCGACCTGGTGGGTCATGGCGTGGGCGGCGCCGAGGATGGCGTTGGAAAAGGCCAAGCCTGCAGTAAGGCTTGCCATGGCCATATTGGTGTTGGCGTCCATATCGCTTCTTTCACTAACGGCCCGTCTTAGGTTCTGCGAGATGAGGGAGATCGCCTTCAGGGCGTGAATATCGGTGAGCGGCGTTGCGGCCAGCGACACGTAGGACTCGATGCCGTGGGTAAGTGCATCGACCCCGGTGGCGGCTGCCAGCTTGGCGTCCTTGGTCTTAAGCAGCTCCGGATCGACTATGGCGATGTCAGGTATGAGGGAGCGCGAGATGATCGACATCTTGAGCTTGCGGTCAGTGTCGACGATGATGGTGAACTGGCTCACCTCGGAACCGGCCCCCGCCGTCGAGGGGACGATGACCATGGGAGGAAGCGGGGTGGAGATTTTGTTGATCCCCTCGTAATCCTTGAGGCGCCCGCCGTTGGAGGCGATGGTGGCGATAGCCTTGGCCACGTCGGTGGGGCTCCCCCCGCCGACCGAGACGATGCCGTCGCAGCCGGAGGCGAGGTACTTGGCCGCCCCTTCGGTGACTTCGCAGTCCTTGGGGTTGGTGGTGAGGCTGGAAAAGATGACCGTGTCGAGCCCTGCAGCACGGAGGTAATCCACCGCGGTATCGACCCACCCCGCCGAAATGACGTCGTTGTCGCTGACCAGGAAGACCTTGGAAACGCCAAGACGGACGACGCTCTCCCCGATCTGGCTCAGGGAGCCACGGCCAAAGATGATTTCGGGTGCTACGAACTTACTGATTTCCATAGTACTGTGACTCCTGAAACTGGTTCTACACCGGTGCTGTTGCGCCGGCTGATACCGTATACACAGGCAAGATCGATACCAAAACCGGCACGAAAGGACCTCCGGGCGGCAAGATTTCTAATGAGGAATACGGGTATCCCGTTGAATACAAAACAATGAGACACTTTTTTACGAGATGCGAAAAAAGACGACTCGATTTGGAACAGTGCGCCGCCCCACCGCGCGAGAATGTCACTATATCTAACAACTGTGCCATTTTGGAACAAGAAAAACGTCTTATTTTGTAACACTACCGGTTTTTAACAGCGGCATCGCATGTGGAACTGGATGACAAAGCTTCGAGAGTAAGGGTGTTTAGGCAGTTTGGCAGGAGCAGAGAGACACTCCACAGCCCGTCAGGGCGGGAGCATTCTATTCAGGTGTAAACAAGGGGGACGGGAGGATCAGTTCTGTTTGTTTTTTATCTTCAGGTGCGGTTTGAACTCCCAGGGGGGCTGAGGGCTGCCTTGGCTCCAGAGGCCGTTGTGTTTGGCGCGTGCCATGCGCTCGATGCCCATGTAGTGCGGATGATCACTTCTGCTGAGCAGCCTGCGGTAGGCCCATGCCCAGCCGTCGTTGAGCATCTCAAGGTTGATGTTGCGACCGTCAAGGTAGACCACGGCAACGGCGACCTGGGTGGGTTCGGTCTTGAATACGAGGGTTTCCCGGATCTCTATGCGCACTACCTGGTGCAGTACCTTCAAGGAGAGAGCCCGGAAGGCATCGTCGGCGTAGGGTTGGCCCGGCCTGTACCAGCCGGTAAACTTGTCGATCTTTGCGGTCTGGGGAGCGGCGATGCCATAGAGCCGGACCGGTATTTCGGTGCCGTAGGAATTGACGGTGATGCGATCGCCTTCGCTGACACCCACCACCAGCCCTTCTATGATATGAGGATCATGATGGGGATCGTTCTGGGCCCAGGCCGGCACTACCAAAAGGAGCAGGCACGACCAGAACACCAATAAACAGCCAGCTTTTTTCAACAACAGCCCCCTTCCCACCATCACCACCGGTTGATTTGCAAATGCGTGCGTCATGTTAACAAAAGAGAGTGGGCAAAGCAATGCTCAATAGCGCGCCTGCTGCGCAGGGAGCGGAGGAAGAAACTTGATCAGCAACTGGTAGGCGAGGATTTCGAGGGAAACAATGCCGACTGCGATCATGACTTCGGCAAAAGAAGGGAAGTAATGCCAGCCGTTGCCCGGATTAAACCCGATCAGATAGACGTTGAAACGGTACAGTCCGCCCCCAACGAGCATAACCACCGCGGCGAGAAACAAACGGCGCGGCGAGTGCCTGGTACCGACCCCGAAAAATGGAATGGCCCCGATCCCCATCAGGAAGCACTCGGCCAGAAAGAAGATGGAGTAGAAGTCGCCATGAAAGACGGCGGGGACCTGGTCGCGGCGCATGACGTCGCCGATGCGGATCACTAGCCAGGCCGTGGTGAGCCAGGGAACGATCCTGCCCACCGCAGCGAGTTGGGCGTTGTAAAAACCGCGCTCAAGGACGAAGGAAGAAAGAACGGAAACGAAGATGACGATGGCGTACCCGAAATAGATGCAGTTGATCAGGAATAGCAGGGGAAGAAAAGGGCTGTGCCAGAGCGGATGCAGTTTCGTGGAGGCGATCAGCATCAGTGACCCGAGCGCGGACTGGTGCATGGTGGGCAGGATGATTCCGGCCACGGCCGAGCAGATCAGGGTGCGGTTGATAATGGTCGCCAGCCTGGCAGATGCGACCGGCCTGCTCCCCTCCCCGTCAGGTTGCCAGGAGAGTAGGCCCTTGCGCAGGAGGGTATTGAACACGATGGTGCGCAGGGACGTGGGTCTGCCGCACCCAATGAACGCGAGCAAGTTAGGGAGATACTCCAGGCACAGCGCGATAAGGTAGCCGAAAAGGCAGAGCATGAGTTCGAAAAAGGCGGACTTGGGCTGCCAACTGGTGGCGGAGATAAGTCCGTGGGCGTTCCAGGGACGGCCGATTTCGACGACGATGGAGGAGGCAGCCAGGAAGGAGCCGAACAAGCTGGTCAGTATGGCGGACTTGACCAAGGTGTGGTAGCGGCCGCGGTTGATTATGTAGCTTAAGAGGGCGACTGTGTATCCGCCGCAGGTGACGCCGGTGCCGATGGCGACGTCGTAGGCGACCCAGATTCCCCAGGGGTAGCCATCGCTGAGATTGGAGACAGCTCCGATCCCCTTGGCAAAGCGGACCACCGTGAAGAAGATGCCGACGAGGGATAGGACAGACAGGACGAAAAAGGATTTCGTTAAGATTTTTCCGTTGCCGCCAGGATGGCGTGTACTGTCACCGATCATCTCTGTCCCTGTCGTCTTACGCTGATGGAGCGTCGCAAGTGTAAGGGGAGGAAGGGGTAACTGTCAACAGTTGCGTATACCGGGAGCACTAGATTCAATCCCGACTCCCCTGCCCTTCATTGAGGTTCTCAAGAAAGCCCAGCAAGAGCTCATTGCTGTTCACGAAGCGCAGCACAGGAACTAAGCAAATCTCCCCTGCCCCCCTTCGCAAAAGGGGGGCAGCGTTCCACCACTCAACCACTCCCCGACATATCTACAGGATGGACAAAAAAAGCCCCGGGGGGAACCCGGGGCGAGGGACAGACTTGAGGTTGTGTGACGGTTACGCTTCTTCGAAGAGTGCTGTGGAGAGGTAGCGCTCGGCGAGGTCCGGAAGGATGACCACGATGGTCTTGCCGGCAAATTCATCGAGGTTGGCAAGGCGCACGGCGGCAGCCACGGCGGCGCCGCTCGAGATTCCAACCAGGAGTCCTTCCTCCTTGGTCAGACGCTTGGCGAATTCGAGCGCCTCGTTGCTGTCGACCTGCTCGACGCGATCGACTAGGGAGAGGTCGAGGGTTTCCGGGATGAAGCCGGCACCGATGCCCTGGATCTTGTGCGGACCGGGCTTGAGCTCCTGTCCGGCCAGTTTCTGGGTAATAACCGGGCTTTCCTTCGGCTCGACAGCGACGGCGATGACCGGTTTGCCCTTGGTGTGCTTGAGATACCTGGCGATGCCGGAAATGGTACCGCCGGTTCCGACGCCCGACACGATGACATCGACGGCGCCGTCGGTATCCGCCCAGATTTCCGGGCCGGTGGTCTTCTCGTGGATAGCCGGGTTGGCCGGGTTCTTAAACTGCTGCGGCAGGAAATAACGTGCGGGATCAGAAGCGGCAATTTCCTCAGCCTTGGCAACAGCGCCTTTCATACCGGCGGAGCCAGGGGTAAGGATCAGGTTGGCGCCCAAAGCGGCCAGTACCCTGCGACGCTCGATGCTCATGGTCTCCGGCATCGTCAGCGTAAGCTTGTAGCCGCGCGCGGCGGCGACGTAGGCGAGAGCGATACCAGTGTTGCCGCTGGTCGGCTCGACGATCTCAACCCCAGGCTTCAACACGCCACGTTCCTCGGCGTCCCAGATCATGTTGGCGCCGATACGGCACTTGACCGAGTAGGCAGGGTTGCGCCCTTCGACCTTGGCAAGGACAGTTGCCTTGGCCCCCTTGGTCACGTGGTTCAGCCGCACCAACGGTGTGTTGCCAATGGATTGGGAGTTATCTTGGTAGATACGGGACATGTTGGTTGTTCTCCTTTCGGGTGGATGACCTTCGTTGGCAACGCCAACTTTAACATCTGCGAAATTCTCGGCAATCTCTCAGGGTTTCGCTAATTTTTATATTTAACCTGCAACATTGTCAACTATTTTATTTTAGTACTTGATCATAGCTATGTGTTTTATCCAAATTCGAGACGCATCACCTCTCGATACAGCAGACATGTCGCCCGGAAAAAGGTAACACATCCGGCGGCCACGACGTTCGCATTCTCGCACGACCTGGTCAATAACGCCTCCACACTTACCTGCCGCAGTGGGTTCGTCCGTTCGACGACAGCACCTAACCAGTCGAAAACTTGGTTTTTTAATAAACTAGCAGCGGTCGTGACACAGGTGGGGGCGGCTGCATCTGCAGCAGCCACACGCCCCACCCTGACCAAGAACGCACAACACATACAACACACAACAACTGTGACAATAGTTATTTATTTCTTGACAAAATAACTTTCAAAAATTACCCTCCCGCATCAATTGGAACAGTGATCACACCGGACTTTGCCGGTTTGCCGTGCATGGGTAAACCGTGTTTAAAGGCTGTTTTTTGCCAATCATCTATGCTACTAAACTACGAGCACATCTAATGAATCTTACGGTGAACGGCAAGCCCGCACCATCGCCGAGGTGACTCCTGTCTCGCGCAACTACCTGCCCGATGCCCTCAAGGCGGAGCAGCGCAAGTATGTCACCGTGGAATTGAACGGCGATACCAGATCGCGGTGATTTCGAGACGACTACAGTCACAGTCGGCGACAGCATCGAATTTCTCTATTTTATGGGCGGAGGTAGATAGTGAAGCTCACCGAAGAGCAGATTAACCGCTATTCCCGGCACATCCTTCTCAAGGAAGTCGGCGGCAAGGGGCAGTTGAAGCTGATAAACGGCAAGGTGCTGGTGATCGGCGTCGGCGGCCTCGGTTCTCCCATCGCCCTCTACCTTGCCGCGGCAGGGGTAGGCACCATCGGCATTGCGGACGCCGACCAGGTCGACCTCTCCAACCTGCAGCGCCAGATCATCCACAGCACCCCGGACGTGGGCAAGGCAAAGGTGCTCTCAGCCAAGGAGAAGATGCTTGCCATCAACCCAAAACTGAACGTGGTAACCTACGAGACCTGGGTCAACGCGGACAACATCCTGCCGATGATCGCCGACTACGACTTCATCATCGACGGCACCGACAACTTTGCGGCCAAGTTCCTGATCAACGATGCCTGCGTTCTGGCTGGCAAGCCCTACTCCCACGGCGGCATCCTGCAGTTCGACGGGCAGACCTTTACCGTGGCCCCGGGCGAGTCCCCGTGCTACCGCTGTGTCTTCCCGGAGCCGCCGCCCAAAGAAGTCATCCCCACCTGCTCGCGGGCTGGCGTGATCGGCGTCCTCCCCGGCGTTATCGGCACCCTGCAGGCCACGGAGGCGATCAAGTTCCTTCTTGGCGCCGGCGACCTGCTGCACGGTCGGCTGCTCACCTACAGCGCGTTGCGCATGCGCTTCCGCGAGGTGCCCATCCGGAAAAACCCGAAGTGCCCGATCTGCGGCGACAACCCGACCATCACCGAACTGAAGGACGAACTCGATGCCCTGACCGTCTGCGATCTTGGGCACTGAGATGCTGGAGATCCCTAGGGAGGTACTGGTCGCGGTGATCGCCCAGGCGCAGGAGGGCTTCCCGTTGGAAGTGTGCGGGCTCATGGGAGGTACCGGGAACCGCGTGGCGTCCCGCTACCCGATGACCAACACCGATGCGAGCAACGAGCACTTCATGATGGACCCGAAGGAGCAATTCGCCGCGGTTAAGGCGATGCGTGCCGCTGGCGAGGAGATGCTAGCCATCTACCACTCGCACCCGGAGTCCCCAGCCCACCCCTCGCTGGAGGACATCCGCCTCGCTCTGACCCCCAACGTATGCCACCTGATCCTGTCGCTGGAGAACCGTGAAGAGCCGGTGGCCAGGGCGTTCAGGATCAGTGCTGGCAACGTGGAGCCGGTGGAACTGATCATAGCAGGGTGAACCCAAAGGCATTCGAACAGGGATAAAAGGGATACGGCAACATTGGGAACCTATGTCCCGGTTTTGTCCCTGGTATCCCTTTTATCCCTGTAAATGTTTTTGATTCAGGAGAGAAAACGTGGCTGAACCGAAGATTGATCTGAAAAACCTGAAGGCCGGCGGTTTCATCAAGGAGCGCGGCAAGGACCTGTTCACGGTGCGCCTGCGCGTGCCCGGCGGCAGGATGTCAGTGGACCGCCTGGCAAAGATCGCAAGGGTTGCACAAAAATTCGGTAAAGGATACGTGCACCTGTCGGTGCGCCAGTCCATCGAACTGATCAACATAAACTTCGCAGATTTCGACGCGGTGGTCGCCGAACTGGGCGAGGAACAACAGAAAGTCGCCTCCTGCGGTGCACGCGTGCGCGTCCCCACCGCCTGCGGCGGCTGCGAATACAACCCCAACGGCCTTGTCGACACGCAGAAGTCCGCGCTAGAGGTGGATCAGAAGCTGTTCGGGACTGCCACCGGCCACCACAAGTTCAAGGTCTGCTTCGCAGGCTGCCCCTTCGACTGTCCTAAGTCGGCCATTAACGACGTCGGTTTTCAGGGTGCGGTCTGGCCCAAACTCGATGTCGACGGCTGCATCGGCTGTGGCCTGTGTGCCAAGTCCTGCACGGAGGGGGCGCTCAGCATGGGCGCGGACAAGAAGCCGGTCTTCGATGCGGTCAAGTGCATCTACTGCGGCGACTGCATCAAGGTCTGCCCGACGGGCGCATGGAGCGCTGAGAAAAAGGGGTACACGGTAAGAATCGGCGGCAAATGGGGGCGTCGTCCCTTGGTCGGGACCCTCTTCGCCACCTTCGTCCCCGAAGAGCGCGTGGTGGACTTCATCACCTGCGTCCTCACCTGGTACCAGGAGAAGGCGGAGGGAGCCGGGCGCGTGCGCTTGGGAGACATCATCATCCGCGAAGGGTGGCAGTCTCTGTTGGAGCGCCTGCGTAGCGAATTCCCTCAGTACGTGGTTCAGCAAACTATTGCTCCGCAAGTCATCCAAACTCAGCTGCCGCTGCCCGGCCAGCAGGCTTAAAGCAAAAAACGAGGAAACAGCATGCAAACCATTGACCTCAGGGGTGTTACTTGCCCTACCAACTTCGTCATGGCTAAGCTGGAACTGGAGGACATCGAGACGGGCACCACCATCGAATTCCTGCTGGACGACGGCGAGCCGGCCAAGAATGTCCCCAGGAGCCTGAAGGACGAAGGGCACAAGCTGCTCGGCTTACAGGAAAGGGATGGGTACTACGTGCTCACGCTGGAAAAAGGCGAGGATTAACTGGTTTGTCCTCGCTGAGAGTAGAAGTGGTCCGTCCCCATCGCCCTCCAGGAGAGGGTGCCCGAAGGGCGGGTGAGGGAAGCGCCACGGAGTGAGACATTCGTCTGATGCACAGTGCCCTCACCCCGCCCCTCTCCCGGAGCGTGGACAGGCGATATATGAATGATTCGGCGTTGTGCGCTAGGATCCGGATCGACGGGAAAAGAAAAATGTCAGGTAAAAAACGAGTTATTGTGGCAATGAGCGGCGGCGTCGATTCATCGGTGACCGCCGCTCTTCTCAAAGAACAGGGACACGACGTCATCGGAGTCTCACTCCAGCTCTACGAGCGCCCCGAAAAGACGCCATCCGGCGGCAAAACCTGCTGTTCCCTAACCGACGTCATGGACGCCGCCCGCGTCGCCAAACGCCTCGGGATCCCATTCCAGGTAGTGGACCTGCGCCAGCGCTTCAAGGAACTGGTGATCGACGATTTCGTCTCGGAATACCAGGCGGGCAGAACCCCGAACCCCTGCGCACGTTGCAACGAGAGGATCAAGTTCGGCCTGCTCCTGGAGATGACCGCCTCCTTCGACGCCGACCTCCTCGCCACCGGGCACTACGCCCGCATCGAGCAGGACGCGACCAACATCTACCGGCTACGCAAAGGACTGGATCCCCGCAAAGACCAGACCTACTTCCTGTTCGGCATGAACCAGCAGCAACTGGCGCGCACCATCTTTCCTGTGGGACACCTGGAGAAGCCAGAGGTGCGGCAGCTCGCCACGCGCTTCAACCTCCCCGTGGCCCAAAAGCAGGAAAGCCAGGAGATCTGCTTCATCCCCGACAACGACTACGTCCGCTTCCTGGAAGAAAGCGGCGTCTCGCCGCGCGAAGGCGAGATCGTGGACCACGACGGCAAAGCGTTGGGGCACCACGACGGTATCCACCGCTACACCATCGGGCAGCGACGCGGATTGGGCATCGCCTGGAAGGAACCGCTCTACGTCACTGGTCTCGATCCCGCGAAGGCGCAGGTTGTGGTCGGGCCGAAAGAGGAACTGCACCGGAGCCACCTGCTGGCCAACCAGCTCACCTGGACCGACACCCCCATCACCGGCAGTTTCCGCGGCACCTGCAGCATCCGCTACCGGCAACAGCCGGTGCCTTGTCGTGCCGAACTGTGCCAGGACGGCAGGCTGCGGGTCGATTTCGACACGCCGCAGACAGGGGTGACCCCGGGGCAGGCCGTAGTTTTCTACGACGGCGACAGCGTGGCAGGCGGCGGCTGGATCCTCTAATCAGCCGCCAATTCAACTAAGGCGGCGGAAGGAAGAGGCCTTGATGACCGCGTAAACTTGGGTTCTCGCCTGGATAGCAAGATCATCAGCTGCCTGAACCACCACTTCCGCGATCAGCGTTTCGTGCCCACAACGCAGCTCAACACCCACCTTGTTTCCTGAGGGAAAGGTGTCCATCACGGTGCACTTAAGGAGGTTGCGGGCGCTGACCGCCTCGGGATGCCTGGTGAACAGGATGATGTCCCGCGAGGAAAGCTCGAACACCGCCATCGGCTCGTCGTTGCCCGCAGAAACAAAGATCTCCTCCATCCCCCACCGGTACACGTACAGCCCCCCCATCTTGCGCAGTTTCTCTACCTGCAACACGTTGATATAGCCCACCTGGCTCTGCCCCATCCGTTCGCGGGCCAGTTGTTCAGGCGTAGTCTGCCCGAGCACCCTCCCGCCCCCCATGGCCAGCACCTGGTCGGTCAAAAGCCGTATCTCCAGCAGGGAATGAGAAATGAAAAGGTAGGGAATCCGGAATCTTTCACTGGCACGTTTCAAGTAGTGGATGATCTGCAACTTGAGGGCGTCGTCGAGCGCGGACAGGGACTCGTCCATGAGCAACAGGCGCGGATTGGAGAGTATCGCCCGCCCCAAGGCGACCCGCTGCTTCTCGCCGCCGGAAAGACGGTTCACCCCGCGGTCAAGCAAACCGTCCAGTTTGAGCACGGAGACCAGTGCCTTGACGTCGATCTGCCGGTGTCGGGACGGACAGCGCCGGTAGCCGTAGAGCAGATTTGCCTCAACGCTAAGGTGCGGAAACAGGCAGCTGTCCTGGAACACGATGGCAACCCGGCGTTCCTGCGGGGGGAGGTTGATGCCGCGCTCGCTGCTGAACAGGCAGGTACTGTCGAGGACGATCTCCCCCTGGTCAGGCTCGAGCAGCCCGGCGATCAGGCTGACCAGGGTTGATTTGCCGCTCCCGGAGACACCGAAGACGCCAACCTGCTCCCCCGTCACGGTAAAGTCCGTGTTCAGGTCGAAGGCCCCGAAGTCCTTGGCAACCGCCATACTCAATTCCATATCACTGCCTCCTGGCAAGCTTCCTGGTAAGGCTCTCGTGCACCAGCAGTACGAGTACCGAGAGGACGATGGCAATGGCACACAGCACCAGCGCGGCCTGCTCGCCTCCCGGGGAACCGGCATAATCGTAGATGGCAAGCGGGATGGTGCGGGTAATACCGGGTATGTTCCCGGCAACGATGACAGTCGCCCCGAATTCGCCCAAGCTGCGCGCGAACATGAGCGACGATCCGGCCACGACGCCGTTCCGGGACAAGGGGAGGATGACGGTCAGCAGCGAGTCCAGGGAGCCGGCGCCCAAGGTGCGCGATGCCTGTATCAGGCGGGTGTCGATCGATGACATGGCAAGGCGAATGGAGCGCACCAGCAGGGGGAAGCCTACCAGCGCAGAAGCCAGGACGGCTGCCTTCCAGGTGAAGATGAGGCGCACGCCGAGAGGCTCCAGCACGGGGGCAAGCAGGCCGTTGTTACCCAAGGCCACCAGGAGCAGGTAGCCCATGACCACCGGGGGCAGCGTGAGCGGGAGGTTCACCAGCACTTCGAGGAGCACCTTCCCCCTGAACTGGAAGAAGGTCATCAGATAGGCGTAGAGGAAACCGAACGGGAGACTGAGCAGGGTCGCGGTGAAGGCGACCTTGAGGGAGAGGCTGATAGCATCGAAATCGGGACTGCTCAGAACCGGCATGGCTCACCTCGCTGTGATGTCATCCCGGTAGCAGGTTTTGTTCCAGATACGGTAAACGGCGCAAGTGGCGGGGGAATGGGAGGTTTGGTCGGGATGGTGTGGGGGAAACGCAGCGTGTTCAGGCGGGACTGCTCAAATTTGGGGCAGGTTTGGGTGAGGTGCAGGCAGAAATAGCCAAAGCAGATCCCCCTCCCCCCGCGCTAAGGGGGGTGACGCCCGTGCCGGTGAACAGGGATGAGGCATTTAGGGGCGCAGCTTTAGATGTCAGCAAACATTCGCTAGCTACAGTCTGTGAAGAGAGGTGAGGAAGGGGGGTGCAAAAGGTCAGGCCCCGTTGGCAAGGGGGACGCCGCGCATCAACTCGCCGGTCTCTGTTTCGCCCAGAACCGATTCGATGGCGGCGTATCCAGCCACCAGCATCTCCCACAGCTTCTCGCTGCGGTGTCCGTCGCTGCCAACGCAGGAATACAGGCCGTGCCTGAGAAACAGTAGTGCGCGTTCGCGCACCTCGTAACCGTAGTACCCGGCGAAACTGCCGATATTGCCCTGGAACCGACAGCCCAGTCGCTTGAGTTCCACGATCTCTGCATGCTCCAGGTCGAGTTCGGGCTCTTTGCCGAGCACCAGGGAAAGCACGCCGCGCAGCCCCACTGCCGGCCGAACCGGGTCGAAGGCGCTGCAACGCTCGGGGTGTGCGATGAGTGGGGAGAGGCCGTGTCCGGCGAAGGTTTGCACCATGGGCCGCAGCAGGTCAGGACCGGAATGGAATGGAACTTCAACCAGCAGGTAGCGGGAGCCCCCGGCCCTGAGCGCCTTCGGGAGCATCTCCGGCAGGTACTGGTCCAGGTAGTGTTCGTTGCCGGGAACAAGGCGCAGGGAGATTCCCTCGTCATCAAGCCGCCGCTGCATGAGGTGCACGGCGCGGACAACGCGACCCGGATCATTCTCATAGCCGCCGCGAATGAGGTGCGGCGTGCAGTGCACCGTACCGAAGCCGAAACTTGAGAGTGTGCGCGCCATGTCAAGCGACTCTTTCACATCGACAGCGCCGTCATCGAGCGCGGGAAGCAAATGGCAGTGATAATCAACGAAGTCTGACCCCATGCAACATTCTGTAACACCTGTACGTCAGTAAGTCAAAGCAGGGTTCAATTACAAAGCTTTAAAGGTATCCGTCAGCAGTGAGAGTATTCCCTTCCCCACGCCTTGCCATCAGCGGCGCCCCCGGTAGAATTGTTTCTTGTGCAAGGAGGTATTGTGGCTGACAACTTCCTGAAGACCTCACGACTGGACCAGTTCCTGGAGACCCTACGTCTCTTCGGTGAGCTGCACGCCCCCACCATACTGGAAAGCGGGGTGGTCTCTTTCGCACCACTTGACGACCCCACCCAGCTGCACCTCGACTACCGCCGCACCCAGATCCCCCCCAAGAAATACCTGCTCCCCTTCAGGGAAGAGATCCTGCACTGCCACGGCGGCAACTACCGTGAAGGTCAATCGGATGCCGGCGACACGGTGCTTTTCGGCATCCATAGCTGCGACCTGGAAGGCATCGCCTACCTGGACCGGGTCTTCATGGCCGACGCGGCCGATCCAAGCTACGCCGCGCGTAGGGCCCGCCTGACACTGGTCGGGGTCTCCTGCGAGCCAGACGACTTCTGTTTCTGCCCGGAAGGGATGCAGTCCACCTCCTGCGACCTATTCCTTAACGCCTGTGCTGATGGGTTCCATCTCGCCGGCTACAGCGCGAAAGGGCAGGCGCTGCTGTCCGCAGCGGCGCACCTGCTGGAAACAGGGGAGCCTGTTCCGCCACCTGCCCTCTCAGCCGTCTGCCGCGCCCCTGAGGACCCCGAGCTGCGCTTTTCCGACCATCCGCTTTGGCAAAAGTACGCCTCCACCTGCGTCTCGTGCGGGGCCTGCTCGGTCTGCTGCCCCACCTGCTACTGCTTCGACGTGCGCGAATACCCTGTACTTTCGGGGGGGGGAACGCGAATCAGGGAGTGGGACAACTGTCTGTTCGCCAGCCACGGCGAGGTATCCGGCGCCAACTTCCGCCCGGACCGGCTGGATAGACTGCGCTACCGCTTCCTGCACAAGTTCTGCGGCTTTACGCCGCTGCAGGGAGTCAACTCCTGCGTCGGCTGCGGCCGGTGCAAGGCGGTCTGCCCGGTGGGCATCGACCTGCGCGAACTGACCGTCGCGCCCGAACAGGTGCAGCCATGAGAGAGCACCGCCACTCGCCCCACGTTCCCTACGCGGCGCAATTGATCGATCGTCGCGACCTCTCCGAGGACACGTCACTGTTCCGCATCGCGCCAGAGGCGAGCGCGCTGGCCGAGCTTGCCTCCTTCGTTCCCGGGCAATTCGTGCAACTTTCGGTCCCCGGCGCGGGTGAAGTCCCGATTTCACCGGCGGACCTTCCCGCCGCGGATGGAACACTGGAGTTATGCGTGCGGCGCGTTGGGCACGTCACCGAACTGCTGCACAAACTAAAGCCTGGAGCCCGACTCGGGCTGCGCGGCCCCTTCGGCTGCGGGTTCCCGCTTGGCGACATGGCCGGCCGACCGGTCCTGCTTCTCGCCGGGGGGCTGGGGATAGCCCCCTTGCGATCGCTGCTCATACACCTTTTGCGGCAGCGAGACCGGTACGGGGACATCACGCTGATGTACGGCGCCAAGCAGCCCAGGCTCATGCTGTTCCGCGAAGAACTCGCTGCACTTGCGGCCGGCGGCGGCATGAGGCTCTACCTGACCGTCGATTTCGCGCCGGAGCAGCAGGAGGGAGACTATTCCTGCGCCGTCGGTTTGCTGCCCGACCTCCTGAAGGGATTCCGCTTCGATGCAGCCGCCACCTATGCCGCACTCTGCGGACCGCCTCCCCTGTACCGTTGCCTGGTCGCCGACCTGGAGCGCGCCGGGGTCGCGGCGGAACGTATCCTGCTGAGCCTCGAACGCAGGATGCGCTGCGGCGTGGGCCGCTGCTGCCACTGCGCGATCGGGCAGAAACTTTGCTGCATGGACGGCCCGGTGTTCCGTGCCAGCGACCTTAAAGGGATACCGGAGGCACTGTGAAACCGATGAAAGTTGCCATAACCGGCCTCACTGCCTGCTCGGGGTGTCAGTTGACCCTCTTGAACTGCGAGGATGAACTCCCCGAACTGCTCGCCCTGTGCGAACTGGTCTACTTCCCCCTCGCTGAAAGCGGCAACGTGCTTGACGTGCAGTTTGACGCCGCCATAGTGGAGGGGGCCGTTTCCACTCCCAAGGACCTGGAACTATTGTTCAAACTTAGAAACGCCAGTAGTGTGCTGGTCGCCTACGGGACCTGTGCGCTCTTTGGTGGCGTCGCCGCCATGAACAACACCACGAGCGCCAGGACAGACCTGCTGCACACGGTGTTCGGGGATGCGCAGAAGATGCCGGACAGCTTCGCCCCCGCCCCTTTGCACAACTACGTCAGCGTCGATGCGGCAGTCACCGGGTGCCCGCCGGAAAAACAGGAGATCCTGGAGATGGTGGCGGCGCTCGCAGCGGGCACAACTCCTCCTACCCGATCCTATCCCGTCTGCACCGAGTGCCGCAGCCGCGAGAACCTCTGTCTTTTGCTTGAAAAAAAGGAACTCTGCCTGGGTCCCGTGGTGCAGGGCGGCTGCAACGCGCGTTGCCCCGCCACCGGGATCGTCTGCGAGGGGTGCCGGGGTCCGGTGCGCGAGGCCAACGTGGCCCAGGAGCTTGAACTGTTGCTGGAGCGGGGTTTCGGCAGGGATGAGATCGAACGCAGGATGAGCCGTTTCAAGCCGGAGTGGAATTATGGGCAGCGTCGTTGAGATAGCGCCTCTTACCAGGCTGGAAGGTCACGGCAGGCTCCGGGTCTACCGCGAAGGTGGGCGGGTCGAACGGATCGAGCTGCAGTTCGTCGATTCGCCACGCCTCTTCGAGGCCCTCCTGGTCGGCAAGGGTTTCGCCGAGGTGCCGGAAATTGTCTGTCGCATCTGCGCGCTCTGCTCCACGGTGCACAAGGTGACCGCGCTCCTCGCGGTGGAGGACACCTTCGGTGTCGAGGTGTCGGAGGTGACCGCGCTCACCAGGGAACTCGTGCTGCAAGCCGGCATGATCCAGGACCACGCACTGCACCTGTACTGTCTGGTGCTACCCGATCTCCTCGGCGTGCGGGGGGTGGCCGAACTGGCACGGGTCGCGCCGGAACTGCTGAAGACCGGTCTGGCGATCAAGAAGGCCGGCAACATGATCCTGGAAACTGCCGGGGGACGGCTAATCCACCCGGTCAACATCTGCCTCGGTGGGCTCGGTCGCTGCCTCAACAAGAAGGAGCTGACGCGGTTGCGGGACGAACTGCACAAGGTGCTCCCGGCAGCGCAAGAGGCGCATCGCCTGTTCAGCACCCCCTTCCCCTTCCCCGAACTCCCCAAGCCCGATTTTCTCGCCCTACAGCCATCCGAACGCCCGCTCGCAGGGCGTCTGTGCCAGATGGCCGACGGATCCTCCTTTCCGCTGCCGGAGTACCGCCAGCACATTAAGGAGACGGTGCTCGACTACTCCAACGCCAAGCTCTCACGCGTGCTGGGCAAAGAGGCCACTGTGGGCGCGCAAGCCCGACTTCACCTTGCCCCGGACCTGGAGCCGTTCGCGGCACAGCTTTTCAGCGCCCACCGGCACGAGCTGATCGGCAAGGACATGCGAGGCAACAACCTGGCCCAAGCGATCGAGATGTGCCACGCAACGGAACGAGCCCTGAGTTTGGTCGACCGCCTTATCGAGCTTGGACCGCAGCGCGCGGAGGCGCCGCAAATCCACCCGCGTGCCGGCACCGGTTGTGGCGCCTGCGAGGCACCGCGCGGCACCTTGATCCACAGCTATTCATTCGACCCGCAGGGGATATGCACCAGGGCCGACGTGATCACCCCGACCGCGCTGAACCAGGGGGCCCTGGCCCGCGATCTCTTCGCCTTGGCACGCGGCATGGAGGGAGAAGAAACAAACCGCATGACCACGGCGCTGGAACGGCTGATCCGCTGTTACGATCCCTGCATATCCTGCTCGGTCCATATTCTGTCACTCTAGCAGGGCAACCCGCTATCCAACCATCACACTACCTGGCCGGCATCGCGTACCTCAATGTGGCAACTTTCGTTGCACCTGCCCTCCTCAGTGCACCTGAAGAACGAAAGGCAACTGTCATACCAACAATCAATAAAAGTGGTCAGACAGGCTTGTGGCAGGGATCACTGAACCCTGCGAAACAGGCGAAATGACAGCAGCTTTGCGAGGCTGATAAAACAAATAAAGCTGCTATTTTTCAACACGTTAGATCAGATGAAATTAATTTCATGTCTGTCTTGACAGTCATAAGCAGGTTGCTAGACTTGGGTCAAGCTTTAGCATGTCAATGCGAGCGGCTCTGGAATACTCGTTGCGCATCTGTTTGGGTCCCTGACTACCTTATTTATCAAGATGTCCCTGGTTTCAGTCGTGGTGAGCAAGCCCTCAACAAGGCAGAGGGAAGCCTAAAGCGTCTTACCGGGGTATGTTGCGACACCGGTCAGTAATCCAATCTTCCTCGTGGCGGTATTCCGGAGCAAAAAAAATTGGCGTTACTCGGGACAACGCTGAAAGCGACTTATCTCATCCGCCAGGCGCCCGCGCTTGAAAAAGGGAAGCCGACCGGTACACGTTGCGAGGAGGCACCGACCACGCAGCACCCGGCCGTGAAGCTTTACCGACGGATTGGAAGAAAGTGCCCCGATCTAACGCCAATGCAGGGAAAAGGCCCATGGAATCCATGGGCCTTTTTTAGTGTCCGTAAAAAGCTGGCAGCGGCGCACTTCTCATAAAGCACCCAATTTCCAGCTATTGCAGCAGTTGACTCTCATTGTGTGGCGGCGCTGGCAACCTGCCGAACGTACGCTCGAAAGACATTGTCTAACTACTTATATTGTTGAGATAAATAATGTCAGCGGTCTTCCACAAGAGCTGTGGATAACTCTGTGGGTAACGCCCCTTGTAACGGAAAAAACCAGTGTGGCGATCGCTAATGATAGCGTTTTGCTCATTTTTTAGGCAGCTTTGATTTTGGCAATAAAAAAGGCGTGACAGACGCCACGCCCCTTCCCTTTCGCACCGCCCCAGGTAATGATCATTCCACCTGCAGCTTCCTGAACCGGTCCTTAATCACCTCTGTTTTCTTGAGCGCCCGCACCTCGAGGATGCTGTCCCTGAAGCTCGCCCTTGAGGTATCGGTAAGGATCGCCACCGGAAGCCGGCAGGTCCTGACGAACGAGCCATAGGAGCGCTCCATACGGTAGTAATCGCTCTGGTCGATGCGCTGCTCCTTGCTCTTTTGCCCGGAGATGGTGATGCTCTCCGGGGAGAGCTGCACGTCGATGTCTTCCAAATTGTCAAGAACGCGCAGCTTTCAGGCGAGCAGCTTTATCAACCCTTGAGCCCGGCCTCCAGGTTGGGGTAGAGCAGCGTGATGCCCAGGTCCTTGAGCATCTTGTTGCTGTCGACGATGCGCCCCTCGGAGAAGTAGGAGATCATGAGCGGGGTCATGAGCTGGCGCGCCTCTGCCATGGTCACCTGCCGGGGCCGGGGGAGCCCGAGCTTGTCAGCCGCTGCGTTGAAGTACGCGGTCATGGTACTAGGGGAGCCGTCGCTCACGTTGAAGACGGCGCCGTCCTTGCCACGCTCCAGCGCCGCCAGGCAGATGCGGGAAAGATCGTCGGCGTGGATCCTGTTGCTGGGGAGGCATTGCTCTTCCAGGAGCACCGGCTGCCCGGTAGTGAGCTGTGTGACCGGCAGGCGGTCGGCCGCATAGATGGCAGTAACCCTGAGAACGACCACGGGGACCCCGCGCTCGCGCCCCCACGCCTGCAGCAGACGCTCGGCATGCAGGCGCCTCTTGCCGCGCGCCGTCTGCGGGTCGGGTTCGGTCTCCTCGGTTACCACTTCACTCCCCCCACCGTAGACGCCGCTGGTACTGATGTAGACCACCTTGGCGGGCTCATCCGCGGCGGCAATGCTGGCCAGGAAGTTGCGCATCCTGGAGTCTTCGTGGCCGCCTCCCGGCGGGGGAGCGAGATAGATCACCCCCGCGCCGCGAGTGGGGAGCCCGTGCAGCGTGTCAGGTTCATCCAGGTTGCCGGCATGGTGTGTCACACCGGCCAGCGGGGCTTCCCCCCTGTTGAAGGTGCAGACGCTCGTTCCCTGTGCAAGTGCCAGTGCGGCTACCCGACGGCCGACGGCGCCACAGCCGATGATCAGTAATGGTTGCATGTAGAAGCCCTCTCGCCATGGAGTTGCGCTGCTGCAGGCGCGGCAGCCTTCCTTTTCTACCAGAAACACCGCCTCGATGTCAGCAAAAAACCCGGAAGAACTGTTCGTCTTTGAGTCACCTTTTTTTGTAAAAATAATTTAATATGCTATGTTTTTGCTTTCCACGGAGGAGAGCCTATGAGATACCGCACCGGCACCTGCGTTGCGCTGTTGCTGTTCACAGGATTGGCTACCGGTGGGCTGATCCCTAAGCAGCAACCGATCCACATCGAACAGGAGGAATACCTGGAAGCCGACGACTGGTTCCAGGCCGGGGTGGAACTGAACAGCGAAGGGAACTACCTGGAGGCCACCGAGGCGTTCAGCAGGAGCGTATCGATAGCGCCGGGCAATGCCCTTGCCTGGTTCAACCTGGGCACATCCCAGGCGCTTACCGGTGACTATATACGCGCCATCGATTCTCTCAAGAAATCGGTGCTGTTGGACAATTCGCTGGCGCTTGCCTATTCCAATCTTGCTGAAGTCTGCTTCAAGGCTGACAGGTACCAGGAAGCTGCCGATGCCTACGTCACCTTGCTTAAACTGTGGCCGGGCAATGCCAATGCGCTGTACAAACTGGGACTGACACACGTGTTGCTTGACCAGAAGGAAAAGGCACAAGGAGAGTATCTATCGCTTAAAATAGTGGATCCCGAACTGGCGGAAAAACTGCGTCGTGCGATAATTCAGGGTGCTGGTAATTGAAGGGAGGGCACCATGCGTTATTCGGCGCTGCTTACCGATCTCTACGAACTCACCATGCTGGCGGGATATCATGACCAGGGGATGCACGAGCGTCCTGCAGCCTTCGACCTTTTCTTTCGTCACAATCCGTTTCGCGGCGGCTACGCCGTGTTCGCCGGACTCGACACCGCCCTCTCCTTCCTCGAGGAACTCTCGTTCAGCAGCGAAGAGCTTGCCTACCTGGACAGCCTGAAAATCTTTAAGCCTCCATTTCTCGATTACCTGTCGCAGTTCCGGTTCAAGGGAAACATAACCGCCCCTCCGGAGGGGACAGTCGTCTTCGGCAGAGAGCCGCTGCTCACCGTGGAGGGTGGGCTCGCCGAGGCCCAGTTCGTCGAGACGGCACTTCTTAACATAATCAATTTCCAGACCCTGGCGGCGACCAAGGCTGCGCGCATCAAGGTCGCGGCCGGTGATGCAACGGTGCTCGAATTCGGCCTGCGCCGCGCTCAAGGGCCCGACGGGGGGCTTTCCGGCGCCAGGGCCGCTTTCATCGGCGGCGTACGCTCCACCAGCAACGTGCTAGCCGGCATGCGCTACGGCATCCCCGTGCGCGGCACCCATGCGCACAGCTGGATCATGGCTTTCCCCGACGAACTCACCGCCTTTCGGGTTTACGCCAAGGAATTCCCGGACAGCTGCGTCCTTTTAATCGACACCTACGACACCTTAAAGTCCGGGCTCCCCAACGCGCTCATCGTGGCGCGCGAACTCAAAGAACGCGGCCATGCCATGGTCGGCGTCCGCATCGACTCGGGCGACCTCGCCTACCTCTCCCGCCAGGTGCGTGCCGCCTTCGACGAGGCAGGCTTCCCCGAGGTCAAGATCGTCGCCTCCAACGAACTGGACGAAAACGTGATCGAGTCCATGCGCCGCGAAGGAAGCCGGATCGATATCTACGGCGTCGGCACGCGCCTGGCTACCTGCGCCGGAGAGGGAGGGGGCGCTCTGGGTGGGGTGTACAAGCTGGTGTGCATGGATGGTGAACCGAAACTGAAGCTCACCAGCGACGTTGCCAAGGCCACGCTGCCTGACCGCAAAAAGGTTTTGCGCGCCCTTGCCCCGGACGGGTCCTTCATCCTGGACCTGATCGCGTTGCAGGACGAGGAGATCCTGCCCGGGGCGGTGGTCTTCGATCCTGCCAACCCGGTGCAGCACGTCCGAATCCCGGACCAGGCGCGACTGGTCGACCTGCGGTGCATGGTGATGAAAAACGGTAGCAGGTGCACTCCTACGCCGGACCTCGAGTCCAGCGCGGACCTTGCCTCCCAGCAACTGAAGCTATTGCCGGATGGGTGCCTGCGACTGGTGAACCCTCATATCTACAAGGTTTCCATCAGCGCCGGTGTCAATACGCTGCGCCTGAAGCTGATGAACCGGGTCCAGAGCAAATACCGCAGTTAGCGCCGGGCGCCGCACCAAGGCGGGAACCGGCACAGGAGGTACGCGATGCAACGCAGAGCCGCCCTGCTCGTGGTCGACGTACAAATCGATTTCTGCCCCGGAGGTGCCCTCGCCGTACCGAATGGCGACCAGGTGGTTCCCCTGCTGAACCGCTACCTCGAACTCTTCAACCAGCGGAGCGCGCCCGTCTTCGCTTCCCGTGACTGGCACCCGGAGCAGAGCAAACATTTCAAAGAACAGGGTGGAATCTGGCCCGTGCACTGCGTACAGGGAACTGCCGGTGCGGATTTCCATCCCGGCTTGAGGCTCCCAGAAGGGACCATCCTCATCTCCAAAGGGATGACCAACTGGGACAACGGCTATTCGGCACTGCAGGGGGTGACTGAAAACGGGACGCCGCTGGCCATGCTATTGCGTCGCATGGAACTGGACCGCCTGTACGTCGGGGGGCTGGCCACCGACTATTGCGTCAAGGAGTCGGTACTGGATGCACTCAAGGAGGGGTTCACGGTGACCGTGTTGACCGATGCCATACGCGGGGTCGAGGTGCAGGCGGGAGACTCGGAACATGCGCTGCAGGAGATGCTGGCGGCCGGCGCCGGGCAGGCGACCTTCGCCTCGGTGCGCAGCACACTTCAGGCCGAAGGTGAAGCCCACCTACCGGCGCGAACGGGGTGAATGGTCAGTTTTTGTTCGGTTTTTTATACCTGCACCATACAAAAATATGCTCCCGGCAAAATTCAGTGCCGCCGGGGCATTTTTTTTTGACAGCGTCCGGGAAACGCGCTAGATTACGCAACATTAAAACCTGCTAGCGCGGAGCCTACCATGATTAAGACGAACAATCTCAAGGTAAAAAGCATCACCCCGATCATTGCACCGAGCGATCTGCGGCAGGTCTTCCCGATCTCGGAGCAGTCCAGCGCCTGCGTGAGCGAAAGCCGCGCGGCCATCTCCAGCATTTTGAGGGGCGAGGACAAGCGGCTCATGGTCGTGGTCGGCCCCTGCTCCATCCATGACCCGAAGGGCGCACTCGAGTATGCCGAGAAACTTGCTGCCCTGGCCAAGGAAGTTTCCGAAGAACTCCTCTTGATCATGCGCGTCTACTTCGAGAAGCCGCGTACCACCATCGGCTGGAAAGGTCTCATCAACGACCCCGGCATGGACGGCACCCACCTTATCTCCAAGGGACTAGGCATCGCCCGCGGCCTGTTGTGCAAGGTGACCGAGATGGGGCTCCCCGTCGCAACCGAGATGCTCGACCCCATCACGCCGGAGTACTTGGCCGACCTCCTCTCCTGGGGGGCCATCGGGGCAAGGACCACCGAGTCCCAGACCCACCGCGAGATGGCCAGCGGCCTCTCCTTCCCGATCGGTTTCAAAAACGGCACCGACGGCAACCTCCAGATCGCCATTGATGCAATGAAGGCCGCGCTGCACCCCCACAGCTTCCTGGGCATCAACCGGGACGGTCTCACCTCCATCCTCCAGACCACCGGCAATCCGGACGTGCACATGGTGCTGCGCGGCGGCAATAAGAAGCCCAACTATTCGCCGGAGGATATCGCCAAGTCGGAGGAGATGCTCGCCAAGGCTGGGCTCAACCCGACCCTGATGGTGGACTGCAGCCACGGCAACTCCGAGAAGAAGTTCGAGCGCCAGACGGAAGTGCTGAAAAGCGTGGTCGACCAGATCGTCGCCGGCAACCGTTCCATCTCAGGCGTCATGATCGAGAGCTATCTGAAAGAGGGGAACCAGCCTATGCCGAAAAACCTCTCAGAGCTCACCTACGGCGTCTCCATCACCGACAGCTGCATCAGCTGGGAGACTACCGAAAAGGCGCTGCGCGAGGCGCACCAGAGGCTGAAGGCGTGCGGCGGAAGGAAGATCGGTTAGCCCGGAACGCAAAGGAAACCGAGGTCCGCGAAGGATACAGAGGTAAACCGAACCATCCATTGAATACAAAAAGGCCCCCGAGCTTGCGCCGGGGGCCTTTTCTTGTCCTGCTTTTTTATCCTGCCTTACTTGGCGGTAACCAGGTAGAGCGGTTTGACGAAGGTGGCATCGGTGGCTGCCCTCACCTCTTCCACCACGTCCGCGGGGACGGCGGAGTCGAGGGAGAGGATGACCATCGCCTCGCCTTTCTTCTCGCGACGGCCGAGGTTCATGGCTGCGATGTTAATCTCGTGCTTGCCGAGGATGGTGCCGATCTTGCCGATGATGCCCGGACGATCGCCGTAGGCCAGCAGCAGCATGTGCTCTTCCGGACGGAAGTCCATCTGGTAGTCACGCAACTTGACGATGCGCGGTACCCCTTCGAACACGGTGCCGGAGATGAGGCGCTTTTCGCCCGGGCCTTCGATGGTCACGGTGATCAGGTTGGAGAAATCCTCAGACTGGGTGGACTTCACCTCTTCGATCACGATGCCCATATTGTCGGCCACGAGCTGCGCGTTGACCATGTTCACTTCCTGCTCCACCCTGCGGTTCAAGAGCGACGCCAGGCCGCACACGGTAATGGGGGTGCAGTCGTACTGCGCCAGGCCGCCGGTGTAGGTGAAAGTGATCTTGTTCAGGTTGGTGTCGGCCAACTGGATGATGAAGTCGGCCAGAACGTTCACCAGGTTCAGGTAAGGACGCATCTGCCCCATGAGAGAAGCGTCGAACTTGGGGATGTTGATGGCGTTCTCGATGGGCTGCTCGTCCATGTAACGCAGGATTTCCTTGGCGACGTCGACGGCGACATTCACCTGCGCCTCGAAAGTGTTGGCCCCAAGGTGCGGGGTAACCACCATCTTCTCGTGGCCGATGAGCTTTTTGAGGATTTCGGAGTCGGGCGGTTCCTGGCTCCAGACGTCGAAAGCGGCGCCGGCGACGCGGCCGGAGTCGAGGGCTTCCAGCATCGCCTCTTCGTTGATGATGCCGCCGCGGGCGGCGTTGATGATGATGACCCCGTCCTTCATGGCGGCCAGTTCTTTCTTGCCGATCATGTTCTGGGTCTCGCTGGTGAGCGGGGTGTGGACGGTGATAATGTCGCAGTTCTTTATGATCTCGTCGAGGGTGACCAGCTTGACGCCGAGGTCATGGGCGCGCTTCTCGGCGATGTACGGGTCGCAAGCGAGTACTTCGCACTCGAATGCCTTGAGGCGAGTGGCAACGCGACCGCCGACCTTGCCCAGGCCGATGACGCCAGCGGTCCTACCCTTGAGCTCGTAGCCGGTGAAAGGAGCACGCTTCCAGGCGCCGCCCTTGAGGGAGCCGTTGGCCTTGGTTACGTTCCGGCAGAAAGAAAGCAAAAGCGCCATGGCGTGCTCGGCTGCGCTGTTGGTGTTGCCGAAAGGTGCGTTGACCACGATGACGCCCTTGGCGGAGGCGTAATCCACGTCGACATTGTCGACGCCGACGCCGGCGCGGGCGACGAGCTTCAAGTTGGTCGCATGGTCGAGCAGGGGCTTGTCCACGGTGGTGCCGCTTCTGGTGATGATAACGTCGTAATCACCAATGATCGAGTAAAGCTCCTCTTTCTTCAGTCCCAGCTTGATGTCCATCTGCACGCGCGGGTCGCGCTGCAAAATTGCCAGTCCTTCCTGAGCCACCTCATCGGTTACGATAATCTTCATTGCCACTCCTTTGTTTAGGTTGGAAACCGGTTCTGCGTTCAACGTTCACCGTTGTACGTACTCATTACTGATTGCTGCTATGTCGTTGCCTCGTAGAAACTTGTCTTGTGCTTCAGACCGGGTGCGGGTGTTTGGCCAACTGGATGAAGCGGCGCATTTTGTCGGGATCCTTCTTGCCGGGCGACGCTTCAACGCCGCTGGAGACGTCGACCCCGTAGGGGCGCACCCGAAGCACCGCTTCGGCGATATTGTCAGGCGTAAGCCCGCCCGCCAGGACGATGCGTCCGTGTTCCTTGGCGGCGATGGCGCAGTCCCAGTCGAACACCTCGCCAGTCCCGCCGTAGGCGTGGGGCGAATAGGCGTCGAGCAGGTAGGCGGAGACCTGGTATTCGGCAAGCGGGGTCAGGCTTTCCGGCCCGCGCACGCGGAACGCCTTCATCACCCTGCGGTTAACCAGCCGGCAGTATTCCGGGCTTTCCTCCCCGTGCAACTGGACGATGTCCAGGCCGCAGCAGTCGGCGGTACTGTTGACGACGTCGATATCGGCGTTGACGAAGAGGCCGACCACCTGGATGAAAGGGGGAAGCTTGGCGATGATCTTCTGCGCGGCGTCCGCTCCGATGAAGCGGGGGGACTTGTCGAAGAACACGAAGCCCAGCGCATCAGCACCGGCGTCGACGGCCATGAGAGCATCGTCCACCGACGTTATGCCACAAATCTTCACCTTTGTCATGCGCGTATACCCTTAGATTTATTAAACTTCCAAAGCAAAACCGTTAGCCACGCAGAGAATCTGGGGACTTCGGAGAGAACCAGAAAGCTATAGCCCTGGGGAAAACCAGCGGCGGTCTCTCTCTTTGCCCTCCGTTAGCCGGAATCGCCTTTCTGTTACAGGCTCACCTTCGGCAGACGCTCCAGGGATTGACGGATCAGCTCTTCGGGGTACTCGAAGTCTTCGAGACGACCGGAGAGATAAGCGTCGTAGGCGCCCATGTCGAGCTGGCCGTGGCCGGAGAGCCCGAACAGAATGGTCTTCTCCTTCCCCTCTTCCTTGGCGAGCACCGCCTCGTCGATGGCCGCACGCAGCGCATGGGAAGACTCAGGCGCGGGGACGATCCCCTCGGTCCTGGCAAAGAGGAGCGCGCCCTCGAAGCAGGCGTTCTGCTTGTAGGACTTCGCCTCGATCTCGCCGGCGTGGTAGAGCTGCGAGATAAGCGCGGACTCCCCATGGTAACGAAGACCGCCGGCGTGGATCCCCGGCGGCATGAAGTCGTGCCCCAGGGTGTACATCTTGGTAATGGGCGCAAGTTTCGCAGTGTCGCCGTAATCGAACGCGTAGACCCCCTTGGTGAGGGTCGGACATGAGGCGGGCTCGACGGCCAGGCAGCGCACCTTCTTGCCATTGGCGCGGTCCGACAGGAACGGGAAGGCAAGGCCGGCGAAGTTGGAACCACCACCGCAGCAGGCGATGACCACATCGGGGTAATCCTGGGCCAGCGCCATCTGCTCCTTCGCCTCGAGGCCGATCACGGTCTGGTGCAGGCAGACATGGTTCAGCACGCTGCCGAGTGCGTAGTTGGTGTCGTCATGGGTGGCGGCGTCCTCGACTGCCTCGGAGATGGCGATGCCGAGACTCCCCATGTTGTCGGGGTCGTGAGCCAGGATGCTGCGCCCGGCGTTGGTGAACTCCGACGGCGACGGGATCACGGTCGCGCCCCAAAGCTGCATCATGCTCTTGCGGTACGGCTTCTGGGTGCAGGAAACCTTCACCATGTAGATGGTGCACTCCAGGCCGAACATGGAGCAGGCCAGGGCCAGGGAACTCCCCCACTGCCCGGCACCGGTCTCGGTGGCCAGTCTGCGGATGCCGGCCTGCTTGTTGTACCAGGCCTGCGGGATGGCGCTGTTGGGCTTGTGGGAGCCCGCCGGGGAAACACCTTCGTACTTGTAGTAGATCTTCGCCGGCGTCTGCAGCGCCTGCTCCAGCCTGTGCGCCCTGAACAAGGGGGACGGACGCCAGATCCGGTACTTCTCGCGCACTTCGTCAGGGATGTCGATCCAGCGCTGGGTGGACATCTCCTGCTCGATGAGGGACATCGGGAAGATCGGGGTCATGTCCTCCGGGGTGACCGGCTTCAGGGTCGCCGGGTTGATCACCGGATGCAGCGGCCCCGGCATATCAGGAATGATGTTGTACCACTGTTTCGGGATGCGGGACTCGTCAAGCAAGAACTTGGTGTTCATAGCCACTCCTTTGTCAGTTGGAACATTTCAAAATTTGGCCTGTTGGGCAGAGAGGCAAATCCCCCCTGTCCCCCCTTCGCAAAAGGGGGGGACGTTAGGGCGCGTGCGGCGGATGGCAGCAACCTTTTGTATGGTACCGCCCGGTGCAATGCACGTTTGCGGAGGCGCGGCGCCTCTTACCCTAGCAGCTCGGACAGTTTCGCTCCTACGTCGGGCTCGCGCATCATGGACTCCCCGATCAGGAAGGCGTGCAGGCCTTTCTCAGTGAGACGCACGATCTCATCCCGGGTGTTGATGCCGCTCTCGGCGACGATGATCCGACCGGCGGGGATCTGGGCGGCCAGGCGCTCGGAGGTCGCGATGTCGACCTGGAAGGTGCGCAGGTCGCGGTTGTTGATGCCGATCATGCTGCAGTCGGTTTGCAGCGCCATCTCCAATTCCTTCTCGTCGTGCACCTCGAGAAGCACGTCCATGGAGAGTTCCTTGGCCAGACTATGGAAGTCACGCAACTGCGGCACGTCCAGCATGGCGGCGATGAGCAGGATGGCGTCGGCACCGGCAGCGCGGGCCTGGTAAATCTGGTAAGGATCGAAGATGAAATCCTTGCGCAACAGCGGCAGCGATACCTGTTCGCGGATCAGCGCAAGGTAACTCAGGTGCCCCATGAAGAAGTGCTCGTCAGTAAGAACCGACAGACAGGTGGCGCCGTTATCCTGGTAGGTGATGGCAATCTGCAGCGGATCGAAGTCGGCGCGGATCAGTCCCTTGGAGGGCGAGCCCTTCTTTACTTCAGCGATGATGGGGGTCCAGCTGGAACCAAGGGAGTTGAGGATGGCATTCTGGAAGCCGCGCGGGGTGTCTTCGATGTCAGCGAGGCGGTCCATGATCTCGTTGAGCGGAACCGCCCGCATAGCCTGCTCGAGTTCGCCCTGCTTATAGTCGACAATCTTCCTGAGTACGTCGGGAACCTGGGTCATCTGCTATTGCACCTCGTTGGTGAGCGCGACCAGCCGCTCCAGTTGCTGTAAGCCCCGCCCCGAATCGATGGTCTCAGCAGCGAGCTTGATACCTTCCTGAACGTCGGACACCTTGCCGGTGGCCAAGAGGGCGAAGGCGGCGTTCAGGAGGACGATGCGACGTTTGGCGCCGTCCTTGCCGGCCAAAATATCGCGGACGATGACGGCGTTGCCCTGGGCGTCGCCGCCATGCAGTTCCGTGAGGGGAGCGCGCTCCAGGCCGAACTGTTCCGGGGTTATCTTGTAGACCTTGACGCCATCGGCACTGACCTCGCCGATGGTGCTCTCGCCGGTCAGGGTCACCTCATCCATGCCGTCACAGCCGTGCACTACGTATCCGCGGCGGCAGCCGAGCTTTTTGAGAACCAGGGCCAGCTTTTCGACCAGTTCTTCGCGATAGACGCCAAGCACCTGGCAATCCGCACTGGCGGGGTTGGTAAGCGGTCCGAGGATGTTGAAGATGGTACGGACGCCGATCTCGCGGCGTGGACCGATGGCGTGCTTCATGGCGCCGTGCAGCGCGGGGGCAAACAGGAAGCCGATACCGATCTCGGAGATGCACCGTTCCACGGTCTCAGGGGTCACGTCCAGGTTTACGCCCAGCGCCTCGAGGACGTCGGCGGAGCCACAGGAAGAGGAGACGGCGCGGTTGCCGTGCTTGGCGACCTTGACGCCGCAGGCGGAAACGATGAAGGCTACGGTGGTGGAGATGTTGAAGGAGTTGGTGCCGGAACCGCCGGTGCCGCAGGTATCGAGGATGGTCTCACGGTCGAGGTTGATGTCGTCGCGGTCGATGCCGAGGACGCTTTTGCCAACCCGGATCGGGAAGGCCCGATCGCGCATGACCCGCGCTGCGCCGGTGATCTCGTCAACCGTCTCGCCCTTCATCCTGAGCGCAGTGATAAAGGCCGCGATCTGGGCCGGGGTGGCCCCGCCGGACATGATCTGGTCCATCACCTCGATCATCTCCGCTTCGCTGAGGTTCTCCCGCTCCACAACACGTGCAATGGCCCTACGAATCATAGCAGCTCCTTCCAAACAGAATTCAAAGACACAATAGGCCAGAAGCCAACCACAGAGGACTCAAGGGAGCACAGAGGAACACAGAGTACAATCACTCTTTTCCTCTGGGAACTCTGCGGACCTTGGTGACCTCTGTGTTCAAGCTTTTGGTTGTTACTGCCGGGACATCTTCAAGAAGTTACGCAAAAGATCCATGCCCCCCTCGGTAAGGATCGACTCGGGGTGGAACTGCACCCCCCAGATTGGTAGCGTGCGATGGCGCATCCCCATAATCTCTCCCTCTGCGACCCACGCCGTTATCTCCAACTCGGCCGGCAGCGTGTCGCGCTCGACAATCAGGGAGTGGTAACGGGTCGCAGCGAACGGGTTGGGGAGCCCCTCGAAGAGCCCCTTGCCATCGTGCAGGATCGGCGAGGTCTTACCGTGCATCAGCGTGGCACTCTTGACGATGTTGCCGCCAAAAGCATAGCCGATGGACTGGTGCCCCAGGCAGACGCCGAGAATGGGTATCTTGCCGGCGAAGTGGCGCACCACCTCGACCGAGATGCCAGCCTCCTCCGGTGAGCAGGGGCCGGGGGAAATCACGATGCGGTCGGGAGCGAGCGCTTCGATCTCAGCAATCGTGATCTTATCGTTGCGGAATACCTTGACCTCCTCACCTAATTCGCCCAGGTACTGAACGATGTTGTAGGTAAAGGAGTCGTAATTGTCGATCATCAGGAGCATAGCTGGGGACCCGCTGGCATCGGGTGGAGGGCCGGAAAAGCGACCGGAACCCCACCCTTTTGCTGTTAATTGGAAAGGGGAAAATATATAGGTTTCGCGGCAAAAACTCAAGAAAATCCGACAGGAAAAGCAGAAAAAGGGAGGAGATTCGGAGGCCGCTGGCTGTAAAAACGGCATTACCCCAGCTGCAGGGGAGGAAATATTTATCCTCCCCAAAAGAATATTTACCGAGGCTAGCTCGTCGGGCGCCTGTTCCAGGCGAGCCAGTAGAAGCCGAGGTCGCGCAACAGGTTGCTGAAGGAGTCGAAATCGACCGGCTTGGTGAGGTAGCTGTTGGCGTAGTGGTTGTACGCCTGGGCGAGGTCCCGCTCCGCGGCGGAGGTGGTCAATATCACGACGGGAATTGACTTCAACTGCTCGGACGCCTTTACCTGCTTCAGTACCTCGATGCCGTCCACCTTGGGCAGTCGCAGGTCCAGCAGCACCAGGTGGGGGCGCGGGTAGGCGTTTTGGTCGGCATACCGGCCGCGGTTGTTGAGGTAGTCGAGAGCGGCCTCGCCGTCCTCAACGTGGAACAGGTTGTTGACCAGCCCGGCATCGCTCAGGTTGCGGATCGCCAGTTCGGCATGGTCCGGATTGTCCTCAACCAGCAATATGCACAGCGGTTCGCCGTCTACCATCTTCGCTCCTTTCAGAAGATCCGAGTATTAAAAACTGCGGTTCAAAGGGATTGTTAAAAGAACACCTTCAAAGTGTCTTTTATCCCTTTTATCCAAGTTCAAGCCGGTTCAGGTGGCCGGGTGCCGAGGGTAAAGCAGAATGTGCTCCCCTGCCCTGCACCGTCCGACTCGACCCACAGCTTGCCGGCATGGAATTCCACGATGCGCCGCGCCAGGGCAAGGCCGATACCGGTCCCCTCGGAGCGCGCGTCCAACTGGTTAAAGAGCCCGAAGATGGTCTCGTGGTACTGGGCGGGAACCCCGATGCCATTGTCACGCACCGTGAAGACGGGCCCTTCGTCACCCTCGCGCACACCGATCTCGATGCGGTTTTTTTGCTGGTCGCCCCTGTACTTGACCGCATTCTCCACCAGGTTCTGCAGCACCTCGCCGATGCGGGGCTGATCCCCCCACACCTTTGGGAGGCCTGGTTGAAGCGTCACTTCCACCCCGGCCTGCTGTATCGGCCCAGAAAGCTGTGCGAGCACATCTTTCGCAAGCAGGTTCATGTCGATCAAAGACGGGGCGTTAACGATACGGCCGATGCGTGAGAGCTCCAGCAGGTCGCTCAAAAGGGCCGACATCTTGTCGGCGGCACCCATGATGCGGTGCACGTCGCCATCCAGGCGCTGCAGGTTGCCCCCTTCGATGTCCTTGAGTACGGCCCCGGCGAAGCCCTTGATAGTAATGAGCGGGCTTTTCAGGTCGTGGGAAACCGTATAGGTAAAACGTTCCAGCTCCGCATTTTTAGCCTCCAGCTCGGCTTCGCGCTCCATGCGCTCGCGCACTTCCTTCTCCAGCAGCAGTGTCTGCTCTCGCAGGCTCTCACTGGCGATTTTCCGGTCGGTGACGTCGCGATTGCTGCCCCGGATGCCATTCTCGGCGCCGCTGGCCGTGTAGACCAGCCGGCAGACGTGGGCAATCCAGCGGACCTCGCCGTCCTTCCTGATGATGCGGAAATCGATGGGGTGAGGAGTCCCGCAAAAGGAGTCCCGGATGTGCTGTTCGTAACTCGCTCGGTCATCGGGGTGGACGATCCGGTGCAGCAGTTCGGGATCTGAGTAGAATTCCTCCCGGCTGTAGCCGGAATGCTCCAGGCAGGAGGGGGAAACATAGCGAAACGAAAGGTCTGCCCCCTGCCAGTACTCCCACCCTTCCGTGTAATCCGCCACGGTCCGGTAGCGCTCCTCGCGTTCCTCGATGATGCGTGCGCTGCGGCTAAGAACTCGCCCCCCGGCTCCTATGAGCCCAAGGCCCAGGAACCAGGTCAGGCCATAGCTCACCGCCGCCCCGGTCATCACCTCGCCCATCATGGCCGAGTTCGCCTCCAGCGGCACCGAAGCACTGACCCCTCCCCTGATATCGCCAATGCGGTACCCCTGTGCGGCGTGGCACTTGAGACAGGGGGCCTCGGTGACGAAGGGACGCATCAGCCTCATGTACATCCGGCCGTTGATCTCCTGAACCTCGCTCACCTCCTTCACTCCTGTCTCGAACTGGCGCAACGCCTTGGCTTCCCAGGCGTCGGGCTTGTTTTCGGGCCGGATGGGGTTGAGGCTGGTGATGTGACCGCGCACCAGGTTGTTCTGGCTATCCGCTAACTCGAAGACCTGCCGGGTCATGTAGGCGGGGTTCACCAGCGTCAACGCTTTGCCCGAGGGGGTGATGACGTCACGCTCCTTGATATGGGCCAGATAGGGGTTGGGTGGGCTGAGGTCGGAGGCGGGGACGTAAACGCCGCCATGTTTCGTGGCCCAGCGTCGGTACAGGGTGTCTTTTTCGTATGTGGCGCGCGCCTCGGCACGGGCGATGGCGATCACCGTGCGCTGCTCGCCGCTGTAAAACCAGTAAAAGGAAAAGGCGATGCCAGCGCTCCAAAACAACATCAGGGCCAGGATGAAGCGACGGATCTTGTTGACCTGGGTGACCATGCGGGGCTTCCTCTTGTCGCTGTCGCCGTCCCGTTAAGGCCGGTCCAGCATCTCCCGTACCTTCTTCAGCAGGACCATCGGTTTCACCGGCTTCATGACCAGTTCGGCTCCTTCGTCGAGATCGCTCCTGCTGCGGATGATGTCGGCCGTGTAGCCACTGGTGAACAGGATCCTGGCATCAGGCTGGTATTCCCTGATGGTCTCGGCGGCCTCCTTGCCGTTCATGACGGGCATGATGATGTCCATGAGCACCAGCTTGATAGCGGGATTCTCCTTGAACCTTTGCACTGCCTCAAGTCCGTTGGCGGCGTGGATGATGTCGTAGCCGTACTGCTTGAGGATGGAGGAAACCAGGTCGAGGACGTGCAGATCGTCCTCGGCCACCAGGATGGTCTCGTTGCCGCGTACGTCAGGTTCTGCAGTCGCGGTGCTTTTTTCCGGTTCTGCGGCTTTGATGGCGGGAAGGTAGACCCTGAAGGTGGTGCCGATACCGGGCTCGCTGTAGACATTCACGAACCCCTTGTGCTGGGTGATGATGCCGTACACGATGGCGAGTCCGAGCCCGGTACCCTTGCCCACCACCTTGGTTGTGAAGAAGGGATCGAAGATCTTCTTGCGGGTGCCCTCGTCCATCCCCTGCCCCGTATCCGAGATGGTAAGCATGGCGTACATGCCGGGGGTACCGAAGCCGTGGGCGTGGACGAAGGCGGCGTCGATTTCGTGGTGCTCGGTCTCGACGAAGAGCCGCCCTCCCTTGGGCATCGCATCGCGGGCGTTTGCCGCCAGGTTCATCAGCACCTGCTCAATCTGCCCACTGTCCACCACGGCCCAGAGCCCCCCCTCAGCCAGAGAGGTGGACAGGGTGATGTCCTCGCCGATGATCCGCTGCAAGAACTTCTCGACCCCTTTCACGATGTCGTTGAGATTGGCGGGGGCTGCCTTCACCTCCCCTTTACGGCTGAAGGCGAGCAGGCTTCGGGTCAGGTTGGCGGCCCGGTCTGCCGCCGCCGAGATCTGCATGACCTTGTCGCGGGCGGGGTTGTCGGGCGGCAGGTCGAGCTTGAGCAACTCGCAGTACCCGCCGATGACGGTGAGAATGTTGTTGAAGTCGTGGGCCACCCCGCCGGCCAGCACCCCCACCGCCTCCAGCTTCTGCGAGTGGCGCAGCTGTTCCTCGAGCTTCATCCTCTCGGTGATGTCGAGGGCGATGGCCAAGAGGCGCTGGCAGCCGTCCACGGTGATACGTTGACAGTAGTACTCTCCCTTAAGGGTCCTACCATCCTTGGCGTGCAGTGTAACCACGGTTCCGGCGACATGCCCCTCCTCCTTGAGCTTGTCGAGTAACGCTTTCCTGTCGGCCGGGTTGATCCAGCCCAGCGACGTCGACGCACGCCCGAGCACCTCTTCACGACTGTAGCCTGAGAGTTCCACGAACTTGCGGTTCACGTCGAGGAAAACCCCCTCCTCCATGTCCGTGATCACCATGATGAGCGGAGCGCTGTCGAATGCCTTGTGGAACTTCTCTTCGCTCAGACGCAGCGTTTCCTGGGCCAGTTGTCGTTCGGCTATCTCCTTTTTCAAAAGCTGCGCCTGCTCCAGGAGGGCTTCCTGGGCCAACTGGCGCTCGGCCACCTCGTGCTCGAGGCGGTGACTTTGCAGCTTGAGGGCCTCCTCCGCCCGCTTGTGCTCCAGGATGTGGTCCCATTCGCGCAACGCGCGCTCGACGATACGCGGCATGGCATCGAAGACCTCCGGCATCTTGACCACGTAGTCAATAGCGCCTGACTTCATCACCTCTACCGCCACCTGTTCGCTGCCGTGCGAGGTCATCATCACCACCGGCGCTATGTTCGCGGACTGCGCCACCAGGTCTCCCCCCTTGCCATCGGGAAGGAGGTAGTCGGTGAGCACGATGTCGTAATTCTTGCTACGGATGCGGTCCAACGCCTCCTTCACCGTGGCGGCCACGGTCAGCTCGTACTGCCCGGACAGGTCGCTGAATCCCCGCCGGATCAACTCCGCGTGGGCATCATCGTCCTCAACGACAAGTATCTTCTTTACCGGATAGGCAGTACCCATAGGGTCAACTCCTACATTCCATCGATTGAGGTGATCTTTCTTATGCCACGGGCTAGTTTACTACCAATTTCTGCCTTGTGTGCTTTCAGGAGCACTTTTTTTGATCTTAGCTCTGTCATAGCTCCAGACTATGCAGAGAACCAGACTAGCACTCACACTCTATGCAAGAGTGTCTCGAGCACTGTGCAACACAAATTATATGAAATAACTTAAAGCTTTGCCCGGGTTCTACCGAAACGGGAGAGAGGACGGTCTAAGGGGGGTCTTATGAGGAAAGCGGTACTTCTGTTGAGTCTATGGGCGACTACGCTGCTGTTTAGCGTCCCCCCTTGCTATGCGGCACCCCTATCCATAGGGGTCGCCCCCCACACCAGTGCCCGCATCATCTTGCAGATGTACCAACCGCTGCGCCAGTACCTCGAAAAAACGTTGGGGCGCGAGGTGGACGTGGTCACCGCACCGGATTTCAACGACTTCGTCCGGCGTGGCCTGACGGGTACCTATGACATCGCCATTACGACCTCCCACCAGGCCCGGTTACTGCAGACAGACGCGGGCTATATCCCCTTGCTGACGTACCAGGCTGACTTCCGTTCCGTTGCGCTGGTGGCCAAATCCGGGCCGACAAAGTCCGCGGGCGACTTGAAGGGGAAAGAGGTGCTGGGGTTGAGCGCCACCTCCCAGGTCACCCTGTGGGGGCAACGCTGGCTTGACGAAAACGGGATCGACGCCAGGATGAAGTACGTGAGCGCCTCCGACAGCGTGGCCCAACTGGTCGCGGCAGGCGAGGCGGCGGCCGGCTTCACCTCGCTCGCCAACTACCAAAAACTTCCCGACCCGCTGCGGGCCCAACTCATGGTGCTGGCCCAAAGCCCGGTGATGCCGGGCAGGGTGTACCTGCTGTCTCCGCGCCTGGCCGGCCAGCGCAGGCAGATCGAGGCAGCCCTTTGGTCCTTTGCGGCCACTCCGGAGGCCCGTAAATATTTTGATGAGAACAAGTTGCAGGGGTACCGCAAGCTGAAAGCGAAGGAGCTCGCCTCCATGGACGCTTACGCGGCCGAAGTCAGAAAGGTGATCAAGGGGAAAACGCCGTGAAGAGGATCTCGCCGCGCCAAAGCGTACGGGGGCGCCTGCTGCTCCTCGCCATCGGCGTGGAACTGGTCATGCTCACCCTTTTGGTGGCCAACAGCCACCGCCTGCTGAACAACGCCATGACCGACCAGGCGCGCTGGCAGGTGCAGCAGATGATGCCGGTCCTGAGCGCCGCGCTCAAGGCCCCACTGGCCCAGCGCGACTACGCCACCATGCAGGCCATCGTTGACGAAAGCCGTGCCACCGAGGGGATCGACTACGTCGTAGTGGCCGACCGGGAGGGACGAATGGTCGCCCTCAGCGGCTGGAACAGGGACCAGAAGCTGCCGCAGGAGAGCAAACCGCTCTCACTGGTAAAATTCAGCACCACCGACCGCTACGACGGCGTCATGCCCATCAACCAGAGTGGCCAGCACCTGGGCAGCCTGCACATGGGGCTTAACCTCTCCCGGGTGATCTCTGCCCGACACACTCTGCTCACCCAGGGGGTGGTGATAGCGACAGTAGAACTCGTGCTCTCGTTCGTCATCCTCGCCTTGATCGGACTGTGGCTCACCCGGCATCTGACCGCTCTGGCGACCGCGAGCCTGCAGGTGGCCTCCGGAAACCTCTCTCCCGCTCCCCTGCACGAAGGGAAGGATGACATGGGGCAACTGGGGGCTGCTTTCAACCTGATGTCGCGGGCCATCTCCGAGCGGGTCAGCGAGTTGACCGCTGCCAAGGAAGCCGCCGAAGCGAGTGAGCGGGCCAAATCAAAAAGCGAAATGAGGCTGCGCGCCATCACGGATTCGGCCAATGACGCCATCCTGATGATGGACGCCGCCGGCGCAGTCAGCTACTGGAATCCCGCCGCTTGTCGTATCTTCGGCTACTGCGATGACGACGTCATGGGCAAAGACTTGCACGAACTGCTCGCACCGAAACGCTACCATTACGCCTTCCGGTCCAGTTTTGCCAAGTTCAGGGAGAACGGTATGGGAAACGCCATGGGCAGAACCATCGAGGTTTTCGCCAGGCGCAAGGACGGCCGCGAGATCCCCGTGTCGCTCTCGTTATCCGCTGTGGTGCTGGACCACGAGTGGCACTCGGTCGGGATATTACATGACATTTCCGCGCAAAAGCAGGCGGAACAGGAACTAAGGGAGGCCAAGGAGAAGGCCGAGGCAAGCGAGCATGAGAAGTCCGAGAGCGAGGAGCGCCTCAAACTGGTCCTGGACGGCAGCAACGACGGTTTCTGGGACTGGGACGTCCCCAGCGGACGCATCGCCATCAACCGGCGCTGGGCGGAGATACTGGGATACTCACTGGACGACTTCCCGGACCCAACAGTAAAGGACTGGGAAGACAAGGTGGACCCGGAGCACAAGGAGCACGCCTTCCAGGCAGTAAGCCGGTGCCTCGAAGGCGAGACACCCAACTTCGAAGTCGAGTACCGGATGCGCACCAAGTCCGGCGGGTTGGTGTGGATCCTGGACCGCGGCAAGGTGGTGGAACGTGGAGCCGACGGCAAACCGGTGCGCTGCGCCGGGACCCACACCAACATCACCGTCAGAAAGGAAACGGAGGCACTGTTGCACCAAAATGCGCTGAGGCTGGAGCAGGAGGTGGCCGAGCGTCAACTCACTCAGGAACTGCTGGCCGCGAAACAGGACCAACTGGAGATGCTGAACCTCTCCCTGCGGCAGCGCGTGGACGAAGCGGTGACCGAACTGCGCCAGAAGGACCAGGTGCTTATCTCGCAAGGCCGTCAGGCCGCGATGGGCGAGATGATCGGCAACATCGCGCACCAGTGGCGCCAACCCCTGAACGCGCTGGCCATGGTGGTCAGCAACCTGCAGTTCGCCCAGCGCGACGGCACTCTCACCCCCGATTACCTTGATACGGAGGCGGCTACCGCGCAGCGCCTGATACAGAAAATGTCCACCACCATAAACGATTTCCGCGACTTTTTTAGCCCCGACAAGGAGAAGGTTCCCTTCTCTGCCCTGCAGCAGATCGAGCAGGCGGTGCAACTCGTGGAAGCTGCGTTCAAGAACAGCAACATCTCCATCATCCTGGACGCAGGCAACGACTGCACCCTCTACGGATTGCCCAACGAATACTCGCAGGTGCTATTGAACCTGCTAACCAACGCACGCGAGTCCATAGCCGGCGCCGGGGTAAGGCATGGCGGCATCACCATTAGTATCGAGGAGCAAGGAGGAATGGGGGTGGTCCGGGTGCGTGACAACGGCAGCGGCATTCCAGCGGAAGTGCAGGACAAGATCTTCGAGCCCTACTTTTCCACCAAGAGCATGGGGACGGGTATTGGCCTCTATATGTCCAAGATGATCATTGAAAAAAACATGAGCGGATCGCTAACGGCAGGTAATGTCGAGGGCGGCGCCGAGTTTGCCATCAAGACCCCGCTTGCGGAGAGAAAGCCATGAACGACGCGCAGCAGGCCCGACAGTGTCTCAAGAACATAACGGTACTCTATGTCGAGGACGAGGACGAAGCCAGGGAGCAGTTCACCCAGTTCCTCAATCGGCTGGTGGGGGTGCTAATCACGGCGAAGGACGGCGCCGAGGGGCTGGCGGCATTCCACGAGCACAAGCCCCAGCTGATCATCACGGACATCCAGATGCCCAACATGGACGGCATCGCCATGTGCCATGAGATCCGCAAGGTGGACAGCTCCGTACCGATCATCATCCTGACGGCGTTCGAGCAGATCGACTACCTGAAGGAGTCCATCAACCTGCACGTGGACCGCTACCTCACCAAGCCGGTAGAGGGGCAGATGCTCTACGATATCCTGCTCGACTGTGCGCGGCAGTTGGAAGAGGACACCGCGTTACACAACGCCGCCAACAGTGACCCGCTCACCGGCTTGGCCAACAGGCGCGAGCTGATGAATCGATTCGCCGCCGAGAAGAACAAGGCCGAGCGGCACGGCACCCCGTTGTCGCTGCTGATTGGGGACATCGACCACTTCAAACGGGTGAACGACAATTATGGACACCTGGCGGGTGATCAGATCCTGAAAGCGGTGGCGCAAAACTTCAAGGCATGCCTGAGGAGGGAGGATATCTGCGGGCGCTGGGGGGGGAGGAATTCCTGGTCATTCTCCCCAACACTGAAGCTGAGGCGGCCGTGAGGGTGGCGGAAAAGCTGCGGGAGGCGGTGGCCTCGATGGTGACACCGTGGGAACGGGAACGGCTGACGGTGACCATGAGCCTGGGCGCGGCGCCCTTCCGCCCCGGGATGGGGCTCGAAGAGTGCACCCGGCGCGCGGACGAGGCGCTCTACCAGGCCAAGAGCGGAGGGCGTAACCAGGTGGTGCTGGCAGGGACGCAGCCCCAGCCAGTTCCCGCTACGCCAGTAGTCTCCTAATCGATGCCGCGCTCGGCCATTTCGATGGCCTTGACCACGGCCTTAGCCTTGTTAACAGTCTCCAAATACTCGGAAGCAGGATCTGAGTCGGCCACGATGCCGGCACCGGCCTGCAGATGCACTTTGCCGTCCTTGATCACCAGGGTCCTGATGGCGATAGCCATGTCCATGTTGCCGGAGAAGGAGAAGTACCCGACCGCGCCGCCGTAGACCTCGCGCCGCACCCCTTCCAACTCGTCGATGATCTCCATGGCCCGCACCTTGGGGGCGCCGGACAGCGTACCCGCCGGGAAGGTGGCGCGCACCACGTCGAAGGCGTCGTGACCGGGCGCCAGTTCCCCCTGCACGTTGGAGACGATGTGCATCACGTGCGAGTAACGCTCGATCACCATGAGCTCAGAAACCTTGACGCTGCCGATCTCGCAGACACGCCCCAGGTCGTTTCTCCCCAGGTCAACCAGCATGACATGCTCGGCGCGCTCCTTGGGGTCGGCAAGAAGATCCTGCGCCAGCTCCTCGTCGGCGGCCGGGGTGGCGCCGCGCGGCCGCGTGCCGGCGATAGGCCTGAGTTCCACCTGTTCTCCCTCCTTGCGCACCATGACCTCCGGCGAGGCACCTACCACCATGGTCTCGTCCAGGCGCAGGAAGAACATGTACGGAGAAGGGTTCAGCGTCCGCAGCACGCGGTAGATGTCGAAGGGATCAACGGTGAGGTCGCCGGAGAAACGCTGGGACAACACCACCTGGATGATGTCGCCGCTGCGGACGTACTCCTTGGCGCGGGTCACCCAGGACTCGAACTCCTCGCGCTTCACGTTGGAGGTGAGCTCCACCTTCCCCTGCGCCGGCTTTTTCTCCGACGTCGGCAGCGGCTTCTTGAGACGCTCGATCAGGTTCTCGATCTTGTTCACCGCCTCGGCGTAGGCGGCCTCGGGAGACGCGCTCCCGTCCAGATGCGCGTTGGAGACAACCTTGATCTTCTGGCTCAGGCTGTCGAAGATGACGATGGTATCGGTGATGATGAAGTAGGCGTCGTAAGTGTTGATCAGGCTCGGGTTCTGGTCCGGCAGGCTTTCGAAATGGCGCACCGCGTCATAGCCCAGGTAGCCGACCGCACCGCCGAAGAACCTCGGGATGCCGACCACCTCGACCGGTTGGTAGCGCGCCATGTAATCCCTCACGTAGTTCAAGGGATCGGACACCTCCATGCGGCGCACCTCGCCCCCTTCCACGATCTCGACCCAATTGTCCTTGCCGCGGATGACCACCGCAGGCGAGGAACCAAGAAAGGTGTAGCGTCCCCATTTCTCGCCACCCTCGATACTCTCCAGCAGGAATCCGAAGCGGCCGTCGTCGATCTTCTTAAAGGCCCCCACGGGGGTATCCAGGTCAGCCAGGATCTCCCGGTAGACCGGGATCAGGTTGCCTTGTGCGGATAGAGTCTGGAACGTCGCGAAATCGGGGCAGTACATGAGGCTCCTTTTTTGGCTTACGAGGTGTTAAGTAGGGCTATCCCCTTGCCGGGAAACGAGTTTTGGCCCGACCTTAGTAACATAACGATGAAAAGGTGTCAAGAAAGGGGGAGTCTGGTAGAATCAAGTGCTAATGAAAACGCCAAAGACACTGATCATATTAAGAGAGCGCTATTTCGCCTTCGCACTGAAGGTGGTGGACCTCATCGTCCGTTTCAAGCGCACCACCGAGAAGATGTTCCTCTCGTGGGAGAAGTGGGTGAAGCCGGAGGGCGACATCGCGCTGGAAAAGCTGCTCTCCCGCTTTCCGCGTTACCTCACTCCCCCCTCCGGCAGCGTGCGCTGCGGTCCCGGCTGGTACCCGCTGGTGTGGGACCTGTGCACCGCCATCGAGGCCATGGAACACCTGGCCATGCCCAGGATCGGGCACTTCAAGGCAGAGGAAAGGCTCGGCGGCCTTTTCGTCAGGATCGGGTCTCGCTCTGCGATCGTTAAAGAATTGGCCAAGGACATCGAACACAAGGCAACCGCCATCTGCTCCGAGTGTGGCGCGCCGGGGTCGCTGCAACTGGGGCACGGCTTCGCCAAGACCCTCTGCCCGGTCCACGCGAAGAAGCGCAAGCCACAGAAGGCAAAACCGGTTCCCATCTCGCCGGAACTGGCTGCGGGCGAACCGCTGCTGCTGTTCCTCGACACCGAGTTCACGGACTTCGACTATCCGCAACTGATCAGCATCGGGCTGGTTTCCGAGAGCGGCGAGAGTTACTACGCCGAACTCGCCAACGGCTGGAGCCCCGAGGGTTGCTCGCCCTTTGTCACAGCAAACGTGGTGCCGCAGCTGACCGGCGGCGATTTCTTCCAGGAGCGGAGCTACGCCAGGCGCAGGCTTGCCGAGTGGCTTCTCTCCTTCGCGGCCCCGGTACGGGTGGTGTGCGATGCACCGGGTTTCGATTGGGTGCTCATGGTGGACCTCCTGGGGGACTCCTTCCCCAAGAATCTTTACACCGTCCCGATCCACTACTACAGCGAGAGTTTCCCCGGCCTGTTCGAGCTGTTACAGAAGGCCCACGCCGAAGCCTACAACGAATTCCCGCCCCACCATGCCCTGCATGACGCCGAGGCACTGCGCGAGGCATGGGAGGTCATGAAGGAGCACCTGCATCCAGCTATTTTGAAACAGTACCTGAAGCTGTAAGACCGAACCCCGGAACACAGAGGACACGGAGGTTAAGCCACGTCGACACAGAGGAAGGATTTTGACTTTAAACCCGCTTTAGCGTCTTTCCTCTGTGGTCTCTGTGCTCCTCCGTGTTCCTCTATGGTAATGCTTTCCCCGTTTTTACCTTTTTCTTCCCTCCCCCCTTGAAATATCCCCCGGCCGTTATTATGTTCCAGCGGTCATCAATAAAGCCTCAAAGGAGACCACCCAGACATGGCCAAAACCGTCAAGAAGTTCGAGACCGAGGTCCAGCAGCTTTTGGACCTGGTGATCCACTCCCTCTACTCCAACAAAGAAATCTTCCTCCGGGAGCTCATCTCCAACGCGTCTGACGCCATTGACAAGATAAAGTTCGAATCCCACTCCAACATGGAACTGCTGGAAGGGAACGCGGACTGGAAGATCAAGCTGCACGCCGACAAGGAAGCCGGCACCCTCACCATCACTGACAACGGTATCGGCATGAGCATGGACGAGGTCGCCGACAACATTGGCACCATCGCCAAGTCCGGCACCAAGAACTTCGTTGCCGCTCTCAAGGAACAGAACCTCGCCGATAATCCGGAGCTGATCGGCCAGTTTGGCGTCGGCTTCTACGCCTCCTTCATGGTGGCGGACAAGGTGGTCCTGACCACCCGCCGCGCGGGCGAGAAGCAGTACGGTTGCCGCTGGGAGTCTACCGGCGACGGCTCCTACTCCATCGAGGAGTGCGAAAAGGAGACCCGCGGCACTGAGATCGTGCTGCACATGAAAGACGACATGAAGGAGTTTCTGGACGAGTGGAAGATCCGCTCCATCGTCAAGAAGTACTCCGACTACGTGCAGTACCCGGTAGTGATGGACATCACCCGCTCCGAGCCGGTGAAAGACGCCGAGGGCAACGTCATCGAGGGTGGCGGTACCATCGACAAGACCACCGAGGAGACCCTCAACTCGATGAAGGCGATCTGGACCCGCCCCAAGAGCGAGATCACCGAGGAGGAGTACGAGGAGTTCTACAAGCACATCTCCCACGACTACGACAAACCGCTCTCCACCATCCACTACTCGGCGGAGGGGGTCAGCGAGTTCAAGGCCATCGTCTACATCCCGTCGCACAAGCCGTTCGACCTGTTCCTGCGCGATCACAAGAAGGGCGTGCACCTCTACGTGAAGCGGGTCTACATCACCGACAACTGCGAGGCGCTCTTGCCGGACTACCTGCGGTTCATCAAGGGCGTGGTTGATTCCTCCGACCTGCCGCTCAATGTCTCCCGCGAGATCCTGCAGGAGGACGTCCAGATCAAGCGCATCCAGAAGTCGCTGGTGGGCAAGGTCCTCTCCACCCTCGCCGAGATGAAAGAGAAGAACCTCGACGACTACCTGAAGTTCTACGGCGAGTTCGGGCCGGTGCTCAAAGAAGGGATCCACTTCGACTACGCCAATAAGGAGAAGCTGCAGGACCTGCTGCTGTTCGAGAGCTCCAAGACCGAGAAAGGTAAGTTCGTCTCCCTCAAGGAGTACGTCGAGCGCATGCCCGAGGGGCAGAAGGAGATCTACTTCATCACCGGCATGTCGCGCGACTCGGTCGAGAACTCCCCATACATGGAGGCCTTGCGCAAGAAGGACTACGAGGTCATCTACATGACCGACCCCGTCGACGAGTGGGTGGTCCAAGCGATCCACGAATACCAGGAGAAGCACCTGAAGGCAATCGACAGGGGCGACCTCGAGCTCGACACCGAGGAGGAAAAGAAGGAGAAGGAGGCCAAGAAGGAAGAGGCCAAGAAGGAATTCGGCGGCGTCATGGAGTACATCCAGGAGACCCTGAAGGACCGCGTCAAGGAGGTTCGCCTCTCCTCGCGCCTGACCGAGAGCGCCTGCTGCCTGGTGGCCGACGAAATGGGGCTCAACGCCAACATGGAGAAGATCCTGAAGGCGATGAACCAGGAGGTCCCCGAAGGAAAGCGTATCCTCGAGTTGAACCCCGAGCACCAGATCATGCAGGTCATGACCGCCATGTTCGAGAAAGACAAGAACAATCCCAAGCTCGCCGACTACAGCGAGCTGCTCTTCGACCAGGCTCTCTTGACCGAGGGCTCCCCGATCAAGGACCCGCTGCGCTTCACCAAGCTGGTAAGCGAACTGATGGTGGTCGGCGGCAAATAACGCCACCTGTTGCACATGAAAAAAGCCGGGAGGGTTCGCGACCTCCCGGCTTTTTGTGTTTAACGAGGCAACATCAACACGAGTCGGTAGAGGCCAAACTCTCCAGCACGTTGCCGAACTGCAAAGGCGAGCCCGGTACTCCCATAAGGGTGACTTTGTGGCCTCTCGCAACCTCAACCTTAACCAGTATTTTCTCCCAGTACCTCTGACAGTTTCCTACTCATCTCTGCCACCTTATATGGCTTCTGGATGAACCCTGAGAGCCCCGCACCGGCAAGTTTCAGACTCACCTCCTGTTCATTGTAGCCACTGGACATGATCACCTTGACGTCAGGCTTGAGAGCACGCAGAGCCCGGAACGTCTGCTCGCCATCCAAGTTGGGCATGGTCAGGTCGAGCAGAACGCAGACGATATCGTCCATCCCGGCTGTGAACAACTCCACTGCCTCGCGCCCGTCGCACGCCATCTTGACACTGAAGCCCAGGGCCTGGAGCATGTCGCTTGCCAATGCCCGGATACTTTCTTCGTCATCGGCCAGCAGCACCGTACCGCTGCCGCGCCAAAAGGACTGTTCGGAGGGAGGCGCAGGCAGGTCAGCTGCGCCGTCTATGCAGGGAAGCAACAGGCGGAAGCTGCTCCCCTTCCCTTTCTCACTGTAGACCTTGATTGCCCCCTTGTGCGCCCGCACGATGCCGAGCACCGCCGCCATACCCAGCCCGCGCCCGGTGAACTTGGTGGTGAAGAAGGGATCGAAGATCTTGGGAATGACCTCGCGGTCGATGCCGCAGCCGGTGTCGGAGACTTCCAGCACCACGTAGCATCCCTCGGGAAGACGGTCATCGATCCACGACTCGGAGAGGTAAGTGCGATCGCAATACATGCGCCTGGTACTGATGGAAATGAGACCGGTCCCCTCTTCCATCGCCTCGGAAGCGTTAATGACCAGGTTGAGGATCACCTGGCGCAATTGCGTGGCGTCGCCGCTGATGGCAGGAATATCGGCCTCGAAGTCATAACGAAGCAGCGCCTTCTTGGAGATGGAGACATCGAGCATCGGCCCCATATCCTGTACCACGCGGTTCAGGTCAAGCTTCTCGATGATGAAACTCCCCCGGCCGGAGTAGGCCAGCATCTGGCGCGCCAGGTCAGCTGCGCGGCTGGCGGCCTGCTCGATCTGGATCAGGTTCTCGCACGCGGGGGAATCGGGTGGTACCCGCAACAGCGCGAGGTCCGCGTTGCCAAGCACGACCATGAGGATGTTGTTGAAATCGTGTGCAATGCCGCCTGCCAACACCCCGAGACTCTCAAGCTTCTGTACGTGGAGCATCTGGGCCTCGATCAGGCGGTTCTCCTGTTCCAGTCGTCTGCGCTCGGTCATATCAACCGCGATAAACATCAGGTGGTGCTTCCCCTCCACCTCGAAGCGGGAAATGAAGCATTCCGATACCAAGGCGGCTCCGAATGTCGAAGAACCTGAGAACTCCCTGCTGCGGGTCTGACCGTCGGCTAGGACCAAATCAGCGAGCTGGCGAACTCCCATTGCCTCCCAGGAAGGGATCTTGCGGAAGTTCTGTGCGAGCATCTGCTCGATACTGGCGCCTACCATATCCGCGACGGCCTGGTTCGCCTTGACGCAATCGCCGCTCTCGCCGTCGTAGACCAAGATCCCGGTAGGCGACGCGGCCAGCAGCGATTCCAGCATGGCCAAGGCCCGATCCCGCGCCTCCTCAATGGTTTTTCTCTCGGTTATGTTGTCGTAGACCCCGAGCACACCGATGGCAGCTCCGCTGTCGTCGCGAAGCGGCACCTTGGTCGTGTCGACCCAGTAACGCTCGCCGTTGGCCTGGAGTTGCTGCTCGATGATGTGGCACTTGGCGGTGTTGCTGTCCATGACGCTGCGGTCATCAGCACGGTACGCCTCGGTCTCCTCGGCCAGCCAGGGAAGATCGTAGTCGCTCTTGCCGCGTATCAGTTCGGGGCGTTCCAGGCCGGCTCCCCTGGCGAAGACGATATTGCACCCTTCGTAGATGCTGTTCCTGTTTTTCCAGAAGACGAACTGCGGGATGGTGTCGATGATCTGCGCGAGCATGTTGCGCCCCTGCCGCAACTCGTCTTCGGCCCGCTCACGTTCTGCCAGTTCCTGCTTCAACTGTTCGTTGGCACGATGAAGGGCCTCGGTTCTCTCGGTAACCCGCTGCTCGAGCTCTTCCTTGGCGCGCCGCAACTCCTCCTCGACCTGGGCCTGCTTGCGGGTCTTGACCCGGACGATCCAGCCTAGTACCAGCGCTACCAGTGCGAACAGGGCTCCGGCTATTGACAGCTGCAGCCAGTCTCCTTGCCAATGGGATCCGCCGGGCACCAATGCGGCAGCGAAGGCAGGCGACGGCCGCCGGCCGGCAAGGTTTCCGTGGGGGGGTGGTGCGAGGTGTGACATCTGCTCTCCTACTGCCTGCGGGCGGCTGCGCGTGGCAAGCTTCTGCGCGACTGGCACAGCATGACGTGAAATAGGGAAAGGAGTTAGATTATTCTCTTATCGGCAGGGAGCGGTTACTTCATGAGAAAAAAGCGGCAAGCATGCACAGGAGGGAAAGGCAGGCCGGGAAGGGCGCTGCGAGGGTAGCAGCGCCCGCCGGCCGTGGTGTGGCCGGCGGAAACGGTCAGGCGGTCTTGCCGTACAGGGCCTCTCTGCTGGCAAAAGCCCGCTTCACCCTGGTGAGGAGGCCAATCTCCTTGACCGGCTTAAGCACGAAATCGAAGAACCCCTTCTCCAGGGCTTCCTTCTCCTCGTCCGGGGTAGCGGCGGCGGTCATCAGGATCACGGGCATGTAGCGAAACTCAGGTATGTTCTTGATGGCGAACAGGAACTCATAGCCGCCCAACTTGGGCATGACCTTGTCAGTGATCACCAGCTTGGGCTTCAGCGTAAAGATCTTGCTGAAGGCATCCATACCGTCGATGGCGGTCTCTACGGCATACCCCTGCCGGGTGAGGATCTTGGCCACCATCTCGCGGGAGAGTTGGTCGTCCTCGACCAGGAGGATAGATTTGCTGGCGGGGCCGGCGATAGTCTGCCCGAGGTAATGGCGCGCTATGGCCCGGTTGATCTCCAGGCGCGTGGAAACATAGAGCACCAGCTTCAGGTTGTGTTCGGCGGCGATGGAGGCGAAAAGGCTGTCCGTGGTCGGATCGGCCACCGCGAGGCCGAGGCGGCCGTCGTCGAGCTTCAGCGGGAAGATGCTGTGCTTGACCGCCATCTCGAGCGGAATCAGCTTAAGCACGTTGGGAGAATAGCTGTACTTGGCGAAGTCGACGATCTTCCGGACCCGGTACTGTATGGCAAGCGCCTCGGCGAGTTCTTCCGGGGTGACCAGGCCGATCACCTCCAGCAGTTCACCCAGACGAATGTTCTTGCTCTTGGCGTGGGCGATCAGCCGGTCCACGGAGGCCCGGGTCAACAGCCCCCGCTCGACGAAGATTTCCCCGAGGGGTTTGCGGGTAGGTTGCGGTGTGGCTATCGGTTTGATATCTGCGGTCATGCGATCCTTCTCCTGCGGACAGTGCTGCTGGACGGTCCACAATTGCTGCTGCTTCGGTAACGGAAGCTGTACTGGCGCTGCCGCCTGGGGCCGGAATTGGACCGGTTGGCGAACGGCACGCGATTTTTCAATAATGAAAGCGGAACAGACGGAAAGTCAATGACTTTATCGGCAGGAGCGGCCAAAAGATGATCAGGAAATGATGATGTCGTCGGAAAGTTCGTTGCGATCGTCTTCGCGGCGCGGGAAATGGCGCTGCAGTTCGCTGCCGCAGGCCTCAACCACCTCGCACACCGCCTGTGCGCCGTGCCCGTCACGCAGTCCCTGGGCCAACCTTTCGGCAAGGGTCTTCCAATAGCCCGGTGGGATCTTCGCATCGATGCCCCGATCGCCAACGATCCAGACCTTGCGCTCCAACAGCGAGATGAAGATCAGCACCCCGGTCTCCATCCGGGTCCGGTACAGTCCCTGTTGGTAGAAGGCCACCAGTGCCCGTTCGCTCACCGCCTCGGCCAGCCGCCTGGGACCGACGAAGGAAAGCTTCAGGTGCGGGAAGCGCCGCAGGAAGAAGAGCACCGGGAAATAGAGCAGAACGACCACGGGGATATAGGTCCAGATGGTAACGTGATGCGAAAGCACGGCGACCACCACGCCTACGAAGCCGGAAAGAAGCAGTGCTCCCAGCGCTTCTGCCTCGCGGTAGCGATCGCTCTCGGAGACCACCATGGTCGCGATCTCGCCGCTGGAGAGGGACTCCGCACGGGCCACCGCCTGCCTGATGGCCTCTTTGTCTGCCAGGCTAAAGAAGTCGTGAGCTAATGATTTGTGCGAAAGGTCCATTACCAGTCTCCCGAGGCACCGCCACCGCCAAAGTCGCCGCCACCGCCAGAGAATCCGCCTCCCCCCCCGCCACCGCCGCCAAAACCGCCAAAGCCGCCCCCTCCGTAGCCTCCGAAGAAGGGTGGCCCTCCCATGAACCCGCCACGTCCACCAGAGGAAAAGAGAAAGGCGATGAAGAGGCCGGCCAGGAAGCCGACCACCGCAAGCACTCCCAGCAGGAGCATTGAGAGCCCGGAGAAGGAGATGAAGGCGGCAATGGGAAGGCCGATGGCGCCAGCGACCCCGCCCAGGAAACGCGAGATGCCCCCCAGGAACACCGATGCGACCAGGACGAAGAGGAGCAGCGTCAGTATCGGAGGAGCCCCCCGTTTGCCGTGGCGCAGGTCGGTGGACTGGGCCTGGTACTCGCCACGCACCGTCGCCATGATGGCGTCAACTCCCCGGGAAATCCCCTGGTCAAAGTCGCCGCGTTTGAAGGCGGGGGTGATCTCGTTGCGGATGATGCGTCCGGACATGAGGTCAGTCAGCTTTCCTTCCAGGCCCCGCCCCACTTCGATGCGGATCTTGCGGTCGTTTTTGACAACCAGCAGCAATGCACCGTTATCCTTCCCTTTTTGCCCCAACTGCCACTTTTCAACCACCTTAATGGAGTACTGCTCCAGCACCTCACCCTCCAGGCTCGGGATGGTGAGGACCACGATTTGGGTAGAATCGCTGCGTTCGAAGGCGGTAAGTTCCGATTCGAGCTGCTGCGCCATTTGCGGCGACAGCATGGAGGCGTAGTCGTTGACATGGCTGCGCAGCGGCGGAACCTCCGCCGCAGCGCAGACTTGGATGGTCAGTAAGAATGTCAGGAGCAAAAACAGCTTTTTCATGCACGCCCTCAAAACAGGTTGAGGTTAACGTCAGAACTTGATCTTGGGCGCCACCTTGGCCCCCTCTTCTGCCTTGAACGGTTCCTTGCGCTGCAGGTGCAGCATCATGGAGTTGGTGAGCGAGTTCGGGAACGTCCTTATGGTGGTGTTGAAATCCTGCACCGCCTGGTTGTAGCGTACACGGGCCACGTTGATGCGGTTCTCGGTTCCCTCAAGCTGGTTCTGCAGGTCCATGAAGTTCTGGTTTGCTTTCAGGTCCGGGTAGCGCTCGACCACGACCATGAGGCGGGACAGGGCGCCGCTTAACTGGGACTGGGCCTGCTGGAAGTTCTGCATGGTCTTGGAGTCGTTAATGGCGTCTTTGGAAACCTGCATGGAGCCCACCTTGGCGCGAGCCTCGGTGACAGCTTTCAAGGTATCAGCCTCGTGCTTGGCGTACCCTTTGACAACCTCAACCAGGTTGGGCACCAGGTCGGCGCGGCGCTGGTAGGATGCCTCGACGTCGCCCCAGGCAGCGAAGACGGCCTCTTCCTTGGCCTGCATGGTGTTGTAGCCGCAGCCGGAAAGTGCAGTAAGTGTTAACAACGACAGCAACAGTAACGTCAAGCGTTTCATGATCTAATCCTCCTTGAATGGCATGAGCTCAATAATAATCATCGAAGAGGCAAATGTCATCCTTGAAAGGTTAAAAATCAATAAAAACCAAAAACGGTTTCGCAAAGGACACAAAGAATCCGCAATGTGCACGACATTTGACACAGAACGAAAGCCACGCCTTTCTTTGAAACCCAGGCGGATATTTCACGTGATTTGAGCAACTGCTTCGGGGTGTCTGTCGTTGCCTTTATGGGAAGATGCGGGCACCGCATAGGACTGTGCGGTAGGCGAGGATATAGAGTGCGGCGTTCCAGGACTGTCGCGGCATGCCCATCGGTTGACCAGTTTGACCATGAAACCACTCGTTGAACTCCCAGCAGTTAACCTTGCAGCTAAGAGCGAGTTTCACCAATTCTGCACGGGCCGCACAACGCTCACCGAGCGTCGCCAGCAGGATGACCCAGAAGCCACCGACAAAGGGCCAGGCGCCGCCGTTATGGTACTGCCAGGGGAGGTTTTGCCGGTGACGCTGCATGTACGGACGCCAGCGCGGCGACCCGACCTCGATCGGAGTTCCCACAACGCGCACTGGGTGCGGCACGTTGGCATTGAGAGCTGTAACACCCGCCACCATCTTGCCAGCATCGGAAGGGGCTGCCAACCCAGTAAGGTAGGCAAGGATGTTGCCGAAGATGTCGATCTCCTCTCCACAGAACGAGAAGTTCACGTAGCTCAACAGGAAGGGCTCGGGGCGGCAGCGGTTACGGATATAGTGGCGCATCAGCCTGACCCGTTTCTGGTCCGGTATCGCGTTGTCGAAGGGGTTGAAGAGAAGTCGGGCAAAGCTTTGGGTTTCCCGGGCAGTAGGGAGATCATACAACCGCTTGGCCCAGTACCAGAGAGCGTTGCTGTAGAGAACGAAGCCGCTTCTGGGCATTATGTCCGCCCAATCGGAACAGTCGTTTTGCTGCAGCAGGTACCACTCCTGGTGTTCCTGGCATTCCAGCCAGTTCAGTGCGCGCACAACGTTGGCGGAAAGCCTTGCCGTCAGACCGAGTTGCGGCGCCCTACGGTCGACGAAGTGCACGGCGATCAGCCACCAGATGGTGGCGTCCACGCAGCCGGCATACCAGAAGTCGACCTCGGCCAGCTCCGGTTTGACGAACTTCGGGATCTGGCCGTTGCGCGCCTGATGCTGCGCCAGGGTAAGCAGCCCTGCCTCGGCCGACTGCAGCAGATTGCCGTCACCTGAAAGGGCCATGCCGAGAGCACAGATGGCGGCGTCGCGACCGAAGATGGAATCGTAGTTGCGCCCCGACGACTTGGCGTTCCTGGCGGAAGCGAGCACACCGGCCGGGGACGAGTTTTCGTCCAGCAGGCGCAGGGCCTCACGGTAACATTCGTCAAGCAGGAGGTCTTCGCCGTCCGGTATCGCCGTCACTCCGGTGTTGCAGCGATGCGAGGTCACTTGAGCTGCACCATCTGGTAGCTCGCCTGCCCCTTCTTTACCCGGACCACGATAATGTGGTTGACCCGCTCGCCGTAACGGCTCACCCAGACCAACGGCGCGCCTGCACCGCCTGAGATGAAAGCGGGCACGCCGCCGAAGACACTTGCATCGTAGAGATGGGAGTGCGCGAAGAAAAGCCCCCTGACGGTGGGCGCAGCCGCGACCATGCGCTCCAGTTCAGCAGCCCCCTTGGAGAAAGTATGACCGCGCCAGCGTTTGGTTTCGGGGGGGACGTGCATGGCCACGAAGGTGGTTCCCGGGGCGGAGACGAGTTCCTTCTTGAGGTAGTCAAGCTCGACAGGGTGGAGTCCGTCCCGGGAGTTGTCCAGGGCGATTACCTTCAGGCCAAACCGGACGACGGAGACGTCAAAGTGCGGGGGAGCGATCTCTTTGGTGAAGACCTTCGGGTTCTCGTGGTTACCCAGTACCACGAAGACCGGAATTCCGGGAACGTTCTTCTCCAACAGGGACAGGAAGTTGGCAGTTTCCTCTTCGCCTCCCTCGGTAGAGTAGTCCCCGCCATGCAGGATGAAGAGTGGCTTAAAGCCGGCGGCGGTGCGCAGCGCCTTGGTGAAGATGGCGTCGTTGGAGCGGCTGTCCCCCATGACCACGAAACAGTACTCGTCGGCCTGGGCGTGGCGGGCTCTCTGCTCAAGTTGGGCGGTGGAGCGCTGGAACAGCGTATCGGCGTAGGAAACGGAGGTAAGAAACAGGCAAAGCAGGAACAGGAGACCGGTCAACGGCCCCCTGCCAGGGGTGGTGGAGTTAGCTGTTGACGACATACTGCTTGTTGCTCTAAATGCAGAGCTTGCACAATTTCTCAATGCTGGCTACCTGACTGTCAGTGAGTCCGGTTGTATCCGGCAGACGAAAAGTACGGCAATCACAGCAATAGCAGAGAATACCAAGGTCAAGTCCGAGTTCCTCATCAAGCATCACTGTGCCCCCAACAAAGATTTGCAAGAGCTAATGTTTCAGGCATCCTATCACAGACACTGGAAGCAAGCAACACCATTAAACGTGGTCACGAAGAGTCTGATAGTGATTCAAATTCTGGATCAGCTTCTGGCCAGCGACCGATGTTTCTTCGAGGCGGAACGGACCTTTCCTGCGTCGTTCCTGGCGACCTTGGTTACCTTGCCGCCACGGTGCCCAGCGCGGGCCTGCAAGGTGCGGCGACCGGGCTTGACGGAGCACTTGGCGGCGTGACGGTCATGATGAAGCTTCAGGGACGCAAACCGTCGAACGACGGGCTCGCTAACGGCAACGGCGGTAACGACCTGTGCCTTAGTCTTCTGCTCCTCGGCTACCGGGGCCAACTCGTCGGCGATCCCCTTGAGGTCGGCTGCGGCGTAGGTAGACATGTTCCTGCGCAGTTGGTTGAAGTTGTGTACGTTACGGTAGTCGAGCCGCCTGGTCAGCATGATAACGAACATGTCCTGCTGGGGATCGATCCAGATCGAGGAACCGCTGTAGCCGGTATGGCCGAAGGAAGCTTCAGAGAAGTAGCTCCCCTTGGGTGCGGAGAATGGGGAGGCCACGTCCCAGCCCAGGGCCCGCTTGATCTTGCCGTTGTTACAGGCGTAGGGGGTGGTCATCTGGCTCACCGCCTGTTCGGAAAGGATGCGGGTCCCGTCCAGGGTGCCGCGTCCGAGGATGAGCCGGGCATAGCGCGCCAGGTCATACGCGGAGCTGAAGAGCCCCGCATGGCCTGCGACGCCTCCCAACCGACGGGCGTTCTCATCCTGCACCACGCCTCCCTGGGTGCCGGAGGTCGGAGCGATGTCGTTGCCGTCCCGGGACGGGAGGAAGGAGGTATCGCGAGTGCCCAAGGGCTCGTAGATCTGCTCGCGGCAGAACTTGTCCAGCCTCTCGCCAGTGACTCGATGCACCAGTTCGCCGAGCAGGATGAAGTTGATATCGGCGTACTCGAAGCCGGTGCCGGCACCGCGGAAGCGTTCCGCCGCGACTTTGCGTACCAGCCCCTCCACCGAGCCACCCTGCCCCACCATGACGTCGGAGAGGCCCGAGGTATGGGTCATCAGGTGCAGGATGGTGATGTTCCCCTTGTCGGTGCCCGCAAACTCCGGGTACCACTTCGAGAGCGGGTCGGTCAGGGAGATGCGCCCTTCGTCGAGGAGCTTGATCACCGCCGGTGTGGTGGCGATGACCTTGGTAAGCGAGGCGACATCGAAGAGGGTCCGGGCGGTGATGGCCGGGGCACCCGCTGCGGCGCTGAGCTGGCCGCGGGCGGCGGTAGCGATGATCCCCTCGTGATTGCCGACCACGACAACGCCGCCGGCGATGAGATTTTCGGACATGGCCCGCTCCAGCAGCAGGTCGAGGTTGGCTGTAGAGATGCCACCCGTGGTGCCGGGATCGACCAAGGCTTGGGCTTTGATTGGGGATACAAGCGATAACAGCAGGAGTATCAGGAGAATAACGCGCACGAGCTTCCTTTTAAGATCTGTGCTGCCACAGATTTTCAGTTAGGACTGCGGTTGATGTTCAGGTGGAGCAGCATTGAGTAGAGGGAAGAAACGCTGCAATCCGGTAAGCACGACAGGAGCTAGGATACAGGAGAGGCCGGTTAAATTTTGTGACGGAGGTCACCATTTTGCCAGCCAAACCCGCGTTCCACCGCAATAAATTTCGCGACGGCCTCAGGCAGTTTACTTTGTCTACGGGATGGGATGCAAGAGATCTTTCAGTGCCCCCCCTCACCCGGTAAAGGATTCCTTCATCATGCGCCGCCCCTCGTTGACGAACGGACCTACGAAGTGCTGCGCGCCCCCACGCGTCCCCCCCCTTTGCGAAGACTGACAGAGGGGATTTGATTGTGGTCTGCAAAGGTCAGAGGCTATCCAGCAAAAGATGCTGGGGATCTGGCGCAGCAGCTTGATGTAGACGAATTAGGCATAAGCTAATGGGAGCTAAAGAAACAAAAACCTGACGGCAAATCCCCCCGGTCCCCCCTTTGCAAAGTGGGGACCGTGATGGCAGCGCAGCCACTGTCAATCGAACTCAACGCTCTTGCAGGCCTTACCAAAACAAAAAAAAGGCCCCGGGATTTTTCCCCCGGGGCCTCCTGGTGCGGATGGTTTCAGCTGGTGCTACGGCTTACTTCATGCTGGGCAGGTCGTGGACGTCGAGGTGGCAGCCCAGGCAGTTCGGGAAACGGGTCAGGATGGACGCCGGATGCGGAGCCTTGTGGCACTCGGTGCACTGCGGGATGTAGCCGTGCTTGGACTTGTGGCAGGAAGCACAGGCAACCTTGGAGTGACGCGCCTTGGAGTTGAACAGCTTAGCTGCAACCTTGCTGTGGCAAGAAGCGCAGGTCTGGTTCCAGTCAGTGCCCTGGTAGGTCACCTGCTTCGGCTTATGCACGGAGTGGCACTTGGCGCAGGCGTCGATCGGCTGATCCTTGTAGTGCGGCTTGTGGCACATGAAGCAGGACGGCTTGAAACCGTGCGACGTGTGGCAACGGTCGCAGGAGACGTTGGTGTGCTTGCTCGGAAACTTGACCAGTTCGGCCTTCTCCTGGGCATGGCAGGTGGCGCAGGTGGTGGTAAGCCGCTGGGTCATGGCGACTTTACGCGGAGTGTGCGGATTGTTGTGGCAGCTCGCGCAATCCTTGTTGGCCGGACCGTGGATGTCGGTGTGGCAGGAAGCGCACTTCGGCATCACTTCGTCGTAGTTGGCCTTCTTCGGGTTGTAGGCGTGGATCACGGTGTGGCAGGCCTGGCAGTCGAAGCGGTGCTTGCCGCCGGCGGTCTTGAGCCCGTTGAATGCGCCGGTGTGGCACTGGGCACATTGCTGCGGGGTGAGCGCAGCCGGTGCGGTCGCGTACATCTCGGGCTTTACCGGGATGTCAACGGTCGCAATCTTGGCAGCAAAAGCCGTGGAAGCGACGAGAATCAAGGTCGCAACGATCAGCGACAGGGTACTCTTTTTCATCATTCCTCCCCAAATAACAGTGTATTCACAACAATCGACTGGTCTTAATACTACCTAAGGTGACTGTCTGTCAAGAAAAGATGTGATTACATCACGGGTGCTTGAAGAGTTGATAGATCGAGAGGAAGGAACAAAGAGACACACTAGAGGCGGATGAGGTCTTCGTGCGGTTCGTCGGAGGGGTTTATGTGTATCATGACATCCCCCACGTTGCTGAAATGCTCGAAAATGCGCCGTTTCACTTCGGTGGCGATATCGTGGGAACGCTTCACCGTCATCTCCGGGGGCATCTCGAGCTTCAGGTCCACGATAAGATACTGCCCGGAGTGGCGCGCCCTGATCTCATGCACTTGGTCCACCCCCTCGACGCTCCGGGCAATATGCGAGATGGCGTCCAGGAGTGACTGTTCGGGCTGGCCGTCCATGAGTTCGTGGGCGGAGGTACGGAAGGTGTGGTAGCCGATATGAAAGATGAAGAACGATGTGAGACCCGCCGCAATGGGGTCCATGATACCGACGCCGAAGTAGGCGCCCCCGACACCGACCAGGGTGGCCACCGAGGTGATGGCATCTTTCCTGTGGTCCTTGGCGATGGCGAGCAGTGCAGGGCTCCCCAGGCTCCCTCCGACTTTCATGGAGTAGCGGTAGAGTGCCTCCTTTGCCACGATGGTGCCGGCCGCAGCTACAACGGCCACCAGCGCAGGCGTGGCGTAGTGCCCCTCCAGCATCGTGGTGGTGGCACCGTAGAGAATCCAGGCGCCGGTGGCGGCGATGACCAGGGAAACGAAGATGGCGGACAGGCTTTCCACCTTGCCGTGCCCATAGGGGTGGTCCGAGTCGTAGGGCTTGCGCCCGACCTTGAGGGCGATCAGGGTCATGCCGATGGCGATGAAGTCGCACGCGCTTTCCACGCCGTCGGCAAAGACAGCGTCAGAATGGCCGTAGTGGCCGGCGGCGAGCTTTAACACCATCAATACGGCGTTGGCCCAAAAGCCGATGCGGATGACGCGGTCGGCCTTGTTGAAGCGATCGCTCCTCAGCACGTTCCCTCCGCGCGCAGGTCTTTCACGGTGAGTTGCAGGGAACTCCTGCCGTTCCAGACGTTGATCCCCGGAGCGAACAGGACATCGACCCTTCCCTGCGGCACACCCGCCTCGGCAAGCCCGAAGCCAATGGCGTCGAAGGTCCTCCCCCCCTGCCCTACCTTGAGTTTCAGGTGCCCCCCCTTGAGCACCCGGCTTTCCAGCACCTCGGCCCCCTTAAGCACGAAGAGCGGTTCGGGGTTGCCCATGCCGAAAGGCTTCATCTGTTCCAGTTGCCGCACCAGGTCCGTGGTGATCTCGCCCGAACCCAGCTCCAGGTCGAAAGCGAGCGTGGGGGTGAGGGCGTCGGCATCGAGTGACTCCTGGGCCGCTTCATCGAAGCGCAGCGCAAAGCGCTCCAGTTCATCCTGTGCTATGGAGAGGCCGGCGGCGTGGCTGTGCCCCCCGAAGCGCAGCAGGTGTTCGGCACATTCCCTGATGGCGTCCAGCAGGTGGAAACGGGAGATACTGCGCCCCGAGCCCCTACCGGTCTCCCCGTCGAAAGCGAACAGGATCACTGGCCGATGGAAGAGTTCCACGATGCGGGAGGCAACGATGCCGATCACGCCGGGATGCCACTGTTCCGAACCGAGCACGATGCTCTTGCGGCCACTACAGGCCCCCTGCTCCAGCATGGCGCGCGCCTCCTCGAAGGTGGCCCGCTCCAGTGCCTGGCGCTCGGCGTTGGCGTCATCAAGCTCCCGGGCAATATCCCGTGCCCGCTGGGGATCCCGGCACAGTAGCAGTTCGAGGCCAAGCGCCGCGTCCTCCAACCTCCCCGCCGCATTGATGCGCGGGGCCAGCCGGTAGCCGACCGCGCCGCAGCCGACCTCCCCCGTTATGCCGGCCACTTCCTTGAGGGCCTCGACACCGACGCGGGTGCCGGCGCAGAGCTGCTTCAGCCCGTAGGATACCAGCACCCGGTTGATCCCCAGCAAGGGGACCACGTCGGCGATGGTGCCCAGGGCGACCAGGTCCAGGTATTCCTTGAGATCGGGCTCCTGGCCGGGCTTGAAGTAGCCGTCGGCGCGCAACCGGGCGCGCAACGCGACCACCAGGTGGAAAGCGACGCCGACACCGGCCAGCGATTTGAAGGGGAACGGGCAGCCGGGCTGCAGCGGGTTGATGATGGTGCAGGCATCGGGCAGTTCTTCGCCCGGGGAGTGGTGATCGGTGACGATGAGGTCAACGCCCGCTTCCCTGCACAGCAGCGCCTCCTTCACGGCAGTAATGCCGCAGTCGACGGTGACAAGCACGGTGGCGCCGGCACGAGTAGCGGCTGCCACCCCCTGCTCGGAGAGGCCGTACCCCTCGGTGAGACGTTTGGGAATGTAGTGGCAGCAGTCGAGACCGATCTTCTGGAAGAAGCTGATCAGTACCGCGCAGGAGGTTACGCCGTCCACGTCGTAATCACCGTGAACGCAGACCCGCTCCCCGGCCTTCAGCGCGTGCACCAGCCGCTCCACAGCCTTCGGCATGCCGGCCAGAAGCATGGGATCGTGGAGCCTGGACAGCACCGGGTTTAAGTAGGCGCCGGCCTCGTCGGCAGCGGTGACGCCGCGCTGAACAAGAAGACGCGCCAAAAGCGGAGTGACGCCGGAACGGGTGAGACCGGCTACCGCCTGGGCATCTGCCTCCCTCGCCCGCCAGCTTCTGTGTGTTACAGGTTTCATCCCGCCTCCACATTCGTAATAAAATCAGGGTGCAATCATAGCATAAGGAGCAGCCACCCGCGAATCTAATGTGCTGCGCGGCTACCAAAAAAAAACCCGCCGAGTGGCGGGTTTTTTGTCTGTTGCTGGTGGTGTTACTTTTTGAACGAGGTAGGCATCTGGCTCATGCCGGCCAAGTCGTTCTTGATCTGCTGTGCTGTCGGGCTCGTCGAGTCGAACTGCAGGTACTTGGTCCAGATCTGCTTGGCCTTGTCCGGCTGTTTCAGGTCCTGGAGGTAGACCACGCCGAGGTTGTAGAGACTTTGCAGGTGCTTGGGGTCGATAGACTGCGCCTTCTCGAAGTTGGCGATCGCCTTGTCGTACCAGCCGATCTTGCGGTACATGATCCCCTGGTCCGTCATCACGTTCAGGTTGTTGGGATCGAGTTCCAGGGCTTTGCCGTAGGCGTTGACCGCCTTCTGCGCCTGGTCGGTGTCGAAGTAGTCGTTGCCGAGCTGGATCCAGGCCTGCAGGTTCTTAGGATCCTGCGCCACGATCTTCTCGGCCTCCACGATGCGCCGCTGGTAGTCATTCGGCGAGCCCGCGCCCTGCGGCACGCTCATGGCGACCTGGGGTTCTTTGTTCTGCCCGGCGATGTTGAAGATCAGGTAACCTCCCAGAAGCCCCACGATCACCGCTACCACGATGGTAAGTACGTTCTCCTTGTTCACAGAGCCTCCTTAGACAGCCTCGGCCTTGGTCTCGACGGCGTGTTTTTCCCACAGCGCCACGATCGGGCTCGCCACGAAGATGGACGAATAGGTGGCGACTACCACGCCCACGACCAGGGCAAAGGCGAAGTCGTGGATCACCTCGCCGCCGAACAGGAACAGCGAAACGGCGGCAAGGAAGGTGGTCACCGAAGTGATGATGGTACGGGACAGTGTCTCGTTGATGCTCTTGTTGAAGATGGTGATCATCGGGTCCTTGAGGCTCTTGTGCATGTTCTCGCGGATACGGTCGAAGACGACGACGGTATCGGTGAGCGAGTAACCGGCGATGGTGAGGACCGCGGTGATGAAGAGGATGTTGACCTCGCGGTGCATCACGTAGAATACGGCGATCATGGCCAGTACGTCATGCATGGTGGCCACGACCGCGCCCACGCCGAACTTGAAGTCGAAGCGCCAGGCGATGTAGAGGATGATGCCAAGCATGGAGAGCGCCACGGCCACCAGGGTGTCCTGCTTCAGCTTCTCGCCGATGGAGGGCCCGATTTCGGTGGAGCTTTCCACGGTGAAAGTGTTGCCCGGGATGCCGGCTTTCAGTGCGTCGGCTACTTGGTCGGCTGACTTACCGGTGGACTTGTGCATCTTTACCAGCACCTGGTTGCCACCGGTGATCTCCTGCAGCTCAACTTCCTTGACGCCGGCTTTCACGAGGGCGTCACGGATGGACTGGGTAGTGGCAGCCTGTGCGAACTTGATCTGCATCTCGGTGCCACCGGAGAAGTCGATGCCCATGTTGGCGGTGCCGCGGGCGATGGCGATGATGCCGATGAGGCCGATGATGGCCATCAGGCCGGAGGCGAGAAAGGAGAACTTCCTCATCCCGATGAAATCTATATTGGTCTTCTTGAGCAGTTCCATTGGTCTCCCCCCTTAAACGCTGAGTCGCTTCACGTGGACGCGGTCCAGGAAGGCGTCAAAGAGCACCTTGGTGGCAACGAGCGACGTGAACAGGTTGATGATGATACCGAGGCTGAGCGAAACAGCGAAGCCTTTGACCGGGCCGGTGCCGAACTGGAACAGCACCGCCGCTGTGATCAGGGCGGTAACGTGCGAGTCCATAATGGTAAGGAACGCCTTGTCGTAGCCGGCGTCGAGCGCGGCGTGCGGCGTCTTGCCCAGGCGCAGCTCCTCCCTGATCCTCTCGAAGATGAGGACGTTGGAGTCGACCGACATACCGACCAGGAGGACGATAGCGGCGATGCCCGGCAGGGTCAGCGTAGCACCCAGCGCGGAGAGAGCGCCCATCAGGAACAGGATGTTCAGCACCATGCCCAGGTTAGCGACCATGCCGGAGAGTTTGTAGTACATCGCCATGAAGCTGACGACGAGCAGGACGCCGATCAGACCGGCCATGAGCCCCTTGTGGATGGAGTCGCGACCAAGGGAAGGACCGACGGTGACGTTCTGCAGGATCTTGACCGGAGCAGGCAGCGAACCGGCGCGCAGCACGATGGCGAGGTCGGCGGCTTCCTTCTCGGTGAAGGAGCCGGAGATCTGGGCGGAGCCGCCCGAGATCCTCTCGCGGATTACCGGAGCGGAGTAGATGTTGCTGTCCAGGACGATGGCGAAGCGCTTGCCCACGTTGGCGGCGGTGACCTGGTCGAACAGGCGCGCGCCGGTGGAGTTGAACTCGATGGCAACGTAGGGCTGGTTGTACTGGGAATCAATCCTGATCTGGGCGTCGGTAAGCAGCTCGCCGGTGATTATGGCCTTTTTCTTCACCACCAGCGGGGTCTCGGAGACGGCGCCGGTCTGGGGATCAGTCCTCTTCTCGAAGAGAAGCTCGTCGTCTTCGGGGAGCGAACCGGCGGTCGCGGTGGCCGCGTTGACGGTCTCGTCCACCAGCTTGAACTCGAGGCGGGCGGTCTTGCCGATCAGCTCGATGGCGCGCTTGGGATCCTTGATGCCCGGGAGCTGAACGACGATGTTGTTCAGGCCTTCACGCTGGATCACCGGCTCAGAGACGCCGAACTGGTCAATCCTGTTGCGGATGGTCTCCAGGGCCTGCGCCACGGCGCGGTCTTTCCTAACCTGTGCCTCTTTCTCGTTGATGCGCAGCTGCATGTTGACGAAGCCGCCCTCGTCGAAGACCGGCAGGGCCTCGAGGTCGGGGTACTTCTTCTTGATCAGCGCCTGCACCTTGTCGGCCGAACCGCGATCGTACAGGGTGAGCTGCACTTTGTCGCCGCCCAGTCGCCCGATCTTCTTGAAGCGCAGGTTCTGCGCCGTAAGGGAGTCCTCGAGGTCGGTGGCGATCAGGTCCAGGGACCCTTCCACAGCCTTCTGGGTCTCGACCTCCATGACCAGGTGGGTACCGCCCTGCAGGTCAAGACCCAGGTGGATCTTGTCCTTGGGGAGCAGGCCGCTCCACCACTTCGGGAGCGTGTCGACCAAGGTCGGCGTCAGGTAGACGCACGAGGCGATGATGAAAATGAGGATAAGAGAAATGCGCCAGGTATAACCCTTCATGGGAAAAGCTCCTTTCGGAAAAATTCGATCAATGCACTAGTCCTGCTTAACAGACGCAATGTACCCCTTGTTGATCCTGACGTTGACACCGGGGGCGATCTCCAGGGTTACCACCTGGTCGTCCAGCGCGGTCACCTTGCCGTGCATGCCGCCGGCGGTGACGACCTGGTCGCCTTTTTTGAGCGCGTCCAAAAGCGCCCTGTGCTCCTTGGCCTTTTTCTGCTGCGGCCTGATGAGCAGGAAGTAAAAAATGGCAAACATGAACACCAGGGGGATCAATCCCTGGAACTGTGCCATCATCCCTCCGCCCGCCGGCGCACCGCCCTGCGCGGGAGCAGCCATTGCAAACGCCAAACCTAACATATAGTTACCTCCTGGGTTGTATTTCCATCCCTTATTGACAGTGATAATTTCAGGTAAAGCTTCAAGTCGCGTGCATCAAGCCGCTGTTCTTGCGGCGTAAAAGTCTCGCCTGAACTTGACGAACTCGCCCCTGCCGATGGCCTCCCGCACCTGTTTCATCAGGTTCAGGTAGAAGTGCAGGTTATGCCAGCTGTTCAGCCGCGAGGCCAAGATCTCCTGGCTACGGTACAGGTGCCTCAGATAGGCCCTCGAGTAGTTGCGGCAGACGTAGCAGTCGCAGGCCGGGTCGATGGGACCCTGATCCTCGGCGTAGATGGCCGCCTTGATGTTGATCCTGCCGAAGCTGGTGAACAGGGCGCCGTTTCGGGCGTTCCTGGTCGGCATGACGCAGTCGAACATGTCGAAGCCGTTGTAGACCGCCTCGATCAAGTCCTCGGGCGCGCCGATGCCCATGATGTAACGCGGCGAGTTCTCGGGCAGGATGTCGCTGCACTCCTGCATCATGCCGTGCATGACTTCCTTCTCCTCGCCCACCGACAGACCGCCCAGCGCGTAGCCGTCGAAACCGATGTCCGTGATCTGCCGCGCGCTCTCGCGCCTCAACTCCGGATGCATCCCCCCCTGCACGATCCCGAAGAGCGCCTGGTCGGGACGGCTGTGCGCATCCTTGCAGCGCTTGGCCCAGCGGGTGGTCAACTCAAGCGACTTTTGCACATAGGAGCGTTCGGCCGGATACGGAGGGCATTCGTCGAAACACATGGCGATGTCGGCGCCCAGCGCCTCCTGGATGGCGATGGAAACCTCGGGGGAGATGAAGTGTTTGGATCCGTCGATGTGGGAGCGGAACTTCACCCCTTCCTCGGAGATCTTCCTCAGTTCGCCAAGCGAAAAGACCTGGAAGCCGCCGGAATCGGTCAGCATGGGACGGTCCCAGTGCATGAAGCGGTGCAGTCCCCCCAGCCGGCCCACCAGTTCGTGGCCGGGACGCAGGTAGAGGTGGTAAGTATTGGCCAGAATGATCTGTGACCCGACCTCAACCAGCTCTTCGGGCGTCATAGCCTTGACCGTCGCCTGGGTGCCGACCGGCATGAATATCGGGGTTTCGATCCTGCCGTGCGTGGTTGTCAGAGAGCCTAAACGGGCCGCGCAGCCCGGGTCTTTCTTGATAAGTTCAAACGATATGGCTGACAAAATGATCCTTTATCCAATAAACATCGCATCGCCGTAGCTGAAGAACCGGAAGCGCCTTCTTACTGCTTCAGCGTAGGCCTCGGTCATGAACTCTTTACCGGCGAAAGCGCACACTAACATAAATAGTGTCGATTTGGGGAGATGAAAATTCGTTATCAACGCATCAACCACCCTGAACCGGTATCCCGGCAGGATGAAGATGTCCGCCTCGCGCTCCCCCGCCTCCAATTGGCCGGAGGCGGCAGCGTGCTCCAGGGCCCGCATCGACGTGGTTCCGAGCGCGACTACCCTCCCCCCGGACGCCTTGGTGCGGCGGATCGCCTCGGCGGTCTCGTGCGGGATCCGGTACAACTCCCGGTGCATGGTGTGCTGGGACAGGTCCTCGACCCGAACCGGCATGAAGGTCCCCAGACCCACGTGCAGGGTAAGAGGCGCGATCTCCACGCCGCGACCCCGGATCTCAGCCAGGATCTCCGGGGTGAAGTGCAGGCCGGCCGTAGGGGCAGCCACGGCCCCCTTCTCCCGCGCGAACACGGTCTGGTAGCGCTCCAGGTCCTCACCTTCGGGGGCGCGCTTGATATAGGGGGGGAGCGGCATGCTCCCGGCCCCTTCCAGCCAGGCCATGAAGTCGTCGCTCCCCTCGAAGCAGACTAGCCACTCCCCTTCCTCCCGGGCAGCCACTTTCGCAGTGACCCCGTCGGGAAGGATGATGCGGGTGCCGGCACCGGGGGACTTGGAGGCCTTGATGAGGCAGCTCCATACCTCGTCCACGCCGGGAACGCGACGCACAAGGAACACCTCGACGGCGCCGCCGCTCTCCTTGTGCCCCCTGAGCCGGGCCGGAATGACGCGGGTGTCGTTGAGGACCAGGAGGTCGCCGGGGCGGAACTGTCCGGCGATGGCGGCCACGGTGCTCTCCCCGACCGTGCCGGTGGCACGCTCGAGTGCCAACAGCCGGGAGGCGTCCCTGCGGCTCGCCGGGTGCTGAGCGATCAGCTCCGGCGGGAGTTCGTAATCGAAATCGGAAAGGCGCATGCTATCGACCGTACCCGCCGGAAAGCTTCACGCCCGGATAATAGTAAGTAAGTATCTCGCGGTAATCGAACCCTTCGTTGGCGCGCCCCTTGGCGCCCCACTGGCACAGCCCCACACCGTGACCGGAGCCGGTGCCGCTCACCTGGAGCTCATCGCGCTGGCTGCGCAGTTCGAAGTTGGTGCTCTTCACGACGCCGTAGCCCAGGGCTTTCCTGAAGGCGACACCAGGGATGACCACGCTCCCCCGGGAGCATTCGGCGACCACGTCCTGCACTCTGCCGCTAGCGTTCCTGCCGCGCACCCGCAGGTCCCTGAGACCTGCCACCTGGAACCCGGCTGCCTTCAGCGAGTTCTCGACCTTTTTAAGGGGAAGGTTCAGCTCCCACCGGATCGGATTGGACTCGCTGCAGTAACGGCAGGAAACGCCTTGGAGGTAAGGGATCGAGAGCCCCCAAACGTTCCTGGAGTTCTCAGTGTGGCCGGCGCAGTTGGAATGGTAGAAAGCTTGGATGGTCTTGCCGTTGTAGGTGAGCACCTCTCCGGCAGTCTCGCGCACACCGTAGGCAGCGCGGCTGTCCTCAACGTCCGCCCCCTCGTACACCTGGTCCATCACGCTGGACTCGAGCTGGTAACTCTGGCCGCGGCGGGCTTGCATCTGGTACACCGCGTAGGAACGGGCGATGACCGCCTGCGCCTTGATGGCCTCGATGGGCCAGGCGGAACTGATCTCGCAGTTGATGAGGCCGACCAGGTACTCCTCCAGCGGCAGTTCGTTCACCACCAGCAGGCCCTTGTCGGCCGGCGACACCTCGATCAGGGCCCGGTACCCCTTGCCGTTCACCGAGATGCGCGAAAACGCAGAGGCGACCAGGCGGTCCACCGGCCTGCCGTTGACACTGAGGCCGCTCCCCAAGCGCCGTACCTCTAGGGGCATCTCCACCCTGAGCGGTTCGCGGCCGTCGGTAAGAAGCACGCCGTCGCCGTCGATCCTGAGGGTTTCCGCCCCCTTGAACAGGGCCACCCGCACCATCTCCGGTCGCATCGAGGCGGCACTCCCTCCGGCGGCGAGGCAGATGAGTAATATGATCAACGTCCTGAAGCAGCTCATCAATTCCGTTTACACATGGGTTTAACTGTCCCGTAAAAGCCTTAGATATAAACCATGGAACAGCCCGCAAAGTCAATAATTTTATGGCTCTAATCAGAGCGTATTCAGTCTATAGATTGGCAAGCGATTTGCTTTGTTTCTCATTAAGCCTTAGAGTCACGGGGTGATCAGCCAGGGGGACCGGGACAGGGCAGTGAAGCTAAGGTGTCGACATCAGTAAATTTCGCGGCAACGCAGCGGAGTTGAACCATCCAAATAAGTGTTGCCAGATGTACAAAAACAGGCTATATCGCTGTAGAACATAGCCATTTAGCGTGATTTGTACCACCGTTCGGAGCTGTATGCGCTTCTCCCTCAAAACCAAAATCCTCATCCTGGTAACTGCGATCCTGGTCGTCGTCATCTCCACAGTTGCCTACCATAACTACCGGCAGCAGAAGGAAATGTTGCACGAGATAGCCAACCGCAACACCTCGGTGCTGATCGAGACTATCAAGAGTTCCGTCGCCAACGCGATGCTGTCGGGCCGCTCCGACGAGGTCGCCAGCATCTTCGCCAGAATCAAATCCCGGGAGTTCGTTAAGTCCATAAGAATCGTTGACGCGGAAGGAAAAATCCTCAACTCCGCCGATCGCAGCGAGATCGGCAGCCGGATCCCGGAACAGGGGCACAGCACGCTCCCTAGCCGCAACTTCTCCCTGCTCCCCGAAGAGGGAGTTTTCCTTTCCTACGCACGCATCTTCAACGCGCCGCAATGCTATAAGTGTCATCCCGCCAGCAAGGAGACACTTGGGCTACTCGAGATCAAGCTCTCCCTTGGGTACATGAACAGCTTCATCTACCGCGAGCGCGAGATCGCCATCGTTTCCGCCATCATCCTGGTCCTGCTCACCGTGATCACCATCTCCACCCTTCTGATCATCTACGTGGAGCGTCCCATCCGCAAGCTGATGCGCTGCATGGAGAAGGTCGAACAAGGTGAGTTCAACCAGGAAATCAGTCTCACCTCCAGCCTCGAGATGCGCTCATTGGGCAACAGCTTCAACCGCATGGTGGGCACCATCGGCAACTTGATGGAATCAACCGTCAAACACGAAAGGGAACTGGCCCGGGCCCAGGAAAAACTGGCGCACCACCGCGAGACCCACCAGATGAACGGCCGCCTTGAGGAACAGATCCGCGAGATCGAGAACTTGAACGTGACCTTGGAGGAGCGCATCGAGGAGATCGAGGAGGCGAACTACAAGATCGCCGACCTGGCCGGGGAACTGGAAGACAAGAACACCAACCTGGAGAAGGCAGTTGCGAAGCTCTCCACCCTGTACCGCCTGGGACTGGCCATCAACTCCACCATCGAGGTGGAGGACCTGTACCGGCTGGTGGTGAAGACCACCATGGACACCCTGCAGGCCCAGGTCGGCTACGTGGTGCTCTACGACGCCGAACATGGCGAGTTGCGCATCACCAACCTGGTCGGCTACCGCGACCCGAACCCGCAGTACCTGCGCGTCCCCATGAAGCCCTCCAGCGTCTCCAGTTGGGTGATCCAGAACAGCAAGCCGCTTCTTATCACCGACATCGCCCAGACGCCCGAGTTCGACCGGATCAGCCCCTTGGGTTTCGAGAGAAAGACCCTTATCTGCGCCCCGCTCATGGTCAAGGACGAGATCATCGGCACCCTGACCGTGGTCAACAAGCTGAACAACACGGTCTACAACCACGAGGAACTGGAGCTTCTCTCCACCATCGCGGCGCAGGCCTCCATCGCCATCAAGAACGCCATGCTCTACGACGAGCAGCAAAAGACCTACCTGAACACCATTCAGGCCCTGGTCTCCGCCATCGAGGCATCCGACAGTTATACCCGTGGCCATTCCGAGCGCGTCACCCGCTTCTCGCTCGCCCTGGCCAGAAAGCTCGAGCTCCCCGCCAATCGCCTCAAGGTGATCGAGCGCGCCGCCATCCTGCACGACATCGGCAAGATCGGCATCGACCTCTCCCTGCTGCACAAGGAGGAAACCCTCACCAAGGACGACGTGGCCGAGTTGCAGCAACACCCCAGCATCGGCATGACGATCCTGGAGCCGATCGAGTTCCTGCACGACGTGCGGTTGTGCATCGGGCAGCACCACGAACGCTACGACGGCAAGGGGTACCCCAACCGCCTGACCGGCCAGGAGCTCCTGCTCGAGTCCCGTATTCTTGCCATCGCCGACAGCTTCGATGCCATGACCTCGGACCGCCCCTACCGCAAGGCGCTCAAGCTCGAGGTAGCAATCCAGGAGTTGGCCGAGAATGCCGGCACCCAGTTCGACCCTGAATTGGTCCCCATCTTCATCAAGCTCCTGAAGACGCCGAACTTCCTGCCCCAGCGCGAGGAATTCCCGGGGCTACACGTGGTGCCTCTTGCTGCCAAGGGGGGTAGCAAGTCTCACTCCTGCATTGCCCAGTAATTCAAATAATGGTATAAGATAAAACTCTGTAGCGCGGCCGGCAGAGCCGGTCCGCGCCATTTTTGTGCCCCTTTGCGGGCAACAGGAGCCCTTGTGCCGGCACTTCTAGAAATCACAGGACTGCGCACCGAGTTCAACCTGAAAAGCGGCGTGCTCAAGGCCGTGCGCGGCGTAGACCTGAGCGTCGATGCGGGCGAGACGCTGGCCCTGGTGGGCGAGTCCGGCTGCGGCAAGAGCATCACCGCCGCCTCCGTGCTGAGGCTGGTCCCCCCGCCGGGACGCATCGTCGCCGGCTCTATACGCTTCAAGGGTGAGGACCTGCTCGCACTCTCCGAGGAGCGCATGCGCGAGATCAGGGGCAACCGGATCGCCATGGTGTTCCAGGACCCGATGACCTCGCTCAACCCCGTTTTCACCGTGGGCTACCAGGTTGCCGAGGGACTCAGGATCCACCGCAGCCTAAGCGGTGAGGCAGCCGAGCGCGAAGCGATCGAACTGTTGACCCAGGTCGGCATCCCCGCGGCCAAGGACCGGGTCAAGGACTACCCGCACCAGCTCTCCGGCGGCATGCGCCAGCGCGTCATGATCGCCATGGCCCTTGCCTGCGGGCCGGAACTGGTCATCGCAGACGAGCCGACCACGGCGCTCGACGTGACCATCCAGGCGCAGATACTGGAACTTTTGGACCGGCTCATGGCGGAAAAGAACATGGGTCTGATCCTGATCACCCATAACCTCGGGATTGTGGCCGAGCGCGCCCATCGGACCGCCATCATGTACGCCGGCGAGATCGTGGAGAGCGCCCCCACGGCCGAGCTGTTCGCCAATCCGCTGCACCCCTACACCAAGGGGCTGCTCGCCTCGCTGCCCGAGTTCGGCAAGCCGGGCGAGAAATTGGCCACCTTCGCGGGCGGCGTGCCAGACCTGCGTGGCGACCTGGCCGGCTGCCCCTTCAGGGAGCGCTGCCCCATCGGCGACGACGCCTGCAGCAGGGAAACCATCGAGATGAGGGAGGTGGCGCCGGGACACCTGGTGCGCTGCCGGAAGGTATCATGACACCGCTTCTGACCGCAGAAAACCTGGTGAAGCAGTACCCCGTGCGCGGCGGCATGTTCGCCGAGAAGCGCATTCTCACCGCCGTTGCCGGCATCGACCTCGAGCTCTACCCCGGCGAGACGCTGGGGCTCGCGGGCGAATCGGGTTGCGGCAAATCAACCGTGGCCAGGCTTCTGACCGGCCTCACACCGCCCACCGCGGGAAGCATCAAGTACCAGGGGCGTGAACTGGCAGGCATGAGCAAGACGGAGCTGGCCCAGTACCGCAAAGAAGTGCAGATGGTGTTCCAAGACCCGTTCTCGTCGCTGAACCCGCGCATGCGGGTCGCCGAGATCCTGGGGGAGCCACTGGAGATTCACCGCATCGGCGACGCCGCGGGGCGGCGGGAAAAGGTGGCGGAACTGCTCGGACGGGTGGGACTCTCGCCGGAACACATGATGCGCTTTCCGCACGAGTTCTCCGGCGGCCAGCGCCAGCGCATTGGTATCGCCCGAGCCCTGGCCGTTTCGCCGCGCCTGATCATAGCTGATGAGCCGGTCTCCGCCTTGGACCTCTCCATCCAGGCGCAGATCATCAACCTACTGCAGGACGTGAAGAAGGACCTCGGGCTTTCCTTCCTCTTCATCACCCACGACCTCTCGGTGCTGCGGCACCTGAGTGACCGGGTGGCGATCATGTACCTCGGCCGCATCGTCGAGACCGGCAGCCGCGACCAGGTGCTGAACCGTCCCCTGCACCCGTACACGGAGGCCCTTCTCTCCGCGATACCGAGCATCGACCCCAAAAAGAGGGCCCGGCACGTGATCGCCAAGGGCGAACTCCCCTCTCCGGTCTCACCCCCCAGCGGCTGCCCCTTCCATCCGCGCTGCCCCTACGCGCAGCCTGTGTGCAGCGAGAAACGCCCGGAACTGCTGGACAAAGTGTCCGGGCAACGGGCTGCCTGCCACTTCAGTGAGGAAATCTTCCTGAAGGAAGCAAAGTAATTCAGTTGACAATCGCAATTGGCATATATAGATTATGTTTAGCTCAAACCGGAGGATACCAAGTTGGCATTTGACAAGACCAGAGATTACGGAAAAGAAGCGGAGATGCTGAAGGTGCTCGGGCACCCGATCCGCCTGAAGATAGTGGCAGGGCTGTGCACCCAGGAGTGCAACGTGAAGCACATCTGGGAGTGCCTTGGGCTCCCCCAGGCGACTGTTTCGCAGCACCTGGCGCTTTTGAAGAACAAGGGGATTATCGAGGGGACCCGCGACGGGGTCGAGGTGCACTACGCTGTGGTGAGCCCGTTCGTGCGCAGGCTGATTGAGATCCTGAACGCTGACGCGTAACTGAAGTAAGGCTGGCTGAAGGACCGCACCCGCCCGGGGCGGTCCTAGGTTCCGCTAACGTCGAGTTCGGCGATCCTTAACGAAGGGGATCCCGCCGAGCCGAAAAAACGCAGGTCGCTACCGACCTGGTCTACCCTTCCAAACACATCCAGTAGGTTTCCCGCCAGGGCGAGTCCCTTGACCGGGTACCTGACCTCTCCATCTTCCACGTAAAAGCCCGCAGCACCAACTGAGAAGTCTCCGGAGATCGGGTTTGCGGTGTGCATCCCCATTACCTCCGTTATCAACACCCCTTTACGTACCCCCGCCAGCAACGTCGTGAGCTCGGCACTCCCTGGCTCGATATGGAGGTTGTGGGCGCCGACCCTGGGCGGGGTCTTGATGCCGCTGCGCACTGCGTTGCCGGTCGAGCGCGCGCCCAGGCGCCTGCCCCAGTAGCTGTCGTAGAGAAAGCCCTGCAGCACGCCTGACTGCACCAGCAGGGTGTCCTGCTGCGGTACTCCCTCCCCGTCGCAGGGAGCACTCCCCATGCCGCCGGCAAGAAGGCCGTTGTCGCGCACGGAGACAAGCTCGGAGAAGAGCCGCTCCCCTACCCTGCCGGCCAACAGCGACTTACCCTTGTGCACGTTTTCGGCGAGGAAGGAGCCCGAGAGCACGTCGAGCAGGTCGGCGGCGACACGGTTATCGAGGACCGCCTGGCAGCGCATGGTGGCAAGGGTGCGCGCGCCCAACAGTCCGGTGGCCTTCCGCCCTGCGCCGGCCGCCACGGCAGCGAGATCGATCCCGGCGAACGAGGGAGAAAAACTGTAATCCCAGCCGGTCTGGGCATCGCCGTCGGCCTCCGCCACGGCAGAGACGCTGCAGGAGTTGTAGGTGCCGCTGTAGTAGGCATCGAGCCCCAGGGAATTGCGCACCAGGGAGTGGTAGGTGGATTCGCCATAGCTGCATTTGCGCACCCGCTTCACCCGGGGATCGACGTCGAGCACCAGGCGCTCCAGTTCCAGGGCGCGGGCGACCTTGAGAGACTCATCGACGGCGGCAAGAGAGGGATCGAAGAGCCAGGGGGTGTCGGGATAGGATGCGGCGGGTTCGGCAAAGGCGAAATAGTCGTCAGGCGTTTGCACCCGGGCCGCGACCAGCGCCCCCTCCACCATCCCTTCCAGGGAGGCGTCGTCAAGGGCGGTCGAATAAGAGAAGCCCATGCCCTGGCCTACCAGGAGGCGCAGGGAGACGCCCAGCGGCTCCGCCACGCGGAACGCGTCCACCTTGCCCTGCTTCACCTCGATGGCGAGGTCACGCGAGCCGGAAACGGCGATCTCGTAGCCGTCGATCTGCCGCCCCTTGAGCAGCCGCTCCACCGCATCGGCGTGTCGTGTCAGTTCCATTTTTGGCCTCGGGGGATCTTGGAATGGTCCGATCAACTCTTACCACTACTGCGGACTCTCCCTCTCCCTTTGGGAGAGGGCCGGAGTGAGGGGGTTACAACAGGCGGGGGGCTGGATTTCGGGCGTCGCCCTCACCCGCCCTGCGGGCACCCTCTCCCGAAGGGAGAGGGCCGATACCGGTCGCCCAGCCGTTGCCAGTTACAGATCAAGAATCATCGCGATCTCGTCGCAATCCGGGAACTTGACGCACTTGATGCAGTCGCCCCACACCTTGTGCGGCAGCTCGGATTTGTCGGCAATCTTGAAGCCGAACTTGGCGAAGAAGTCTGGCTTGTAGGTGAGGCAGAAGAGCTTCTTGAGGCCGAGGCTGCGCGCCTCCTCGATGCAGGCCCCTACCACAAGACTACCGATGCCGCGCCTGCCGGCGCTCTCGGCGACGGCAACGGAACGGACCTCGGCCAGGTCCTCCCAAACGATGTGCAGTGCGGAGGTGCCGAGCAACTGGCCGTCCTCCTCGAAAACATAGAAATCGCGCAACGCCTCGTACAGCTCGGAAAGCGAGCGGGAGAGCATTTCCCCGCGACTCGCGAAGTTGGTCAAAAGTTTCTGAATATCTTTTACGTCACTAATCCTGGCTTTCCTGATCATCTCACTGCCTCCTGAATCAACTCCCTGGCGTGTTCCAGGGTCTTTTCCGTGACACGCGCTCCGGAAAGCATGCGCGCCACCTCGGCCACCCGCTCCTCCCCTTCCAGGAGTTCCACGCCGGTGGCGGTGCGCCCGGCGGCGACCTTTTTCTCGACCTTCAAGTGTTGGTCGGCAAAGGCGGCCACTTGGGGCAAGTGGGTTATGGCCAGTACCTGCTGCTCGCGGGCCACCCGTTTCAGCTTCTCCCCAACCAGCGCGCTGGTCGCCCCCCCGATGCCGGTATCCACCTCGTCGAAGATGAGGGTGGGCACCTCGGAGTCGGGATGCAGCTGTTTCAGCGCGAGCATGAGCCGGGAAAGCTCACCGCCGGAGGCGATCTTGGCCAGCGGCTTTGGGGGCTCACCGGGGTTCGGGGAGAACAGGAACTCGGCGCGCTCGAAGCCATAACTCCTCGCCTCCGCGCTCCTCTCGAAGGAGGTCTCGAAGACGGCGTGCTTCATGGCCAACTCGGCCAACTCGTGCTCCATCCCCTCCTTGAGCCTTTTGGCGCCGTCCTCACGCGCTTTGCTGAGCTTGGCACCAAGCTTGGCTAATTCCTGCTCTAACCGCGAGATCCGTTGCTGCAACTCGCTGCGGGTTCCCTCGATGTTGGAGAGAACCGACAGTTCCTGGTCCACCTGGCGCTGGTATTCAAGAATCTCCTCGATGCTGGCGCCGTACTTTTTCTTTAGGCGGCCGATGGCGTCCAGCCGGTCCTCGATCTCCTCCAGCCGGGCCGGGTCCGACTCGACACGGGCTGCATAGTCGCGCAGGGTGAGAGAGGCATCTTCCAACTGGGCGTAGGCCGCCTCCAGCGCTTCCGTGACCGGGACGAGCGCCGGATCGATGCGACCGGCGTCGGCGACCCCGGCGATGATACTGGAAAGGCTCCCCAGGAGGGTTGCTTCCCCGCCGTAGAGGGCGTCAAAGGCGCCCTGCGAGGCACCCATCAGTTTCTCGGAGTGCGCCAGCCGGACACGTTCCTCGGCCAGTTCCTCTTCTTCGCCCGGGCTTAGCTTCGTCTCGGCGATCTCGTTACTCTGGAAGGAGAGCAGGTCCAGCCGGCGCGCCGCCTCGCGCTCCCCCGCCTCGAGCGCCTGCAACTCGTGTTTTGCCGCCTGGTACTCCTCGTAGCGCGCGGCGAAGTCTGCGCGCAGGGAGAGCACCCCGGCGTAGCCGTCCAACAGGAGCAGGTGCTGCTCAGTCTTCAAGAGACTCTGCGCGTCGTGCTGGCCGTAGATGTTGATCAGGTTGCGGCAGATTTCGGAAAGGAGCGAAGTGGTGGCGAGCCCGCCGCCGATGAAGACGCGGCTCTTGCCGCCGGGAGCTACCACTCGCCGCACCAGCAGCTCGCCGTCGCACTCGATTCCAGCCTCAGCTAGCGCCTGTAACAGCGCCTCCCGCCCGGAGAGGTCGAAGAGCGCCTCGACTGAGGCTTCCTTGGCGCCGGAGCGGATCAGGTCGGCGCTGCCGCGCCCACCGAGGATCAGGTTCACCGCGTCGATGATGATGGACTTACCCGCACCGGTCTCGCCGGTGAGGATATTGAGCCCGGGGCTGAACTCAACGTGCAACTTATCGATTATGGCGAGGTTGGTTATCTGGAGCTCTCTGAGCACTTAACGTTCACCCCATTTAAGCTTGGTGCGGAGCACCTCGAAGTAGTCCTTGCTGCGGGACTGGATCAGGCGCGTCACGTGGGGGGCTTTCCTGATCTGCACCACGTCGCCGGAGAGGAGCTTCATGCCGACCTGGCCGTCCAGGGTGAGGAAGACGGACTCGTCCGGGGCGTAGTTCAGCTTGATGGCGATCTGGGCGCCTGCGTCAACCACCAGCGGCCGGTTGGTCAGCGTGTGCGGGCAGATGGGGGTGATCGAGATACACTCTAGTTCCGGGTGCAGGATCGGTCCGTTGGCGGAAAGCGAGTAGCCGGTCGAGCCGGTCGGGGTCGATATGATCAGGCCGTCGGCCTTGAAGGTGGTCAGGTAGCGCCCGGTCACCGACGTTTCCATGTCGATGATCCTGGCCAGGGCCCCCTTGTTGATGACCACGTCGTTGAGCACGCGGTGCAGCTCGACCATTTCGCCGGCACGCTCGACGCTCGCCAGGAGCATCATGCGCTCGGTCACCTCGAAGTCGCCGGCCAGGCAGCGTTCCATGGACGGGTAGAGCTCGTCCAGGGTGATCTCGGTGAGAAAACCGAGGCTCCCCAGGTTGACCGCAAGGATCGGGACGTCGCACTCGCCGATGAGGCGCGCAGCCGCGATCAGCGTACCGTCGCCGCCAAGCACCACCACGAGGTCGGCGTCGCGGGCAACCTCCGAGCTCTCCGAGCTTTCGGCGAGCGTGGTGCGGCGCAGTCTCCGGGAGAGATGCTCCTCGACGTGAGCGGTCACCCCGCGGACGGCCAGCCACTCGATCAGCTCTTCGGCAACCCCCAGGCAACGAGGATCGTGCACTTTCGCGAAAATGGCGATTTTTTTCATCACGAGCCCTTTACTTGTACTGTAATCTAGGATTTACTAGCACAGTTGGTGTATCATGTCCAACGGAAAACTGGCGCACCCCAAGCAGTCCCGCAGAGACCTTTCCCACAATAACTACGTGCAGATGCAGGGTGACTCATGACTGAAGAGCAGATAGGCGTGAACGAAGAGCTTGACAAGCAGATGCTCATTATCAAGTCCTTTCTCGAACACCTCGAATACACATTGGGAAAGGATAAATACTCAGCCACTCCTTATGACCGGTTCAACGCCCTCGCCTATGCTGTGCGCGACTACCTCGTTGAGCGCTGGCTCGACACTCAGCAAGCCTACTATAACTCCGACAACAAGAGAGTCTACTACATGTCGATGGAGTTCCTGATGGGAAGGACCCTTTCCAACAGCCTGATCAACCTGGGGCTTTGGGAGGACTTCAAGGACGCCATCACCTCGCTGGGCAACGACTTCGACCAGATCGTCAACGAGGAGCAGGACGCTGGGCTCGGCAACGGCGGCCTGGGGCGACTTGCCGCCTGCTTCCTCGATTCCATGGCCACCATGTCCATCCCGGCCTACGGCTACGGCATCCGCTACGAGTATGGCATTTTCCGCCAACACATCATCGACGGCGCCCAGGTCGAAATACCGGACAACTGGCTGCGCTACCGCAACCCTTGGGAGCTGGACCGACAGGAACACCTGCACACCGTCAAATTCTACGGCCGAGTCATCTCGACATTCGACGCAAACGGTAAGCTGGTGCGCGAATGGGTGGATACCGACGACGTCATGGCCATGGCCTACGACACCCCCATTCCCGGCTACCAGACCCAAAGCGTCAACACCTTGAGGCTCTGGAGTGCAAAGTCCAGCCGCGAGTTCGACCTCAAGTTCTTCAACGAGGGGAACTACATCCGCGCCGTTGAAAAAAAGATGCAGTCGGAGACCATCTCCAAGGTACTCTATCCCGCCGACAACGTGGTGGAGGGGAAGGAACTCCGCTTCAAGCAGGAGTACTTCCTCGCCTCGGCCACCGTGCACGACGTCATCTACCGCTTTAAGAAGAAGCACCAGGACATGCGGCTGTTGCCGGACAAGGTGGCCATCCAGTTGAACGACACTCACCCTACCCTCGCCATTCCCGAGCTGATGCGCGTGCTCATGGACGTGGAAGGGGTCGACTGGGAAGATGCTTGGGAGATCACCAAGAGAACCTTCGCCTACACCAATCACACCATCCTCCCCGAGGCGCTTGAGCAATGGCCGGTCTGGTTCTTCGAGCAGATTCTGCCCAGGCACCTGCAGATCATCTACGAGATCAATGAGCGCTTCCTGAAGGAGATCCGCGAGCGGTACCCCGACGAGCCCGACCGACTCGCCCGCATGTCGATCGTTGAGGAGCACTGGGAAAGAAAGATCCGCATGGCGCATCTCGCCATCGTAGGGAGCCACTCGGTGAACGGTGTCGCTGCGCTACACACGGAGATCCTCAAGAACGAGTTGTTCCACGACTTCTACGAGATGTACCCGGAGCGGTTCAACAACAAGACCAACGGCATCACCCAGAGGCGCTGGCTCAAGATGTCCAACCCGGCCCTCTCCGGCTTGATCGACGAGTACATTGGCGAAGCCTGGACCACCAATCTGTATGAGCTGGAGAAACTTCGGGCCATCGCGTCCGATCCGGAATTCATCGGACGCTGGAACCAGGTGAAACGAAGCAACAAAGAAGGACTGTGCCGCTACATCAAGCAGCACAACGACATCGATGTCGATCCCGATTCGCTCTTCGACGTGCAGGTGAAACGACTGCACGAGTACAAACGCCAGTTATTGAACGTGCTGCACATCATCACGCTCTTCAACCGGATCAAGGACAATCCCGCCGCCGAAGTGGTGCCGCGCACCTTCATCTTCGCCGGCAAGGCAGCGCCGGCCTACGCGGCCGCCAAACTGATCATCCGGCTCATCAACGCCGTCGCCGCCGTAGTTAACCACGACCCGGACGTCGCAGGACGGATCAAAGTGGTCTTTCTGGCCAACTACAGCGTCTCGCTGGCGGAAAAAATCTTCCCCGCCTCTGACCTCTCCGAGCAGATCTCCACCGCCGGCACCGAAGCTTCCGGCACCGGCAACATGAAGTTCGCCCTGAACGGAGCCCTCACCATCGGCACGCTCGACGGGGCCAACATCGAGATCATGGAAGAGGTCGGACGCGAAAACATCTTCATCTTCGGCATGACCGCAGCCGAGGTGTCGCAGCTGCGTGCGCGCGGCTACAACCCGCGGGAATACTACAACGGCAACCGGGAACTGAAGCAGGTACTGGACATGATCGCCTCCGGCTTCTTCTGTCCCTGGTCTCCCGAACTTTTCACCCCGCTCACTGACTCGCTCCTTAACCTCGGGGACCACTACATGCTCCTGGCCGACTACGCTTCCTATGTCGCCTGCCAGGAACAGGTCGCCCAGTTGTTCAAGCAGCCCAACGAGTGGGCGCGGCGCGCGATACTCAACTGCGCCGGTATGGGCAAGTTCTCCAGCGACAGGACCATCGACCAGTACGCCCGCGAAATCTGGGGCATCAAGCCGGTCGACATCCTCCCGGGGGCCGTGGAATTACAGAGGCATTGATTGGATCTTTTTAACGGAACTGACGAACGATTCGCGCCGCTTGCCGAACGCATGCGGCCCCGCACCATCTCCGAATACCTGGGACAGGGCCACCTTCTGGGTGAAGGGAAGCTCCTGAGAAGCCTGATTGAAACTGACCGGGTAACCTCCCTCATCTTCTGGGGCCCTCCGGGCTCCGGCAAAACCACCTTGGCCCGCATCATCGCGGGCGCCACCAAAAGCCACTTCATCTTCTTCTCGGCCATCATGAGCGGCATCAAGGAGATCCGCGAGGTGGTCAAGGAGGCCGAGGACATCCTGAAGTTCCAAGGTAAGCGAACCATCCTCTTCGTGGACGAGATCCATCGCTTCAACAAGAGCCAGCAGGACGCCTTCCTTCCCTACGTCGAGCGCGGCACCTTTACCATGATCGGCGCCACGACGGAGAACCCCTCCTTCGAAGTGATCGCGCCGCTTTTGTCCCGCTGCAAGGTGCTGGTACTGAACCCGCTTGCCGACGAGGACATCCGGCAGATCCTGGTTAACGCCCTTACCGACCGGGATCGGGGTCTCGGGGAGTTCGAACTCACCGCCTCCGAGGACGCCCTTTCCTTCATGGCCGAGCAGGCCGGCGGCGACGCGCGCATCGCGCTCAACACACTTGAGACGGCCGCCCGCCTGGCCCGCGACGGCGAGATCAGCCTCGATATCGCCCGCGAGGCCACCCAGAAGAAACCGCTGCTCTACGACAAAGGGGGCGAGGAGCACTACAACGTCATTTCCGCCTTCATCAAGTCGATGCGGGGCTCCGATCCTGACGCCGCGCTCTACTGGCTGGCACGCATGATCGAGGCGGGCGAGGACCCGATTTTCATCCTGCGCCGCATGGTCATCTTCGCCTCCGAGGATGTGGGCAATGCCGACCCGCGCGGGCTGCAGATGGCGGTTTCGGCACTGGAGGCGTTCCGGCTGGTTGGCATGCCCGAGGGGAGGATCATCCTGGGACAGGCAGTCACCTACCTCGCCACCGCCCCCAAGTCCAACGCGAGCTACATGGGGATCAACCAGGCCTTGGCCGAGGTGCGTAAATCCGGCGGGCTCCCGGTCCCCATGCAGATCAGGAACGCCCCCACTAAGCTCATGAAGGGACTGGGCTACGGCAAGGGATATCTCTACCCGCACGACTACCAGGACGGCGTCGTGGCCCAGAGCTATCTCCCGGACCTGCTATCGGGACGGAGCTTCTACTCGCCCAAGGAGAGCGGCTACGAGAAAAGCATCCGCGAACGGATGGCCTGGATCAGGGGACAACGGGAAAAGACGAACGATCCCGAGCGGTAAGGCCTTGTTGAAAATGCATCACCCCATGATATATTCAAGCGTGCTTCGCCCGGGACGGACGAGGCCCTCGACAATACCAACCTCCAGCGGAGTCAGAGCATGAAGAAGATCGGGATTCTCACCAGCGGCGGAGATTGCTCCGGCATGAACGCGACGATCAGGAGTGCAACACGCACGGCGCTGGGACACGGGGTGCAGGTGGTCGGCTTCAGAAAGGGATACGCGGGGCTCTTGAAGGGAGACCTACTTGAGATGACCACCAGGGAAGTAGCGGGGATCCTGCACCGAGGCGGCACCTTCCTGCAGTCCGCCAGAAGCGAGGAGTTCCGCACCGTGCTTGGCCGGGAAAAGGCGGTTCGGCACCTGCAGGACCTGGGTGTGGAGGGGCTGGTAGTGATCGGCGGGGACGGCTCGTTGAACGGCGCGCTGGCGCTGCATCGCATGGGGGTGCCGGTGATAGGGGTCCCGGCCAGCATCGACAACGACATCGCCTACACCGACATGGCCCTCGGCGTTGATACCGCGCTTAACAACATCATCTACGCGGTCGACTGCATTAAGGACACGGCCAGTTCTCACGACCGGGCCTTCGTGATCGAGGTTATGGGGAGAAACTCCGGGTACCTGGCCAGCATGAGCGCCATCGCGACCGGCGCTGAGTACGCCATCGTTCCCGAGGTGGAGTGCGACATTGCCGACCTGTGCAACCAGCTGAGAAAACGCTACGAGGAAGGGCGCAGTAACGCCATCATCATCCTGGCCGAAGGGGCTGGGCGTGCCCAGAACATCGCCGATAACATCAAGGATGCCATCGGCTTCGAGACCCGCGTCACCGTGCTGGGGCACTACCAGCGCGGCGGCGCGCCGTCGGTCTTCGACCGGCTGTTGGGAAGCCGCTTCGGACACGCCGCCGTCGAGCAGTTGCTGGCGGGCGAGAAAGGTAAAATGGTGGGTCTTTGCTGCGGCGAGATCTGCGCCACGCCCCTGGAGACAGTGGTGGTGAGCGAAAAGATGCAGCAAGACGAACTGCATGACCTGTCCATGATCCTGGGGATCTAGATCGAGCACGGTATGCCCACATTCATCCCTTCCCTCACCCGCCCTTCGGGCACCCTCTCCCGGAGGGAGAGTGGACTGGGACGGCACAAGAACAAAAGGCCGCGCACCGGAACACCGGGCGCGGCCTTTGACGTTTTTGTTGTCCCTTTACGGGCGGCAGTAGGTGATAGCGGTCAGCACGGCACCCTCAGGGTCCTGGAGCACGCAGAAGCGTCCCACGCGGGGAATGTCGGTCGGCGGAACCACCACTTTCCCACCGAGTTCCTCTGCCTTGGCGGCGGTCAGGTCCACATCGGTCACGGTCACATACACGCCCCACCCCAAAGGCTTACGGGGACCCGGCCCCGCGGGCGCGATTCCCCCGACTTCCTTGCCAGCGACCTTGATCAGGGTGTAGTCCCCCTCCCCGTCCCAGCGCTCGGTACTCCAGCCGAACAGCCTGCCGTAGAAGGACTGGGCCGCGGCAACATCAGCCGTGGTCAGTTCGAACCAGCTGAATGCACCCTGTTCCCTGAATCGATCGGTCATCTGGCACCTCCTCGTGCTCTGGATGGGCAAACGAGGAGTAAGTATACTACGGAACCGGCCTCAACGCAGTCCCATGCGGGAAAGAGCGATGCCCAACCACTTGTTCAGGAAGTGATCCCGGGACAGGAAACTCAACGGCGGCGGCTTCCTGGTGCCGAGCGTGGCCAGTAGTGCCTTAATTTCATCGCTTGCGCCGACCGACATCCCCTTCCTGAGCACCTCCAGGGCCTTGGGCTTGTCACCGGCCACCTGGTGTACCCGGGCCAGGTTCAGGTAGTGGGCCGGATTCTCCGGCTCGAGATCGAGGGACGCCTGGCAAAGATCACGCCCCTTCTTGACCTGTCCGCGCTCCTTGGCGATGCACAGCCCAAGATAGGAATGCAGCAACGGGTTGTCCTGAACCTTCAGCGCCCTCTCGAAATGGGCCAAGGCAGCCTGGTATTCACCAGCAGAAAAGGCGGTGAGGGCACGGTTAAACAGCTTCTCGGCATCTTCCTGCGGCACAGGCTCCATAGATCCAACCCTCCGGTGGCTAAAGCAGTAACAGCAGATCCTGGTGTCTATCTATTTTCGTAGCGCAGTTCAGTTCACCGCGGTAGGCCACGAAGGGAACCCCTGCACCCTCGGCGGCGCGGAGGTCAACGTCCGAATCTCCGATGAAAAGGGCCTCTTCCGGCGCCAGGCCGTAGTGCTCCAGAACCTTGAAGAGCGGTTCCGGATGCGGCTTGGGGTTGTTGACTCGGCCGGCGGTCATGACACAGCTGAAGTAACCGTCCAGCCCGAAGGACTCGAGCAGGATGTCCATCGAGCTCGCGCGGTTGGTGCAAATCGCCAGTTCCACTTTCCCCTTCAACACGTCCAGGGTCTCACGCAGCCCCTGTTCCATGACCATGAGCGGGAAGAGTTTACGGTAATCGATGCTGGCGGAAAAGGCACGCACCTCGTCCATGCGATCGTCGCCGGAGAACAGGTATTCCAGCACGTCCCTGTTGCAGTAGGTGTGCAGGATGCGCATGGTGTCAACGTCCCCGCGGTTGATAGCGGGCTTGCCGAAGCGGTCCAGGATCAGGTGGTAAAAGGCGTAGTTGGCCTCGAAGGAATCAAATAACACGCCGTCGCAGTCATAGATGACTGCCTTGATCTTTTGGCTCAAAACTTTATCTCCACGGCAGCCTCACTCCGCACCGGCGCCGCCGTCCCGCCCCATCCCTTCCAGGTATTCCTGCCACTCGATGGGGAGCATGTGCTTTTTCTTGTTGTTGCATTCCTTGCAGCAGGGGACCACGTTCCCCTTGGCGGACTTGCCGCCCCGGATCACGGGAACGATGTGGTCCATGGAGAGATCGGCCGGGGGAAACTTCCCCTGGCACCAGTGGCAGACACCTTTGCCCACCCGGTTCTTCCACCACTGGCTGCGCCGCAGTTCGCGCGCCTTTTCACGCTCGCGTTTAACTTCCTCCTCGGAGACCTCGATGATAAAGTAATCCACTACACCCTCGTATCGGGAGCTAAAGCCCCTTACCTGCCCGCGCCGGCCCGGTAGCTGTCGATGGCAGCCCGCGCCAGTTCGTCGCAACGCTCGTTTTCCACGTGGCCGTTGTGGCCGCGCACCCAGACCCAGGTGATCCGGTGGGTCTTAGCAAGAGCCTGCAGCTTCTCCCAGAGGTCGCGGTTCAACACCGGCTCCTTCTTGGAGTTCACCCATCCCCTTTTCACCCATCCGGGCAGCCACTCAGTCATTCCCTTGGCCAGGTACTGCGAGTCGGTGGTAACCACCACCTCGCAGGGGCGAGTAAGCGCTTCCAGAGCCTGGATCGCGGCGCTCATCTCCATCCGGTTATTGGTGGTCTCGCCCTCGGCGCCGGAGAGTTCCTTCACATTGTCGCCGTAACGCAGAATGCTCCCCCAGCCGCCAACCCCGGGGTTTCCACTGCAGGCGCCATCACAGAAAATCTCAACCCGCATGTGCCCCTCCCCCCTGCTGCTGCAGCAAGGCAGCGATGGCATCCATCACCCGGTCAACGATCATCTGGTGAGTTTCCTTGCAGTCCTCCAACTGGTACAGATCGCTGAAGTCGAGCGGCTCTCCGAAAACAACCCCCCCCTGCAACCCAACACCGGGGAACTTCCAGCGGTTGATACCGGTCAGTGCCGTGGGGATCACGTGCGGCCTGGTGTCGTAGATTATCTTGCCAACGCCGCGGTTACCCTTGCCGAGCACGCCGTCTTTGTGCCTGGTCCCCTCCGGGAAGAGCATCACCTTCTGGTCGGCCAAAAGCGAGTTGATCTGCTTACCGGCACGCACGTCGCGACCGCGGCGAACCGGGAAGGCGCCCCAGGAGCGGTAGACCAGTCCCATAAAACCAGAGAAGAGCTCCTCCTTGGCGGGGGCCCACAACATCTGCATGGGGTGGCTGCGAATCACGGCCCAGGGGAGGAAGACGGTATCGTAGGCGGAGATGTGGTTGGAGGCAATGAGGACGCCCCCTTCGGCGGGGATGTGCTGGGCTCCCTCGACGCGGAACCGGTTCAACAATGAGGCGTAGCTGCCGATTACCCAGACCGAAAAAGTAACCCAGAAGCGACGTAGCAGTGAAACCTTCAAGAAGAAAACCTCTTCATCACGTGGATTTTATTGAAATAAAGTTGATGTATAGCATGAATGGCGCTACCGGGGCAACCGTTTCCACTCACCCTGGCAGCGTGAAGTAGAAGGTTGCCCCTCGGCCCGGCTCCCCTTCCCCCCAGACGCGGCCGTTGTGGCGGCGCACGATGCGGCGCACGGTGGCGAGCCCCAAACCTGTGCCGGGAAATTCCCGGTAGGTGTGTAGCCGCTTAAAGGGCTGGAACAGCTGCCCGGCGCGGCTGCTGTCGAAGCCTGCGCCGTTGTCGCGAATGAAAACGGTGGTCTCCCCATGACCCGTGGTCCTCGTACCGAGTTCCACCTCCGGGGCCTCAACCTTGGTGCTATATTTCCAGGCGTTGGAGAGGAGGTTCTCCAGCACTACGCGCAAGAGCTGGGGGTCACCGTACACCGGGAGTTGATTGGGGGCGCGGAAAGAAACCGGGCGATCAGGGTAATCCTGGCGCAGTTGGGCCGCTATCTCCTGTACGGCAGGGGCGAGATCGAAAGTAACGCAGGCAAGTTCCACCTCGGTGACGCGGCAGAGTACCATCAGCGAGTCGAGCAGCGCTTCCATCTGTATGCAGCCATCATGAACCAGATCAACAAAGAAGCGACCGTTGTCATCGAGTTGTTCACGGTAGCCGCGCAGTTCTTGCGCGGAGCTGTAAACCCGGGTGAGCGGGGCCCGCATGTCGTGGGAAATGGCGTGGCAGAACGCCTCGAGTTCCTGGTTTGCCTGTTGCAGTTCCGCGGCCTGGTGGGTGAGCGCAGCGTTAAGGGCGGCGGTTTCTTGTTCGGCGAGCTTGCGAGCGGTAATGTCGCGGACAATCTCGATGCCATACAGGGGCTTGCCGTCTTTTCCCTTGAGGGATGAGCCGATCAACTCGACGTAGCCCCCCGTCGCCGATGCTTCCGGCCCCAATTCGGCGCGGTGCACCTTTCCGTCGTCGAAAGAGGCAAGTATGTGACAGCCCGCGCAGGCCTCGCTCTCCTTGCGGTAGGCCTCATAGCAAAGGCGTCCGGCGTTATCACCGGTCATGCGCTGATGGGCGGGGTTTTGATAGAGAACCTTGAGGTCGGGGTCCTGGATGGAAACCGCCTCACCGAGGGCCTCGAAGATCCCCTCCATTTTGGCCCGCTCCCTTTGCGCCTCATCCAGCGCAGCCTGCAGTGCTTGTTCCAGGACAGCCTCGTTACGGTGGGCGCGACGGCTGTAGAGTAGCAGGCCGCCAACCAGGAAAAGCACCAGGGCGAAGTCCTCGTGGCTGTCCGAGGCCAGAAGGAAATCCGCCAGGGGTCTACCGCCAAAGAGGAGGTAATCGAGCAGGCCGTCAATAATCCAGAACACCAGAACGATCAGCGCTCCCAGGAGTATCTGAAAAATAAAAGAGATGAGCCCAGGTTCGGAGAGCTTGGCCCATCGGGCCATGCGCCGCATTACGTCCATACACCCTCGATGACGGCCCCGCAGCCGGGGCAGGTTCCATTGCTAAGAAGATTCTTTTCCACCAGGTAGCCGAGCCTCTTAATTAGCAGGGCGCCACAGAAAGAGCAATAACTGTTTTCGCCCCCCTCGGCTGGCACGTTGCCCTGGTAGACGAAACGCAGCCCCGCTTCCTGCCCGATGCGTCTTGCTTTCTGCAAAGTTTCCACCGGCGTGCGCGGCTGGTCGGTGAGGCGGTGCGTCGGGTAGAACTGGGTCACGTGCCAAGGTGTCTCCACCCCCACCTCGTCGGCGATGAAGCGGGCGAGCTCGCGCAACTCCTCCTCGGAATCGTTGCGGTTGGGGATCACCAGTGTGGTTAGTTCGACCCAGATGCCCTGCCGCTTGTAGTCACGGATGCAGTCCAGAACCTCCCCGAGCGCGGCACCAACCACCTGGCGATAAAAGCCATCGCTGAACCCCTTGAGGTCGATGTTGGCAGCGTCGAGATAGGGGGTGACAACGGCCAAGGCCTCACTGGTTATGTAGCCGTTGGTGACGAAGATGTTCTTGAGCCCGGCAGCCTTGGCAAGTTGAGCGGTCTCTAAGGCGTACTCGAAGAAGATGGTCGGTTCGGTGTAGGTGTACGCGATGGAGCGGCACCCAGTAGCGAGAGCCCGCTCCACCACGGTCTTCGGCTCCACGAAACTGCCGGAGCGCCCAACGGTATCTTCGTCGGGCTGGGCGATGGTGTAGTTCTGGCAGTGCAGGCACCTGAAATTGCAGCCGACGGTGGCGACGGAGTAGGAGCGGCTTCCTGGCAGGAGGTGAAAGAGAGGTTTCTTTTCAATGGGATCAACGTGCTCGGCGACCAGGTTGCCGTAGACCATGGTGTACAACACGCCGTCGCGGTTCTCACGGACCCGGCAACGGCCGCGCTGCCCCACCCCGATCAGGCAGCAGAAACGGCATAGCCCGCAACGTACCCGGTCCCCATCCAGCTTTTGGTAAAACATGGCCTCTTTCATGTCGCACCTCCGATTCCGGCGGGCAGGCAAATTAGCGAGCGCAAATATATCATTTAAGGAGCAAAAATTCCAGCGGAAATTTAAGGAGATGCGGGTCACGACACCGATGTCGTATACATTCCACCAAACCAGTGTTCCATGAAAAAGGAAGCAATTTTTTTTTTCGTTACCTAAATCATTTTACGCAAAGGTCAAGGTCAGTAGAACAATTACGCATACCCTTGTTTGATAATGAGAAATAGCATGTAAAACCGGCAACTTACTCCGAATAACAGGGAGGACGTTGACGAAAAAAGCGGAAATGTTTTAAAATGAAGGCTCAGGGAGAGAGGGAGACACAAAAGCTAAACTACTGTTTTAGGTGACTTTTTCGTAAAAATAGCACTTGACCAACCGGACCCGTTCTATATATTGTCAAAATCAAAATTACCGTTTGGGGAGAAACAAAACATGAAATGCCCGCATTGTGACAACAAAGTAGGAATCGAGATCGACATGCATTCCGACGGCTACGCCAAAGACCTGCTGGAATGCACCTCCTGCGGTACGGTCTGGCTCGAGAAAGCGTCCCAGATCATCACCGTGAGCAAGCAAGCCGCCTAAACGGGAATGGGGGCGCTACCGGCGCCCCCCCTCCGCCGTCCCACTTCCTCACTAGCCGAGAGCGATCTCCGGCACCACTCTCGCTGCACCAGCGACCAGTCCAGAAAAGAACTCATCGTAAACCGAAGCCATGCGTCCCCAGTCGTAACGTGCCACGTGCCCGTCCAGGCCGGCCCGCCTCTTCGGGACCCCGGTGAGCATGTCCCGCAAACGGTCCACCAGCGACTCGTCATTCCGGTAGAGAACGGCCTCAATGCTGCAATCCGGCACATGCTCCGGATAGGCCAGCCGGTCCGGCAGCAGCGCCTGGCAGCCGCAGTAGAGCGCCTGCACCACGCTGGCACCGAAGAACTCCTGGCGGGAGGTAACCGGCAGAATATCTGCACGCCAGAGCCATTGCGCGTACTCCCCAAAACTCTTCTGGTAGCCCCACTCCGCCACGCGCGCGCCGAGCCTCTCCCGCGCCTGCTGGAAGACCGCCGGCACCCGCCCGAAGGACTCCCCTAAAACCGCCACCCGGAACTCGATCCCCTCTTCGGCCAACTGGTACAGCGCCTCGAAAAAGACCTCCGGTGCCTTATCGTACTCCCAGCGGTGGTTCCACAGTAACAGCGGCGCCTCCGCCTCGCGCGCTATCTCCGGGCGAAAGGGCTCCAGCTTGCCTAGGTCCAGCCCCAGGGGGAGTACCCGGCTTTTGGCCGCGATCGCATCGACGCTGGTGAGATCGACGGCATCAGGGAAACGCTTCAGGAAAGCGGGGAGTTCGCCCAGGAAGGAATTCATGTGGTAGCGGGAGTTGAACAAGACGGCATCGGCTGCCAGGGCGCTCACGTAGTTGATAAAGGCGTAGTGCAGGTCGCGCTGTGAGTCAGGATCGGGGTCGCCGGGTGACCAGGGATAGGTGAGCTGGTTTTCGTGGAAGTAGATGGCGCTCGGGCACCCGTCGCTGAGCGGCCGGGTCAGCGCCAGGAAGGTAGTCAGGTCGAGCATGTCCGTGGCGAGGATGACGTCAGGGCGCGCTCCAGCGGCGAGGAAGCGGCTGGCGAGGGTGACAGCGCCGCCGTGCATGCGCCATTTCCAGTTGCGCCCGGCCAGGGTGAACAGTTCGACGGAGTGGCTCGAATGGGCGGCGTACTCGGTGGCCCAGGCGGCATGCGACCCGGTGCAATAGGGCTCGACGAGGGCGATGTGCATGGCTGGCGCTCCTATCGGGCCGGGAAAGCCCCGGCGGTAGTTAAAACATGAAGCGCCGCATGCTGATGTTGAGCAGGATGCCGACCCCTACCATCGAGGTAACCATGGAGGTCCCCCCGTAGGAAAAGAAAGGAAGCGGCACTCCGACCACCGGCATCAGGCCGATAACCATCCCCATGTTGATGGCAATGTGCCAGAAGAGCATGGCGGTAACCCCGACGGCAAGCAGCGAGCCGAAGCGGTCGTTGCATTTCTTGGCGATCCCCAGTCCCCACAGGATCAGGAACAGGTAGAGGGCAAGTATGAGCAGGCAGCCAAGAAAGCCCCATTCTTCGGCAAAAACGGAGAAGGCAAAGTCGGTGTGCTGTTCGGGAAGAAAGCGCAACTGGGACTGGGTCCCCTGCATGAACCCCTTGCCGAAGGTGGCGCCGGAACCGACCGCGATCTTGCTCTGGATGATGTGATAGCCGCTCCCCAGCGGGTCGAGGTCGGGGTTCAGGAAGTTGTAGATGCGCTTTTTCTGGTAGTCGTGGAGCAGGAACTGCCAGGCGATCACCACGGTGGGGACCGCTGCGGCGAAGATGGTTCCTAAGGCCGACCAGCGCACCCCGACGAAGAGGAGCATGGTGCCGGCGATGAGGGAAACCAGGATGGCGGTGCCAAGGTCAGGCTGCTTCATGATCAGCACGGCGGGTATCCCCAAGAGCAACAGCGGCTGCACTAGTTCCTTGAGGGTAAGCCCCTTGAAGACCGGATAGCGGCTGAAGAAGCGGGCGAAGGTCATGATGATGACGATCTTCATCGGCTCGGAGGGCTGCATGTTGAAGAACCCCAAGCTGATCCAGCGCGTAGCGCCCATGGTGGTCTTGCCGGCAACCAGCACCAGTAGGAGCAGCACCAGCACCCCGCCGTAAAGCCAGTAGGCGAAATCCTCTAGCATATGGTAGTCGAGGCTGCAGACCGTGAGGCACAGGCCAAGCCCCGCCACGATCCAGTAGAGTTGCTTCAGGTAATAGGGCGTGCCGATGTCCCGGTACGAGGACGAGGCGCTGTATATGTTGATGACACCGAAGGCGGTGATGAGCAGTACCACCCCTAACAGGGTCCAGTCGAAGTTGGTGAATAGCCGTCTATCGAACATCTCTGCCTCGTTTATCGCTACCCGCGGCGTTGACTGCGGCCGGGGCGGGTTTGGTCGTTGCCGGGGCGGGTTTCGTCGTTGCCGGCGCGGCGTCATCGGGTTCGGCCACCCCTTCGCCCCCTTCTTCATCCTTGGGTACTGCCTTGGGAACGGGCTTCTTGATGACCCCCTTACCCTCGAAGTAAGCGCGCAGGATTTTACCGGCCACCGGTGCCGCTGCCGAACCGCCGTGCTCGCCGTGTTCGACGATGACGGCCACCGCGATCTCGGGCTTCTCAAAGGGGGCGAAGGAGACAAAGAGCGCGTGATCGCGGAAGCGGTACGGCACCCCCCCTTTGCTGTCGCGCAGCTTGACCACCTGGGATGAACCGGTTTTGCCAGCCACCTTCACCTCCCACAGCCGCGCACTGCCGCCAGTGCCGTGCGCCTCGTTGACAACGGCCAGCAACCCTTCCTTGACGAAGCGATAGGTCGCCGGTTTCAGTCCGGTCTTGCCCAGCACCTGCGGTGCGAAGTCCTGCAGCACCTTGCCGTCGGAGTCAACCACGCGCTTGACCAGGTGCGGCCGTAAGATGGTACCCTCGTTGGCCACGGTGGCGATCATGGAAGCAAGCTGCACCGGGGTGGTGAGTACGTACCCCTGACCGATGCCTACGGGGAGGGTCTCGCCGGAATACCACTTCTTGCCGAAGCGCTTGAGCTTCCACTCCTGAGTGGGGATCACCCCCCCCTTCTCGTTCTCCAGGCCGATGCCCAGTGGTGCTCCCAGCCCGAACAGTTTGGCGTACTTGGCGATCCGGTCCACGCCCAGGCGCTCGGCCAGCTTATAGTAGTAGACGTCGCACGATTCCCGGAGCGACTTCTTTAGGTTCACTTCGCCGTGCCCCTTGTGGTCCCAGCAGCGGAAGGTGGCGTTACCGAACTTGTAGGAGCCGGTGCAATGGATGGTAGTGTGCTCGTCAATGAGCCCCTCCTCCAACCCGGCAATGGCGGTGATGATCTTGAAGGTGGAGCCGGGGGGATACATCCCCTTGAGCGCCTTGTTCTCCAGGGGGTGACGCTCATCCTCCAGATACTTCTTCCAGACATCGGGGGGCATACGACCGGTGAAATGGGCCGGGTCGAAGTCGGGGCTGGAAACGAAGGCGAGGATTTCGCCGGTATTAACATCCATGGCCACGGCGGCGCCGGCCTGGTCGCCCAGGGCCTGTTCAGCGGCTTTCTGCATCTCCAGGTCGATGGTAAGCATGACCGTGTTGCCGACGGTTGAGCCAGTCTCCGCAACCGTGCGCAGGAAGCGGCCGCGTGCATCCACCTCGATCTGACGGCCACCGTCGGTGCCATGCAGGAAGGATTCCCAGGACCTCTCGACGCCGCTCTTGCCAATGTAATCGCCGGCGTTGTAGTCGCGGTAGCGCTCCGAGTTCAGTTCGTCCTCGGACACCTCGCCGAGGTATCCCAAAAGGTGAGAAGCGAGTGTGCCGTTGGTGTAGGCCCGGATCGGCTTCATCTCGATGTTGACCCCGGAAAGGGCGAGCCGATTTTCCTCGAGAAATTCCATCTGGTCGCGAGTGATGCCGGAGGCGACCACCAGGGGGTAGTACTTGGCCCTCCCCTGCCCCTTGTTCCACTTGGTCTCGATCTCAGTGCGGTCCAGGTTGAGGTAGTGCGCCAGGTTGTCGATCAGCTGTTCCTTGTTTTTGACGTCCTGCGGGATGACCGCAACCGAGAACGAGGGGGTGTTGGAAACCAGCACCTTGCCGTTGCGGTCCAGTATGGCTCCGCGCGGGGCAGCCACCGGGACGAAGCGGAGCCGGTTGTTCTCGGACTGGTCGATCAGGTCCTCGGCGCTGATCACCTGCAGGTACCAAAGTCTGGCCAGCAGCAGAAAAAAGACGGCGCAGGCGCCCAGGGAGAGGCCGATGATGCGGCGGCCGCCACCATCGTCGTCGGGAAGGATATTGTTCAGGGGCTTCATCTCGCCTCCTCGACCGGGAGCCTTACCCCGGAAAAAAGGGAGGCGATCAACGCGTTGATCAGGGCCTGCGGAACGAGCGCAGGCAACAGCGAGGCGTACAGGCCGTTACCGACCGAGAAGACCAGAAGCAGTACAAGGTTCAAGAGGGCACTCATGATAGTAGCGATAAAGACAACCAACACGAATAAGGCGCGGTTGTCGGTGTAGAGTCGATCGGCAAGCTCAGACAAAAGGGTATAGATGCAGAGATAGGAGAAGGCATGCAGGCCAAGGTAGATACCGCTGAAGCTGTCCTGCAACAGCCCCAGGGCGAAGACGGCAACGCCGGCAAAGCGGTGCGGCAGTTTGAGCCCCAGGTACACCACCAGGATGATGAGCAGGTTGGGCTGAAAAGGGTCCTGCAGGTACCTGGGGAGCAGCGTCATCTGCAACAGCAGGGCGGCTATGACGATGGCGGCTATTTTGAGATAGGCAATCACTGGGCTAACCCGTGTTGAAGGAATCTACTCATCGCGCTGCTTGACCAGTACCAGCGCCTCTTCCAGCGTGCCGATGTTGACCAGCGGGCGCACCTCGATGGTCTGGAACACACCGTACTCACCCTTTTTCACCATGGTGACCTCCCCGATGGGGAGCCCCTTGGGGAAGACGCCGCCGATGCCGGAGCTGATCACGGTATCGCCGACCTTGACGTCTTCGTCCTTGACGGTGAATTCCAGGGAGCAGCGCCCGCCACCGGCACCGCGGACCACGCCGCGAGCGCGGGAGCGCTGAACGATTGCGGCGATGGCGCTGGCGTGGTCGGTGAGCAGGAGCACCCGGGACGAGTGCGGCGCCACCTTGACCAGGCGGCCGACTACCCCGCCGATGGATACCACCGGCATCCCTTCCTGTAGCCCGTCGGCGCTGCCGCGATCGACTACCAGGGTTTTGAACCAGGCCGAGCTGTCCTCGCCGATCACCGACACCGCCAGGGACGGCACGGCGATGCTCTCCTTGAGGTCCAGGAGCTGCTTGAGCCGCATGTTGGCAGCAACCGCCTCGTTGTCGGCGATGATGCGCGCGTTCAGGCGTTTCACGCTCTTTCTGAGTTCGATGTTCTCACGGCGCACATCGATCAGGTCGATGTAGTTGTTCCATATGTCGCTGAAAAAGCCGGTCGCGCTGGCCGCGGAACCAGCCACCGGAGCGGTAATTCCCATCACGGTGCGTTCGACGGGATTAGCGTGCTCCTTGTTCCTGAGGTTCAGGGCGTAGGTCAGAAAGGCCGCCAGAAACAGCAGAGCGGTCAACAGGAAACGCCGGTAGCGGATCAGAAGGTTTTTCATCGGCCTCAAAAAATGGTTAGGGGGCACAATGCCCCCTAAAGAAAAAATGACGATCCAGAATCACAAAATTTTGTTACGGAGTGCAGCGAACCGTCTCAGTCCAACTGGTAAGGCGAATCCACCAGTTCCTCGTGGCGTATCTCGTCCACCGGCTCGCTCTTGCCCTGCCCAGCGAAGAGGCGGTTAGGCGCGTTGAAGACGATGCCGTTGTCGGTACCGACGTTGCGGTAGGCATGCACCACACCTGGGGGCACCACCACCACGGTCGGGGCGTCTACCCCGGCGTACAGCACCTGCTTCACGCCGAAGGTCGGGGACCCGGCCCGGGTGTCCCAGAGGTAGACCTTGAAATTGGACGGGCCCAGGAAGCAGAAGTAGTCGGTCTGCTCGACATGCTCGTGCGGTCCGCGGGCCACGCCCGGCTGGGTCATAGAGATGTAGGACATGACCGGCATGATCTCCGGCTCCACTTCGTCAGAACGGAACAGTTCAGAGAGCCATCCCCTCTCGTCCAGGAATTTCTTGAGCGGCCTGCACGTTACGTCGTGGATGCGCCCCTTGGTGAATTGCTGTACCGCGCTCATTGAACTGTACCTCCGCCGCAAAGTTCCGTCTCGCTGTAAACCCGCTGCAGATAGTCGCGGTACGACGATTTCGGGGTTTCATCTATGACCTTGGCCATCGCCTTGCAATCGAGATAACCCATGCGCAGGGCGATCTCCTCAAGGCAGGCGATCTTCAGTCCCTGCCGGGCCTCCAGCGTCCCGATGAAGTGGGAGGCCTCAAGGAGGCTTTGATGCGTACCAGTGTCGAGCCAGGCAATACCGCGCCCGAGACGCTCGACCATTAGTTCACCGCGGCCCAGGTAGACCTTGTTGACATCAGTAATCTCGAGTTCCCCGCGCGGCGAAGGCTGGAGCGCTCTGGCGATCTCGACCACGTGCGAATCGTAAAGGTAGAGACCAGGGACGGCATAGTTGGACTTCGGGGCCGTCGGTTTCTCCACGATATCGAGCACCCGGCCATCCTTGTCGAAATCGACCACGCCGTAGCGCTCCGGGTCCTGCACGTAGTATCCAAAGATCTTGGCGCCGCTCTTGAACTCCGCGACCAACCGGTCCAGTTCCATCTTCCCGTAGAAGATGTTGTCGCCCAGGATCAGGCAGACAGGGTCCCCGTTGATGAACTTTTCGCCGATAAGAAAGGCCTGCGCGATCCCTTTGGGCTCGGGCTGCACCGCATAGCTCAGGCGGATGCCCCAGCGCGAACCGTCTCCCAAGAGCGCCTGAAAGCGGGGAGTGTCCTGCGGAGTAGAGATGATCAGTATGTCCGAGATACCCGCCATCATCAGGGTAGCCAGCGGGTAATAGATCATCGGTTTGTCGTACACCGGCTGCAACTGTTTGCTGGCCACCATGGTCAGCGGGTAGAGCCTGCTCCCGGCACCGCCGGCCAACAGGATCCCTTTCTTAATTCCTTGCGTCATATCACCCTTTCCACAGCAGAAAATCACAATAACAAAAGGTTTTTACTACCACACCGCCGTACCCTGCGTCAAACAGATAATCCCGATATGGCGCCCCCCACTGCCGCGGGAGCTACAGCAGGCGGTCCTTTATCGCCTGGTCAATGAAGCTCTCCTCAATGGCCTCGCGCACCCAGGTTTCCTTGCAACGGGCCAGGACGACGGCCGCACCTTCGGCAATGGCCGGAATCTGGCTCCAGAGCGCGTTCCTGAGCGAACGCAGCCGTCGGGGATCAGGGTTCTTCACCCCGATCAACTCCCGGCAGGACTGGCACAGCAGCGCAAGGTTCTCCTCGGTCGGCTCCTGGTCCGGCTGGTACTCCCAAAGCCGCAACTCCTGGTCCCCTTCGCACCATTCGCAGCGAAAGCCCGCTCTCTTGCTGATGGTCTTGCCCAACAGCTGCACAGCCGCCAGGTGATCGCGGTTTTGTTGTGCCCCCTTCGCCATCGGTCATCCTCCCTGCCGCGCGGTATACCGCCGCGGTTAATCCAGCACCTGAGTTTAGCAGAATGGCTAACCAGATCAATACTTTTCTGGACCCGACCGGCGCGGAGCCGCAACCAATTCTAACTGGACAGCTGCCCCCCGTTACGGGTAAAGTCTGCGCCTGGCGAGACACCCAGGCGCAGCAGCCAAACCGGAAAGGACTCAGCATGAAACTACCACAACCACTCTACCAGGGGACGCTAATCCGCCGCTACCAACGTTTTCTCGCCGACGTGGAACTGGACGACGGCACCGTGGTCACCGCGCACACCCCCAATACCGGCAGCATGATGGGGTGCGCCCTCCCGGGCAACCGCGTCCTCCTCTCGGTGAGCGGCAACCCGACGCGCAAGTATCCGCACAGTTGGGAACTGGTGCACGCCGACGGCGTGTGGGTCGGTATCAACACGATGCTCCCCAACCTCCTTGCCCGCGAGGCGATCCTGAACGGCACCATCGCGGAGCTTTCGGGCTACGCCAACATCAAGCTCGAGGTCCCCTACGGCACCGGGAGCAGGATCGACCTGCTTCTCTCTGGCGAACGCGGCCTGTGCTACGTGGAGACCAAGAACGTCACCCTGGTGCGGGAGCGTTGTGCTCTCTTTCCCGACGCGGTCAGCACGCGGGGGCAGAAGCATCTGCGCGAGCTCATGGAGATGGTGCGCCAGGGGCATCGTGCCGTGAACCTGTTCGTGGTGCAGCGTGGCGACGGCGACGCCCTCTCCCCGGCCGACGCCATCGACCCGGCTTACGGCGCGCTGCTGCGGGAGGCGGCGCAGGCGGGGGTGGAACTGCTCGCCTACCAGGCCAGGGTCACCGAAAGCGAGGTGCACCTGAGCCATTCGGTGCCCGTGCTGCTGTAGGTCATTGACATCCTTGGGAAGGACGCTAAAGTTATAGGCGCTGTCCCGGGGGACCAATGAGAACGCCCAAACTCACCATCTTCGCCAAGCAGACCGGCGTCGAAATAACTCCCAGCGAGAAGAAGCAAAACGGCAAGCCTGAGGAAGGTCGCGTCGCCTTCCGGTTCTTCGGGCTCGCCACCGGCCAGCCCCACATCCGCTTCGTGGCGGAACCGTGCGAGGCATTCGAGGTTGCCAGGAAGATCACGGCGCTGCAGGCCTCGGGAGGCAAGGCAACCTTCACCCACCGCTACGAGTCGGCGGAGGGAGAGACCGTGACCAAGCTTAACCTGGAGAGCTACCAGCGTAACGGCAAGCAGGGGTACGCCTTCTCCATCCATCGCGGCGAGGAGAGCATCAACGTCCCGGCGCAAGAGGGGGAATTCCTCTTTGCCGCCGAGTTTCTGAAACAGCTTTCCGTGGCACAGTGCTGGGTCGCTTCAGCTGGGCCGGAGGCGCACAAGCAGGACTAAAAGAGAAACCCGACCGCGCGGCTGGCAGGGCCGCAGAGCGAAATCGAAACGGCGGCAGCAAACTGGGCAACGGCCGAAAGCGGGACAGCGTGATCAATAGACCGAGCAAGACCCTCTATATCAGTATCGAGAGCAGACTGTGCGACGTAGCCCTGGTGGGTCATGCGGTGCGCGGCGTCTGCGCCTGCTCACCCCTCAAGCTGGAAGCGTACGGCGAGATGGAAGTATGCGTCGTGGAAGCTCTCAACAACGCCATCACCCACGCCTACAAGCGGCAGGAAGGTTATCGCGTCGACACCGCCATTACCCTGCATCACGACCGCATCTCCTTCGAGGTTTCCGACGAAGGTAAAGCCATCGAAGAGTTCGCCCCGAGGAGCCTGGAATTCGACCCTGAAGTGATCGGCTCGATCCCCGAGAACGGTATGGGGCTCTTCATCATAGAGACCTTGATGGACGAAGTCAGCTACAGTTCCAAAAGCGGCAGGAACACCCTCTACTTCTGCCGCTACTTCACTCAGCCCCAAGCCTAGCCCGCCAGCACAGTCGCACAGTCGCACAGTCCCGCCAAGCCCCAAGCCCCAAGTCCCGCGCCTCACCCCTGCCCTAACAAGAACTCGAAATCCTCGCGGCCTATGGCCACCGCCCCCTCGTTTTCCGAGTCCTCGAGGAGCGCGCGGTAGAGCTTGAGCTTGCGCTTCTTCAGCTCCATCATCTTTTCCTCGATCGAGTGCCGCATCAACAGCCTCGTGATGGTCACCTGCCGTTTCTGCCCGATCCGGTGGGCGCGGTCAGACGCCTGGCTCTCCACCGCAGGGTTCCACCACGGATCGAGGTGGAAGACGTAAGAGGCGCGGGTCAGGTTGAGCCCCCTCCCCCCGGCTTTCAGGCTCAGCAGGAAGACGCCGGGCTCGGTCGCGTTCTGGAAGTTCTGCACCAGTTCCTTTCTCTTGGAGACAGGGGTGGTGCCGTCCAGCCGCGATGACACGATGCCGCGCTGGCTGAGCCCCTGCTGCACGATATCCAAGAAGGAGGTGAACTGCGAGAACACGAGCACACTGTGCCCTTCGGCAAAGAGCTCGTGCAACTGCTCGACCAGGAAGTCGACCTTGGGTGAACGGTCGGCCGCGTCAGGGAGGATCAGTCGTGAGCAAAGACATATCTGGCGCAGCTTCAGTATGGCGGTAAGGGCAATAATGCGTGCCTGGCCAGCGGAGTTGGAGCTGTAAGCGCGAGCCACCGTCTCCCTAACTTCCGTCACGGTGCGGGCATAAAGAGCTTTCTGTCGCGGGCTCATCTCCAGGTAGATGTCCATTTCCACCTTAGGCGGAAGTTCCGCGGCTATCATGTCCTTGGAGCGCCTGAGAATGAAGGGATGGGTGCGCCGGATCAGTGTATCCAGGAACTCCGTCCCCTCGCGCCCCATCTGTTTGCGAAACTGCTCGTAAGGCCCAAGAAGGCCGGGGAGGGCCAGGTCCATAACGGAGAAGTATTCGCCAAGGTGATTTTCGACAGGAGTGCCGGTCAGGGTGACCTTGAACCTCCCCTTGAGTTTGCGCACCGCTCCGGTGGTCTCGGCGTGGATGTTTTTCACGGCCTGCGCCTCGTCGAAGACGATGACGTGGAACGGGATCTCGCTCAGGATGTCGATGTCGCGCTGGATGACGCCATAGCTGGTCAGGACCAGGTCAACGCCAGAGAAGTCGGCACGGCGCCCCTGTCCCCGATAGACGCCCACCTTGAGACCAGGATAGAAGCGGGCCAGCTCGCTTTCCCAATTGAAGATCAGCGTTGGCGGGACCACCACCAAGTGCGGCACCTCGGGCGGGAGTTGGGACTCGATGCCGCCTTCTTTCAACCCGGCCAGGAGCGCAATGGCCTGGATGGTCTTGCCAAGGCCCATGTCGTCGGCGAGGCAGGCACCGAAGCGGTGCTCGTAGAGGAAGGCGAGCCAGTTGTACCCCTCGAGCTGGTAGTTACGCAGGGTAGCCTTGAGCTCGACCGGGGGCGAGCGCCGGGGTATGCTCTCGAAGCGGGTCAAGCTCTCAAAGATGCGCTCGTCCTCGGGTGAAAGGAGCACACGAACCCCGTTTCTGCGCAGCGTGATCCAGTCCAGAATCTGCAGGCGCGGCACCCGCACCACCTCGCGCTTGGCGTGCGGCGCGAACAGCGCCAGCGTGCTGCAGGTCAGCGGGTCGAGCACGAACAGCGATTCCCCCCTGCGGAAGACTCCCCCCCCCTGCAACGCATCGAGCAGTTCGGCCTCGTCGACCAGGTCGCCGTCGGCACGGATCTCCGGGCGCAGTTCGAACCAGTCGATGCTGGAACGGGTGGCATCCAGGGTGAAGGTCCAAGATGCGGTCTGCAGGTCCTCTCCGGCCAGCGCGAGCGCAAAGCCTTCGCCGGCCAGGGCACTCTTAAGCTCGGACAGTTGGCGCATAAGCGTCTTGCGGTCCACGGCGAAGCGCCCTACCCCTTCCGACTGCCAGAAAATATCAAAGGTGAAATACTCGGCCAGCAGTTCGAGGAGCCGCCCCTGGCGCTCGACCGCGACGGACACAGCAAGCCAATCCCCCTGCTCGGAAAGCTGCAGCAGGGTCGTTGGTTGTTGCGCCAGTTGGCAGAACTCGGTGATGACGGCGCGGGCATCGGCCCGGACGCCCCGCTTGTAGAACTCCGCCCCTTCCAGCGCCTGGCGCACCACCCGGTCACGTTCGCCAAGACTACCGGCACCCAAGGCGGAGAAACAGGCCTTAATTATGGCGGCAACGCGTTTTTTTGCCTTGAGCGGCTGGGGGAACACGGCGCGCCCGGCGGCGTTAAAAAACCGGAAAGCCGGGGGAGAAAGGGAGAAGGTGATCACTTCGGCAACACCTTCCGCGATGAGGGTGGAGTTTTCCGCCAATTCGAGGATGTTCAGCCTGTAGCGCGGCTCGAGCGGTAAAGGAGTTACCGGAGTGCCGGATCGGGAAAAGACCACCCGGCGCGCCACCTCATCCTCGCTGCCGCCGAGGTCAAAATGGACCGCGTTGAAGCTCGCCGCGGGAAAGCGGAGCACGCCGTCGTACTGGGACCCGGTCTGCTCCGTTTGGGCGTCCTCCGGAGCGTTTTGCCCGGATCGGTTCAGCTCAACCCGCTCCACCTGGGCCAGCCGTTGGGCAAGGCTCGCGTAAAGTGCGGAAGCGGTATCGTCTACCTTGTGGATCACCCCGCGCCTGAGATCGAAATAGTATCCCTGGTGGATAAAAGCGTTTTCTCCCTCGATGGGAGCGCCGTCCTCGAGAGAGAGCTGGGCGGCAATCTCTTCCTGGTGCAGGTCGAGGTGTAGCAAAACCGTGCGTTGCAGCGAGGGATCGAAGTAAAGTTGCTGGGGCCCGTCCGCGGCGAAGTAGAGAATGGGGAACCTGCCGCGGAAACGGGACAGGAACTCCTCAACGGCACGCCCGCGCAGCGCCGAGGAATGCAACAGCCTCAGGAACTCACGGATCGAAGCGGGCAACGCAGCATCATAAAGAGCAACAGGAACCTGGTCCAACATGAGGCGCATGCGCAACGCCCCCTGCTCCCGGTCCAGCACCAGCGCGTATCCGCCCTCGGTTACCGGCGCACCCTCGTCGCCGGGGCCGGGTTGTACCGGTGCGGCGGACAAGGTGGCCCTGATACCCTGCAGGTAGTCATTGGGAAGTTGCAGCATGGGAAAAGACGCGGGTGCCAGGGCCTTTTTAAGGGTGGCCAGCGCGGCGACCAAGTGCGGGCAGCGGCCGTGAGGGCTCCAAGTGCCGCAATCGCAGGCGCTGGAGAATTCCCCCTGGACCAGGGAAAGGGTGACCCGACAAGACACCTCGGCATCGCGCAGCTCGACCTCGAGGACGCTACCGTCCTTGTGCCAGCTCAGCCCGCGGATAGGCAACCTCTTGCACAGCTCGAAGCCGTTAAAGAGGTGCACCTTGTCCGCAAGTGCGTAAATGCCCGCCGCAGGCATCTGAAACAGGTGCCGCAGCAAGGGTATGGCCGTGATGTCAATCAAGTCGTCTTCTCCCGGATGGGTAAGCGATAACGGACCGTTCAAGTTAGCAGAAAGAGACGCCAAACACAACAGCACCATGCGCTGCAACAGATTAAAACCCTGGAGCGGACCGTAGAACGAGGAAGTACTAGGGAAAGCGTGGCGAGCTACAAGCCAAAGAAGGACGGAGAATAAACAGATTAGAGACCACGAAGCGCTGCAACTGCACCAACGCCCCCCCCTCCAAGGGTTGTTGCAGCAGTCCGAGGGAGTGAGCGTTGACCACTCACAGTACAGGTGGCCTAGCGTCCCCCCTTTGCGAAGGGAGGGACAGGGCGACTTATTCTAAGCTGGGCAAATGGGGGGCCTGGAGGATCTAGCCGAGATAACTTCCAACATCTTCTGCTGGTTTCACAAACTTCCAAGGGGGGAATTTTATGATAGGCAAAAAAAATGGGGGGCGGTCTCGAATCCGCCCCCCTAAAAAGGAGACCCAGGAGTGTGTTCCGGGGTGTTACTTAACCCTATCGGCGACACATCCCAGGACTTTAATTGTTTTTTTCACCCAAGCGTATTTTTCAGGGCGAAGTTGTCAATGATATAGCGGGCGATGCTGCGCTTGGGCGGAAGCGCCGGCGGCATGCGCTCCGTGGTGAACCACTGGGCGTCCTCGAGTTCATCCGCCTCGACCGCGATCTCGCCCGACTCGTACGTCGCCACGAAGCCGGCCATGAGCTGGCTCGGGAAAGGCCAGTTCTGGCTCCCTACGTAGCGGATATCGGTAACCTTCAGCCCGGTCTCCTCGAACACTTCGCGCACCACGCACTCCTCCAGCGATTCGCCGAAGTCCACGAAGCCGGCCACCAGGCTGTAACGCCCGGCCGCCCACTCCGGCTTACGGGCCAGCAGGAATTCATCCCCCCGCCTGATCAGCACGATGACGCAGGGGTGGATGTGCGGGTAGTGTTCGTGGCCGCAACCACCGCAGCGCTTGCCCCAGGTGGGTGAGATGCGGGCCATGTCGCCGCTGCCGCAACGCGAGCAGTGACGGCTCAACTTCTCCCAGTAGAGGATCTGCCGGGCAACGCCATACAGGGTGGCCAGTTGGTCCGGAAGCTCGGTCCAGGGAACGGCCTGCAGTCCCGGCGGCAGCTCATCGCCCTTGGCAAGGCTATACAGCCGCGCCGGCGCGCCGTCCCACTCGCCGAAACGCAGCGCCTGCCCGGCATCGGCCAGCGGCTCCGGCAGTTCGCCGTGGTGGAGGTCGCCGTCACGCAGCAGGAGCGTGTCCCCCTGCAACAAAACCCAGTAACCGGGGCCATCGCTACTGGCCGCATCCGGTTTCAACTGGGTGAACCTGGTCCTGATGATCTCTCCGTTGAATGGAAGGTTGACAGTCTCGGGATATGCCATGCTTTTTGCTCCTGTAGCGGGGTGGTTGCCGTGCTGGCGTGCATCATACAGGAACCGGCCGCGGAAGCAATCCCCCTTTTCTTTCAAACCATTTAACTTGATTGGCTGTGCGCGCTATGTTACTTTTTTCGTTCGCCAATACCGGCCGCAAACCGGCCGAAGCAGGAGATAAAGTGACTCAGACCAGAAGATTACCCGCGGAGTGGGAACTGCAGGACGGCGTGCTCATGGCATGGCCGCATGAAAAGAGCGACTGGCTCCCCTACCTGGACCAAGTCCGGCCCGTGTTCGCAGCCATCGTGAGCGCCATCAGCCAGTTTGAAAAAGTCGTTGTTGCCGCCGACGATCCCGAGCAAGTCCGCGAGGAGTTGAAAACAGCGGGGGCCGACCTGGAGCAGGTGCGCGTCCTCCCCGTAGAGACCAACGACACCTGGGCTCGCGATTTCGGCCCGATCACGGTGCTGGAGGACGGGGCCCCGCGGCTGCTGAACTTTGGCTTCAACGGCTGGGGGCTCAAGTTCCCGTCCGATCTGGATAACCGCATCAACAAGACGCTGCAGGCACAAGGCGTCTGGAACGCGCCCCTCGAGACTGTGGGCCTAATCCTCGAAGGCGGCAGCATCGAGAGCGACGGCAACGGCACCATCCTCACTACCGAGGAATGCCTCATGAACGACAACCGCAACCCGCACCTGACCCGCGAGGAACTGGAAGAGGAGTTACACGGTCTGTTCGGCAGCGACCGCTTCCTATGGCTGTCCAACGGCTACTTGGCTGGCGACGACACCGACTCCCACGTCGACACCCTGGCGCGCATCTGCCCGGACGACACCATCGCCTACGTGTGCTGCGACGATCCGGAGGACGAGCACTACCCGGCGCTCAAGGCGATGGAGGAGGAAATCTTTGCCTTCCGCACTCGCAGCGGCCGGCCGTACCGCGCCATCCCCCTCCCCTGGCCGAGCGCCGTGTACGACGAGGAAGGACAGAGGCTTCCCGCGACCTACGCCAACTTCCTGGTGATCAACGGGGCGGTGCTGGTGCCGACCTACCAGGACAAGAACGACGCCGCCGCGCTGGTCGCCCTTGGCCAGGCGTTTCCGGCCTACGAGATCATCGGCATCGACTGCCTCCCGCTCATCCTGCAGCACGGCTCGCTGCATTGCGTGACCATGCAGTTGCCCAAGGGGACGCTCAGGTAGAAATGACATGATGGAGAAGAACATGAACAAACTTAAAGTAGCTCTTGTGCAGCAGGCCCTGAAACCCGGGCGAGAAGAAATGGTGGCCGCCACCACGGCCAAGATCCGTGAAGCCGCCGCCCAGGGAGCGCAACTCGTCCTGCTCCAGGAACTGCACACCGGCAGCTACTTCTGCCAAACCGAGGACACCACCTGCTTCGACCTTGCCGAGACCATCCCCGGTCCCTCCACCGATCATTTCGGTGCGCTCGCCCGGGAACTCGGCGTAGTCATCGTGACTTCCCTTTTTGAGCGCCGCGCGCCGGGGCTGTACCACAACACCGCGGTGGTGCTGGAGAAGGATGGCTCGATCGCGGGCAAGTACCGCAAGATGCATATCCCGGACGACCCGGCCTTCTACGAAAAGTTCTACTTCACCCCGGGCGACCTCGGCTTTGAACCGATCCAGACCTCGGTCGGAAAGCTGGGCGTGCTGGTCTGCTGGGACCAGTGGTACCCAGAAGCGGCGCGCCTGATGGCGCTTGCCGGTGCCGATCTCCTTATCTACCCAACCGCCATCGGCTGGGACCCGCGCGACGAGGCTGCCGAACAGCAACGCCAGCTCGACGCCTGGGCCACCGTGCAGCGCGCCCATGCCGTTGCCAACGGCATTCCGGTCGTCAGCGTGAACCGGGTCGGTTTCGAAGCCGATCCGAGTGATGCCGGTGCCGGCATCAAGTTCTGGGGGTCCAGCTTTGCCGCCGGCCCGCAAGGCGAATTCCTGGTTCGCGCCGGTGAGGAAGAAGAACTGCTGGTGGTCGATCTCGATATGCGCCGCAGCGAAGACGTGCGCCGCATCTGGCCCTTCCTGCGCGACCGCCGCATCGACGCCTACGGCGATCTCGTCAAGCGCTACCGCGATTAGCAGAGTTTCTCCCCCCTCGCCCTCCGGGAGAGGGGCGGGGGTGAGGGCGCTGCAATAGGCGAGATGGTGCCTTCCGCCACCCCCCTCACCCGCCGTCCGGGCACCCTCTCCCCAGGGGAGAGTGGATGGGAACACTGCGAGAAGGGGTGTAGCTCCAATCGGCAAGCAGAGGTCAACAGGTGACTCAAACCACATCGCCACACCCCCAACCGCATGACCTCCTGGCCCACTGCACGCCTGAACAGTCCGCCCTTGTCCAGCTTCTCTCAGTCATCCACGCTCCTGTTTCCAAGCACGTACTGCTCAACATCGTCAAGAAAACAGGGATTCCCGCGCCTCCGGGGCAAAGCTACACCGGGATGGTCCTTGGCGCACTGCTTGAGGACCTGAAGAACCAGAACCTGATCCGCCACACCGGCGAAGGCATCTCCTGCTGCCCCGAAATCGCGCACGCCGCAACGCTGCAGGCCATTGCCGAGGGAAGGTTCGAGGCCATGGTCCGCACCATCATCGCCGAAATCCCCATGGTCTCCAACTGGGGGAGCAACTTCTACCGGCTGTCAACCCACGCCATGCGCGACGTGCGCATCGCCATCTACCGCAGGGACGCCCGCGCAGCCCTGGAGGCGGCTGAACGCTACCTGCGCCAGTTCCCTTACGAGGCCCAGCGCTGCCATCCCCTGGACGCGGTCTGCTTCCACCCCTTCGACGAGGCGTGGTTCCGCTCCCTGCCCATCATTCTGCAAGGGGCGGCCCTGGTGGCGCACCTCTCCTTCGCGCGGGAATCCCTTACCGCTGCCGATGCACCGTTCCGCGTGCTCGCCGAATTGACCGCACGCCCCGACTCTCCACCGTTTTTGCTCGACGTCTTCTGCCTTGAACTTTTATCGCGGGATCGCGCCGCCGCCGCCGAAGCTGCCGCTGCCGAGCGCTGCAGCTCGACACAGATCTCCGTGCTCGCCTGCTGTGCGCTGCAGCGCGGACTCTACGACCGCTCCGTGGAGTTGTTCCGTGCCGCGCTGGCAGCTCTGCGCAAAGAGACCGGCAAGAGAAAGGTGTACCTCGATAACGGCACCGGTCCCTTTTTCATCCTGGCCCTCCTCGCCGCGCGGGACTCTAAACAGCTCGAGGAAGCGGCTGAACTTTGCAGCTTCATCACGGCAAAGAGGGAGTGGCTGGACCAGGAGGTGTACCACGTCCTGCAGGGGGTGATCGCAGAGCGGCAGGGAGGGCGCAGCAGCAAGGAGTTCCAGGAGGCGTCGCTGCAGCGCTCACCGCAAAGCCCGCTCCACGCCCTATTCCGGTTGATGGCCTTGTACTGGTGCGCCAGTGATCAGCGCGCGGCAGAGGCGCGCAAGCTCGCTACCCTGGTACAGCGGTTAAAGGATTCGGGGCATAGCTGGATCGCCCGCGAAATCGAACAGACCGCCACTGCGGATGCTGCCGAACCCGCCCCTGACAAGGTGCCGATTCCCTTGTACCGCGCCCTCGCTCCGGTCGAATCGTGGCAAAGCGCCATCTCCGCGCTGCTGCGCCTGAATAACGACGAGGCGGTGGACTCGGACGGGCCCCAGTCTCGCCTGATCTGGCATTTCGAGGAATTGCGCGGCTTTTTCCAGATCACGCCACGGGAACAGAAGCAGGCGCCTAACGGCAAATGGAGCGCCGGACGCAACGTCTCGCTTAAACGGCTGGTGGAAGAGGTAGAGAGCCTCGACTACCTGAGCGCGCAGGACCGGCTCCTCTGTGGCTGCATCAAAAAGGAGCGTGGCGCCGGCTACTATAACCGCGACAGCTACGTGCTGGACCAGGACCAGGCGGTGCCGCTCATGATCGGCCACCCGCAGGTCTATCTCGACGCCGCCGCATCGGTCCGGCTCGAACTGGTTCACGGCGAGCCCGAACTGCAACTCACCACCGAGGGGGAGTTCCTGCACATGCAGTTCTTTCCCCCATTCCAGCAGGACCACAAGCTCTACCTACAGAAGGAGACCCCGACCCGGATCAAGGTCTACCAGGCCAAGAGCGAGTACAAGAAGATCGCCGCCATCATCGGCGCGGGCCTCAAGCTTCCCGCCCGGGCCAAGGACCAGGCCCTGGCGGCGATAAATTCACTGGCATCGGTCCTCACGGTGCACTCCGACATCGGCGTCGATTCCATCGCACAGGTCCCCGGCGACGCCACGCCGCACGTTCACCTGCTCCCCTACCAGGCCGGACTGCGCTTGCAGCTTTTGGTGCGTCCCTTCTCCGATGCCGGTCCCTATTTCCGGCCGGGCACGGGTGGAGAGACCGTGCTCGCCGAAGTAGAGGGGAAACGGCTGCAGTGCAGGCGGGACCTGAAGCTTGAAGAGGAACGCGCCGCGGCCGCCGTCTTCCAGCTCACCGCGCTCGCAGAGAGCGAGGAAAACGACGGTGAGTGGCTGGTGCCCGGAACGGAGGGCGCGCTGGAGCTTTTGATGCAGCTGCAGTCGCTGGGGGAATCGGCCCGGGTCTCTTGGCCGCAGGGGGCGCGCTTCAAGATAAAACAGATGGTTACTCCCGGACAGTGCAAGCTTTCCGTGAGGCAGGCGAAGGACTATTTCGAACTGGCGGGTGAGGTCAAGATTAACGAGGAACTGGTGCTCGACCTGCGCCAACTGGTGGATCTCGCGCGCAACGCGCAGGGGCGCTTCGTCGAACTGGGTGACGGCGAATTCATCGCCCTCTCCTCGCAACTGCGGCGCTACCTCGACGACCTGGCCGCCTGCGCCGACCCCAGCGGTTCCGCCTTCCGCTTCCATCCTCTTGCCTCTACCCTCTTCGAGGATTTCGCCGCCGAGGCTGGAGAATTCCAGGCCGACCGCTACTGGCGCGACCAGGTGCAAAGGCTGCGCGAGGCGGACTCGTTCCGGCCCCAGTTGCCGGGCACCTTGCAGGCCGACTTGCGCGGCTACCAGGTGGAGGGTTTCAACTGGCTGAACCGACTCGCCTACTGGGGCGTAGGCGCCTGCCTGGCCGACGACATGGGCTTGGGCAAGACCGTCCAAGCCCTGGCCCAGGTTCTCAGCATGGCCCCGCACGGCCCGTCCCTGGTGGTCGCCCCCACCTCGGTCTGCCTCAACTGGGAGAGTGAGACTGCCCGCTTTGCACCCACCCTGAACAGCATCGTCTATGGCGGGCCCAAGCGGTCAGAACTGCTGCATGGGCTAAAGCCGTTCGACCTGGTCATCTGCAGCTACGGACTGCTGCAGCAGGACGCGGAACTGCTGGAGGCGGTCTCGTGGCAGGCCATCGTCCTCGACGAGGCACAGGCCATCAAGAACATGGCGACCAAGCGGAGTCAGGCCGCCATGAAGCTGCGGGGGAAATTCAAGATGGTGGCCACGGGAACCCCCATAGAAAACCACTTGGGCGAACTGTGGAACGTGTTCCGCTTCATCAACCCGGGGCTGCTCGGTTCCCTGAAACAGTTCAACGTCAGGTACGCCTCTCCCATCGAAAAGAGCGAGGACAAGAAGGCGCGCCAGCGCCTCAAGCGTCTGATCCACCCCTTCATCCTGCGCCGTACCAAGAACCAGGTGCTCGAGGAACTCCCGCCCAGGACCGAGATCACCATACCGGTAGAACTGGGGATGGAGGAAGCCGCCCTCTACGAGGCGATCAGGAAGAGCGCACTGGACAACCTGGCCGGCGTCGACAAGGTAGAGGGTAAGGCCGAAATGCACATGAAGATCCTTGCGGAAATCATGAAGTTGCGCCGCGCCTGCTGCAACCCGCGCCTGGTGCTCCCCGACAGCGCCATTCCCAGTGCCAAGCTGGCCTCATTCGCGGAGATCGTCGAGGAATTGAGGGAGAACCGTCACAAGGCACTGGTTTTCAGCCAGTTCGTGGGGCACCTCGAGGTCCTCCGCAACTACCTCGATCGCACCAGTATCCCCTACCAGTACCTGGACGGCAGCACCCCGGCGCCGGAACGCAAAGTGCGCGTCGACGCCTTCCAGGCCGGCTCGGGCGACCTGTTCCTGATCAGCCTCAAGGCGGGCGGCGTGGGACTCAACCTGACCGCCGCCGATTACGTCATCCACATGGATCCGTGGTGGAACCCCGCAGTCGAGGACCAGGCCTCCGACCGCGCCCACCGCATCGGTCAGCAGCGCCCGGTCACCATCTACCGCCTGGTAGCCAAGGGGAGCATCGAGGAAAAGATCGTCGGTCTGCACCAGCAAAAGCGCGGCCTCGCCGACAGCCTGCTCGACGAAAGCGACCTGTCTGGGAAGGTGAGCGTAGAGGAACTCCTGGCACTGTTGCGCATCGGGCCCTAGCTCGGCGCTCGCCGCTGACAACGGCCACTCACCATCCAACACGCATCCACGTCTTCCCATTCTCCTGCCATCGCATATAATCAAAGTGTTCCTCACTACTGATACGAGGCAACTACCTTGAGTTACTTCAACCAGGCGCATAACAGGATCAGGACCATCGACCTTACGTTCTCGGCAGCGTTGCTGCTGCTGACCGTGATGCTGTTCCTGTCGTACTACATCCGCGCCGAGCTGTCACAGTCGAACAAACTCACTGATCATACCTATGAAGTGATCATGTCTGTCGATACGTTGAGCAACTCGCTCTTGCAGGCGGAAAGCAGCAGGCGCGGGTACATCCTGACCGGCAACGTGCAGCAGAAATCGCGCTGTGAATTTTACGCCCAGCAGGCGCTGGAAAACTTGAAGGAAGTGAAAGAACTCACCAATGACAACCGGAACCAGCAGCAGCGGCTGGCCAGGCTGGGTGAGGAGATAACCAGGAAGCTCACAATTTTCCGGCTCTCCATCTCACAATATGACAGAAGCGGGTTCAGGGGACCGCAACAGGCGCAACTGACCGAAGAAGGCACTTCCTTGATGACCTCGGTACGCAGCGGGATCGACGAGATCAAGAACCAGGAAAAATCGCTGCTGGGCGAACGGCGCAACAAGGAGCACACCACCCTCCTCATCCTCACCATCGTCTTTCTCTCGGGAATCTCTATCGCCATCATCCTGTTAAGCCTCAGCTACTACATCGCCCGCCACGAGTCGCGCAGCCACCTCATCGCCGCCGATGACCTGCAGGCCGCCAACAGGGACATCTCCGACCTAAGCAGCATGACCCAGTTGCTGCAATCCTGCTCCAATTTCGACGAGGCACGCGGCATTCTTTCCTGCTACGGGGAAAAGTTTTTCCCCAAGGGCTCGGGAGGGATTTACCTGATCAATCCGTCAAGAACGCTGATGACCGACGTCGCGATCTGGGGTGCCGCAGACCGAAGGCCGTTCACTCCTGATCAATGCTGGGCTATGAGGCTCGGGCAGTCACATCTGAGCGCCGCGGTTTCCGATGTGCAATGCCAGCACGTCGAGGAGGCGATTCATTCGGCCCATCTGTGCATCCCGCTGGCGGCACACCATGAGACGCTGGGGATCCTCTCCCTTAGCTTTCCGCCGAAGGCAGAACCAGAACAAATCGACAAAAAGCGGCTGAAAGCGACGGCATTCGCGGAACAGGTCGCCCTCGCCATTCGCAGCCTGCAGTTGCGCGAACAACTGCGCGAACTTTCCATTCGCGACCCGTTGACCGGCCTATTGAACCGGCGCCACATGGAAGAGTCGTTGTTGCGGGAGATCAGCCGCGCCACCAGGACCAAGCAGCCGCTCAGCGTGGTCATGATCGACGTGGATCATTTCAAGAATTTCAATGACACTTTCGGTCACGAGGCAGGCGACCACGTCCTGAAGGAAGTTGGCCATTTGCTGCAGAAGAACGTCCGCGACAGCGACATCGCCTGCCGTTTCGGAGGCGAAGAGTTCACCCTGATACTCCCGGACGCGGACTGTGAAATGGCCCTGGAGATCTGCAACCGTTTCAGGGCAGCGGTAAAAGGGCTGCAACTGTTCATGGGAAGACAGCACCTGGGGCACATCACCATCTCCGCCGGGATCTCAGTGTTCCCGTCCGACGGCGACACTATACAGCAGTTGCTGGCCGCCGCCGACGAGGCGCTGTACGAGGCGAAGGAAAAAGGGCGCGACCGGGTCATAGGAAGTTGCACCTCCCCGGCGAGAAATGCCGACGGTGAGTAGGGAACCTAACCCTTCTGCCGACGGTGTTACGCTAGCGGCATTACTTATTGAATCCCCTGCTACAAGCAACCGGACTGGCCCACTGGAGCTCAGAAAAAGTCGTTAACAAGGAGGAAGAAATATTATGGGACTGCGAACCTTGATGACTGTAACGGCCGCACTGGCGATGCTAGCCTCGTCACACTCTTCGTTGGCCGCACAGGGCAAAACGGCGGATAGCAAAGCGATCGAGCGTGGGCGCTACCTGGTCCGCATAGGGGGGTGCAACGACTGTCACACGAGCGGCTATGCCTTGGGGACCGGCAAGATCGCCGAGGAGCATTGGCTCACCGGTGATCAACTGGGGTGGAAAGGCCCGTGGGGCACCACCTACCCCGCCAACCTCAGGACGTTCATCCCGCAGATGTCGGAAAGGCAATGGATTGACTTCGCCCGGAGCACTGAGACCCGACCGCCCATGCCATGGTACGACCTGCGCGCAATGTCCAAGGAGGACCTGCGCGCCATCTACCGTTATGTCAAAGCGGCGGGGGCGCGGGGCGATGCGGCGCCCACTTATGTACCGCCGGGCGAGGAACCCAAGGGTCCCTATATCCTGTTCCCAACGCCGCCCAAGCAATAACCTCATCACCCCCAGGCGGGAGTACACACTCCCGCCTTCTTTCCCCTTTTCTCTTCCCCCAGCCTCAGCATGCTGGTTCCGCCAGCTAGCCATCTATTCATCATTGACTTTGCGCCAGCTACCGGTGTATTAAAACGAAATTCTTAAGGGCGTCCCATGGAGATACCGATGCTCGAACACCCCGGCAAGCAAGCATCTCGCGCCGCGGTCTGCCGCACACCGGACGGCCGCATCACCATTTTCGAGATCGCTCCGGACCAGGCGCGGGCAGCCACGGCCGTGGGGCTGAAGCCGCTCAACACGCTACCCGATGTCGGCAAGATCCCCCGCGAAACGGTAGGAAACACCGGAATACGGAGACAGTATGACTTCCACGAGCGTTAACTCACAGGCCACATTGCGGCAGGTACTGGGCCTCCCGGTGATCGTGGCCGCCCTCGGCTACTTCGTCGATATCTACGACCTGGTGCTGTTCAGCATCGTCCGGGTGCCGAGTCTCAAGGGGATCGGTCTGGCGGGACAGGAACTAATCGACAAAGGCGTGTTCCTGCTCAACATGCAGATGGCCGGCATGCTGCTGGGGGGGATTCTCTGGGGTATCCTCGGCGACCGCAAGGGACGGCTAAAGATCATGTTCGGCTCGATCTTCATCTACTCGCTGGCGAACCTCGCCAACGCCACCGTGCACTCCATCGAGGCATACGCCCTGCTCCGCTTCCTGGCCGGCGTCGGCTTGGCTGGCGAACTGGGCGCCGGCATCACGCTGGTCTCCGAGGTGCTGCATCGCTCCATCAGGGGGTACGGCACCATGATCGTAGCCACGGTAGGCGTCTCCGGCGCGATCCTCGCCAACTTTGTCGCTAAGCAGTTCGACTGGCGCACCGCCTTCGTCATCGGCGGCGTGCTCGGGCTCATGCTCCTGGTGCTCCGTCTCAGCGTGGCGGAATCCGGCATGTTCAAGGGGATGGAGTCGCGTGAGATGTCCAAGGGGAACTTCCTGGCCCTGTTCACCTCGCGGGACCGCTTCGGGCGCTTCCTGCACTCGATCCTGATTGGCCTCCCTTCCTGGTTCGTGGTCGGGGTGCTGATCACCTTCTCCCCCGAGTTCGCCAAGGTGCTCAACGTGCAGGGGTCGATCAGCGCGGGTAACGCGGTCATGTACTGCTACCTCGGCCTCGTGGGCGGGGACCTGGCCAGCGGAGTGCTGAGCCAGTTGTTGCAAAGCCGCAAGAAGGTGGTGCTCCTGTTCCTGCTCATCACCGTCGTCGCCGTAGCCGTCTACTTCTCCGCCTCCGGGGTCAGCGCCGGTGCTTTCTATGCCATCTGCTGTCTGCTCGGTTTCGGCATCGGCTACTGGGCCATCTTCGTCACCGTCGCCGCCGAGCAGTTCGGCACCAACCTGCGCGCCACGGTTGCCACCTCGGTCCCCAACTTTGTGCGCGGCATGACCATTCCCATCACCATGCTGTTCCAGGTGGCGCGCAAGAGCCTCGGCATCGAGACCGGCGCCATCGTGGTCGGCGTGCTCACCCTGGTCATCGCGCTCTTCTCGCTATCGCGGCTGCACGAAACCTTCCACAAGGATCTGGACTACTTTGAGGAGTTCATCTGAGCGAAGCGACGACACACCAGAGTAGACAAACCATGACAACCGACCAGAACCGGCACCTGTTGCGCACCTCCCTCGTCACTGCGATCGCCCCCTGTATCTGGGGCAGCACCTACATCGTGACCACGCAGATGCTTCCCCCAAACCACCCGCTCACCGCGGCACTTTTGCGGGTGCTCCCCATCGGCCTGGTCATGATCGCCCTGCAGCGCCGCGCCCCAACGGAAGAGTGGTGGGGGCGGCTGTTGCTGCTGGGCCTTATGAACATCGGTGTTTTCCAGGCGCTCCTTTTCATCGCTGCGTACCGGCTCCCCGGTGGGGTGGCCGCAACCGTGATTGCGACCCAGCCACTGGCGGTCATCGTGCTCTCCCGGCCGTTATTGGGCAGTACCCCCACGCGCCTTGCCTGGATCGCAGCCGGCACCGGCGTCATCGGCGTCGCGCTATTAGTGCTCACCCCGGCCGCCCGGCTGGATGCCATCGGCCTCGCCGCGGCCTTCGCCGGGGCTGGATGCATGGCCCTGGGCACCGTGCTCACTAAACGCTGGTCCGCAACGCCTCTCCCCATCGCCGCCTTCACCGGGTGGCAGTTGGTCTTCGGCGGCCTGTTCCTGCTCCCCTTCGCACTTTTCTTCGAAGAGCCGCTTATCAGCCTGACCGTCAAGAACGTGATTGGGTATGCCTACCTGGGCATCTTCGGCACCGGTATTACCTACATGATCTTCTTTTGGGGGATTAAGCGTTTGCAGCCTTCTGCAGTCTCCCTGCTTGGGCTTTTGAGCCCGGTCATGGCGACGGCGCTCGGATTCCTGGTGCTGGGGCAGAGCCTCACGCCCCTGCAGATTGTTGGTGGGGTGCTGGTGTTGTGGAGTATCTGGGCGGGTCAGCGGCCGGCGCCGGCAAAGCACTAGCCGCGAAGGTCAAGGAAGTCCTTGAGTTGGGACAAAGTGGGTAGAGCCGCGCGGCCGCCCAAGGCGGCCGTGTTCAAGGCGCCGACGGCGGAGGCGTAGCGGGCCGACTCCTTAAGGGAAAGCCCTTGGGCAAGCCCGAAGAGAAAGCCGCCGTGGTAGGCGTCTCCGGCGCCAGTGGTATCGACCACCTGCTCGACGGGGTACGCCGGTTGATGAAAAAACTTGCCGTCACGGGATAGCAGAAAACTCCCCCGCGTCCCGCTGGTGATCCCCACCACCTTGGGGCCGTACTGCAGAAGCGCCTGCGCCGCCTGTTCAAGTGACGATGCCCCGGTGCAGCTCTCGGCGTATTCCTCGGCAACGATGCAGATGTCCACCAGCGGCAGCAGTTCGCAGTGTTCCGGACGGAAACGGTGCGATCCGCCGTCGAAGGAGACCAGCACACCGGCTTCCCGCGCCACCTGGGCCGCCTCTAGGCAGGCCTGCCAGTGCCGCCCGTTCAGGTGCAGGATCTTCGCTTCCCGGATCATGCACAGATTTAGCTTTTCAAAGGGAAGTTCGCCGGAGGTCCCCGGCGCGAAGGTGATGGCGCGGTCGCCGTCGCGCTGTCTGACCAGGATGCTTGCCTGAGAAGACGTGCTGCCGGCGTCGATGACCATCCCCGCCGTGTCCACCCCTTCCGCTTTCAATTCCTCGACGATCATGCGGCCGATCAGGTCGTCGCCCACCAGGTCCAGCATCGCGGTGCGCGCGCCCAGGCGCGCCAGTGCAACCAGCGCCGTGGCTACCGGGCCTCCCCCGGCCAGGGCCGAGGCATGTGCCCGCTGTACTAGTTCGCCTCCCGGCAGTTCATCAACCACCATGAGCAGGTCCATGGTGCAGACGCCCAGTCCCACGACATCGTATTTCATAGCGCCGCCTTTCTCAGAGTGCCCACGTCGGATGATTCTTCACAGAAGTCGAGGAAGCGTTGCCCCCTCTACCTGTTACAGGTGAACCTTCGTCCCCATCGAAGCGTTGTTCGGAGAACTCACGAACCATGTAGGACTTACCCTACAAAGCGCTGCACGAGCCTAACGTCCCCCCCTTTGCAAAGGGGGGACAGGGGGGATTTTAGCAGCTCTACCCTCAACATCATATGCAGAAATCCAGCACATCCTCCTGCCGCGCCCCTGCCTCCTCCACCTTCTTGAGCACGTCCGCGAGCGTGGTGCCGTCCAGGATGCGCGCCATCTCGTCGCGCACGTCCTTCATGACCAGCCTGATACCGCAGGTCGCCTCGTTGCCGCACTCCGTGCACCTTGCGTAGGCCATCTCGCTGACACATGGGACCGGCGCCAGCGGCCCTTCCATGATGCGTATCGCCTGTCCGAAAGTGATCTTATGCGGCGGCCGCCCCAGGTAGTACCCCCCTCCCCTCCCCTTGCGGCTCTGCAGAATGCCGCAGTTCTTCAGGTTGAGCAGGATGTTCTCCAGGAACTTCTTTGGAATCCTCTCGTCTCGGGCCAGGTCCGCGATCAGTATCGGCCCACGGTCGTACTTTTGCGCAAGGTATATCAAGGCCTTCAGGCCGTACTTCGTTTTCTTGGATATCACGCTTTCCTCTTATATCTTCAGCCCGAGCACGGGCCAGATGAACACGACGCTCCCCATGAACAAGAGCCACGAGATAGCCATTACCACGGCGCCTGCCACAATGATGTCCCGGCTCTTGAGGTACCCTGAAGCGTAGGCGATGGCGGTGGCCGGGGTACCCATGGGAAGGCAGTAGGCGAGCCCCGCAGGGAGCGCGATGGAGAGCGTCATCACCTTGGGATCCATCCCCGTGGTCTGGCACAGCCCCATTCCCACCGGCATCAGGATCGCTACCACCGCCGCATGGCTGATGCATTCCGTTACCAGGATGGCCACCAGCGAGATCACCGCGATCACAGCCAGCGGCGCATGAGCATGGTCACCCATCCCCTTTTTCACCACCCACACCGCCGCCCCCGTCTTCTCCAGCGCCGAGGCCAGCGCGATGGTGCCGCCGTACATCAGGATGATGCCCCAGTTGACGTACTCCTCGATCAGCTGCCAGGAGATCACCTTGAAGGTGAACAGCGCGGCCGCCCCGAGAATGGCGATGGCTGCCAGCCCGGTCTTCTCACCAAGGAACATCCAGCCGGCGACGGTGACGGCCATGACCAGGGCGGTGAGGATCTCGTCGTAGCTGATCTTCCCCATTTCCAGGCGTTTGCCGTTGAGGAACTTAAGTCCCACTTCAACGTCGTCCAGGTCGGGGGGGAAGAACTTGAGCAGGATGACGAACCCCAGGACCAGCAGTGGCAACACGATCATGCAGGCCGCGGTGGACCACTCGACGAAGCTGAAATGAAGCCCGGTGGCCTCCCTGAGCAGTCCGGCGGCAAGCGGCGCGCGCGCGCCGCCCAGGAAGGTGGCGATGCCGCCGATGATGCACCCCCAGGCCATGGACATGAACAGCAGGCGCCCGAAGCTGCTCTTCCCCTTTTCAAGCTTCAGTGCCGTGGCCAGTTCGGTCACCACCGGAAAGAGCATGGCCGCTACGGCGTGTTCGCTCATGATAAAGGAGAGAAAGGCGGACAGCAAAAAGACGGTCAGGGCAAGCCGCGCCGGCGTCCTGCCGAACCTGGCCAGCATGGCGCGCGCGATACGGGCGGAGATACCGGTCCCGGTCAGCGCGGCAGCGAGGATGAAGGCGCCCAGGATGAAAAACACCGACTCGTTGCCGAACATGGAGTAGGTCTTCTTGGCGTCCATGATGCCCAAAAGCGGCAGCATCACCATGGAGAGCAGCGCGGTAACGGCAATCGGCAGCAGTCCAGAAATCCAGAAGAAAACGGTGGCGCCGAAGAGCACCAGCGAGCGGTACCCTTCCACGGTAAGCCCTTCGGGCGGTGCCAGGCGGATCAGGACGCCGATCACCAGCGCGACCGCGGCCATGACCTGGTAGCGCGCTGTGCGGTCCAGAACGATAAGCCACAAGGGGCGGTTGTCGATTTTAAGCGGTTTGTCCAGGAAGTGCTTAGATTCCATCTGTTGGCGGGCGCCCTCGTTGCTCAATTTCAATGACCGGTTCCCTAATTAGAGCCCGGAGGATTCGTAAGATTCTGCCACTTCTTTGACGCGCAGCAACCGGCGCAGGTCGGAACCGGCCAGGAGCCTGCGGTCCTCGATGCTGTCGATGACCCCCCGCAGGATCCCCTTGGGCGCGGCGGGCGCGAAGGGGGAAATCAGATAAACGAGAGGTATCAGGGGCTTAATCAGCGCCCTGTTCTGCAGCCACCCGCGCTGCAGGTGCTGGAAAACCTTGGTGAGGTGCTCGGCCGGGACAGCGGCTGCATCAGCGGTAAGCTGCACCAGCGGCACGATTTCTCGCTCCAGTAGTGCATCGATGCCGGCCACGGTTGAATCGGCAGGCTCGCTCCCTGCGTCGAGCGACGATACCACCGACCACCGCGGGAACACAGTACGCGCGTAATTGAGGGAACGGATGCGCTCCTCCAGTTGCGAGCCGAACTCCCTGGGACGGGCATGATCATACACGTGCAGCGGGATGTCGAGGATGTCGACGCCGGCTGCATAGGCACGCTCCACGGCTCGCTGCGAGGCGCCATAATCGACCCTGCCCACAAGGTAGGCGTTGAAGTTTTTCTTGATTTGCCGGGCCAGGCTTTCGGCTTGGACAAAGCGATCTTCGTTGCCGAAGGTGAGGTGAAAGAGCGCCGCGTTGCTCTGGTAATGACTCTCGTACAGCGTCTCTATGGTCTGCCGCTCAGGGAGATCCCCCCCCACGAAAAAGACGTTGGCTTCACGCCGCAGCTGTTCGGGGGAATACGGGACGGCCCGGGTGACGAGCTCCCGCATTTTTTTCTGGTCAATCCTCATTGATGGTGCTCCCCCTGGTAAGCCAAACATACATCACGGCGCTGTGCGCTTTTGGCAACCATACAAAATCAAACCAAAACAGTCAACAAAAAATAATGCATTACCCATCACTGTACTAGACTAAAGTAATCAGTCGTGATCCTTGGTACTTACAGCGTCATGGGTAGTATACGGTGCTCTGGTTTGCACTACGGGCTGCTCCCTCTCGAGACAACTTGATTAACTGAAACCATTCTCATTGACTTGCCGTCACGGACGCGCTATAGAAAATGGGCGCCACGGCTGCAGACAACGGACGGTAAGTCGTCGGAGATACTGCGTTGCGTAGCGGCGAAACCTTGTTATCCTCATTAACAATCCACCCCCCTGCTGTCGCACCTGCGGCGGCGTACAAGGCTCTCATGATATCTCGCATTGACCATCTCAACATCGTGGTACGCGATCTGGAAGCGGCGACCTCTTTTTTTGTCCTGCTTGGGTTTACTACCGGCATCAGTTCCGACCTCGACACCGACTTTCTCGAGAAGCTGACCGGTGTGCGTTGCGCGGGTGGGAGGTTCACTGCGCTGCACCACCCGTCTTCCGATCTTTCCATCGAGCTGCTGCAGTTCGACGCGAGCGGCGAGCCCGATGCGGGGACTGGCATCGCCAACCGCATCGGCCTGCGCCACCTGGCCTTCGCGGTCACGGACATAGAAGCCGAGGTGGCACGCCTGCGCGGCCACGGTGTGCAGTTCATCGGCGAGGTGCAGGTCTGGCAGAAGACCGGGAAAAAACTCATCTACTTCCACGGGCCGGAGGGAATCCTGCTGGAGCTCGCCCAGTACCCGCAACAGTAACCGAACCACGAGGGCTGCCGCCGGCCATGCCGATCAAGAACAAGACCCCGCGCCACCTGGCTGAATTCGTCTGCACCGAACTGCGCAAGCGCAAGGCCGCTGTGCCCGACGACGAGGTCATCACCGAGCTCATGGAGACCATGTACTACTCCAGCCTCCGCACCGAGGAGTCGGAGCCGGTACTGTTCCACATGGTCTTTCTGGACCCGAGCCAGCCCGACCCAAAGCCGCCCCGCAATCCGGCGCGTGACCGCTGGAGCTATATCCCCTTCGCCGACCCGATCCCCTTCACCGTCTCCAACGTGGTCAAGATCGCCAAGTCCACCGACCTGCGCACGTCCTCCTTCGTGATCTGGCCGGACCAACTGGACCAGCTCTACATCTGGGGCCTCGTTGACCAGCAAAACCGCTTCCACAAGTTCCTGAACCGCTCCGCCGAGGTTGAGGTGGAACGCCCCGGCGTGTTCCAGGCCAGCGTCGAGGGGATCGGCATCATCGCGGTCTATATGCGTTACGAGAAGGTGGCTGAATTGAGGGTGAACGAGTTAGTCCGTCACTCGCTGGACCTGTTCCGGGAAGGGCCGGTACGCGAGCTTTTGGCTCCGGGCATCGACCGCTTCCTGCACGGCGTGCGCAGCCATATCCCCGACGACATCTACCAGGCCCCGGGGGCCGGCGACGAGTTGCACGCCCAGCAGTGGATCTCCGTGCTGTGCCGGATCCTGCTCAGGATCCAGAAGATCAAGAATGGCGGTGCCATCCTGATCACGCCGCAGATCACTCCGGACGACCTCAACGTGAAGTACGGCATCAATTACGACCGGCTCCCCACCTCGCTACAGTCCAACGCGGTCACCAAGATCAAGTCCGATTACCTGGAGCGGCACCTGCTCGGCCACGGCGAGGCCCGCCTAAAGGAGCTCTCCGCGGACCAGTTCCAACAGCTGCGGCGCCTTGAGAAGGAATTGCGGGCCAACAAGAACGAAATTGACGGCGTCATCTGGTTCATCGCGCTGCTGACGAGGGTGGACGGACTGGTGGTCATGGACCCGAACTTGGTGGTGCGCGGCTACGGCGTGGAGATAAAGAACTGGCAGGAGCCCGACCAGGTCTTCATCGCCACCGATCGATTCGGCAGCGAGGCTAAGCAACGTCCGGTGAGTTACAACCACTTCGGGACCCGGCACCGCTCCATGATGCGCTACTGCAGCCAGAACCCAGGCAGCCTAGGCTTCGTGATCTCCCAGGACGGAGAGGTCCGGGTCATGACCCTGTTGGGCGAGCGCCTGGTGATGTGGGAGAACATCAAGCTGAAGTACTACAGCTACGCGTCCAAGAAGAAATAGCCGGCGGAGACAATCTTGCCACTCCCCGCTTGCAACCCGGTTGGTCAGAGAAGGACCTGGGAAGAAAGGCAGATGCTGATTGCCAACCGCCGCACGCCCCCCCAGCATTCCCCCCGCTGCAAAGGGGGACGTTAACCAATGAGCACCCGAGGTTTCCTATGAACATGAGGATGATCCCCCTCTCCCTGTTGCTGCTTCTTAGCTCGTCACTCGCCCTCGCGGCGCAGAGCACCGCCATCACCGCGCCTTCCAAGATCACCTCGGTGACCGTCTATTCCGACACGGCCCAGGTGACCCGCCAGGCAACCGTTGCGCTCAAGACAGGCACCAACCTGGTGACACTGGAAAACCTGCCGCAGTTGATGGCCGAGGAATCGCTTCGCGCCGAAGGCAAGGGAACCGGACGCGCCCGCATTGCCGGGATCACGGTCAAGAACGTCTTCCTGGACCGCAGCAAGGACCAGCGCGTACGCGAGCTTGAAGATGAAATCGCCCGGCTGAACCGCAAGGTGGAAGCGATCGAGGCGCGGCGCAAGGCACTCGCGGCCCAGCGCGCGTTCGTCGACTCCATTCGCGTCGGCTGGGGTGAGCGCATCTCCAAGGAACTCTCTCTCGGCAAACCAACCACGAGCGAACTCTCCGAAGCCGTCCGCTTCGTGGGTGACAATACTGGCAAGATAGAGGAAGAAATCTACGACGCCGAGGCCGCCAAAAAACCCATCCAGGAGCAGATCTCCGCCCTGAAAAAGCAACTGGAGCAGTACCGGGCGGAGCCCCTGAAGGAAGTGCGCTCGGTCCAGGTGGCCATCGAGGCGGAGCGGGACATGAATTTCGACCTCGATCTCACCTACCTCGTGGCCCAGGCAAGTTGGGCGCCGAGCTACGACGTGCGCCTCGCCCCGGACGGCAAGGACGCCCTCCTTACCTACCGCGCCCAGGTGTGGCAAAAGAGCGGCGAAAACTGGCCGCAGGTGAGGCTCACCCTCTCCACCGCGAGCCCCGCCTCCGGTGGTGGCGCGCCAGAACTGTCGCCGTGGCGCGTCTCCTTTTACGAGCCCCCGCGCCCAATGCCGTACCTCTCCCGTAGCAAGATGGCGGTCGGCGCCGCAGCACCTGCCGCGCCCCCGCCTCCCGAAGCGACCTTCGAGAGAACGCCCGCCGAGGATCGTATGGAACCGGCTGGCTTCGTGCCGGCAGAGGTCGGCCAGGGACAGACTTCGGTCCAGTTCCAGGTAGCGCAACCGGTGGACGTTCCCACCGACGGCACCCGCGCCACCAGCGTCGTCGCCGCCGAGACCGTTCCCGTCAGCGCGGAATACGTGACGGTGCCCAAGCTCTCCCCGCGGGTCTACCTCAAATCAACCGTGGTCAACCGCACCCCGTTCCCGCTGCTGGCCGGCGAGGCCAGCATCTTCAACGACGCCACCTTCGTCGGTAAAAGCCGCCTGAAGACGGTTGCTTCCGGCGAAGAGTTCGACCTTTACTTCGGCAGTGACGACCAGGTAAAAGTGAAGCGCGAAGTGGCGCGGGTCAAGAAGAAAGGGGGCATCATCAGCGGCAACAGCGTCACCTACCACGTCACCATGGAACTCGAGAACTTCAAGCAACGTCTGGTCACCGTGTCCCTCAAGGACCAGCAACCGCTCCCGGGTAACGCCGAGATCAAGGTCACGGTAGAAGACGCTGCCCCGAAGCCCTCGGAGACCAAGGAGGACGGGACCCTGGTGTGGAAAGTGGACCTGGCACTCTCCGAGAAAAAGAAGATTTCGTACGACCTCGTCATCGAATATCCCAAGGGGAGGGAACTGGTCGGGCTGGAATAGCCCCTTCCCCGTTGTCGCCATCTCTACCGTTTGTAAAGGAACTGCATGAAATCGTTATGTCTTGTTGTCGTCGCACTGTTATGCCTGGTATCCGTCTCTCATGCCGCAAAGTTCGACACCTCGTTCCGGTATTCCACCGTCGAGACCAAGCACTTCGCCATCCATTACCACCAGGGGCTGGAAGGGGTGGCCGGCAAGGCCGCCGGGATGGCCGAAGATATCTACGACAAGCTGACCCGGGAGTTCCAGTGGCGGCCTGCCGAAAAGACACAGGTGGTGCTGATCGACGACAGCGACTTTACCAACGGCCTGGCCATCACCATCCCCTACAACACGATCTACCTCCAGGTGGTTCCCCCCAGCGTCTCCTCGACGCTTGGTGAATACGACGACTGGCTCAGGACGCTGTTCACCCACGAGTTCGCGCACATCGTTTCCGCCGACCCGGCACGCGGCTACTCGAAAGTCACCCGTACCATCTTCGGCAAGCCCCTCCCCTGGATGGACCCGCTGTCTGTCCTGCTGTTCCTGGTCACCGCGCCCCCCAATACTTTCCTGCCGCGCTGGTGGCACGAGGGGATGGCGACCTGGGCCGAGACCAAGTACACCGGGCAGGGCCGCGGCAAGAGCAGTTACTACGACATGATCTTCCGCAGCGCAGTCGCCGAGGATAACCTGCCCACGGTGGACCAGATCAACGGCGACGTGCCCGACTGGCCCTCTGGGCATCTCCCGTACATCTACGGCTACCGCCTGCAGCGCTATATAGCTGAGACCTACGGCAACGACGTGGCCGGGAGACTAGCTCTCGGCCACGCGGGGCGCTTCCCCTACACCATCAGCAGCCCGGCCAAAGAAAACTTCCAAGGTAAAACGTACCGTGAGGTGTACCGGGACATGACCGTGTCGCTCAGGGAGGAGCAGGCCGCACGCATTGCCATCCTGTCCCGGCAACCTTTCACCCAGCTGACGGACATCTACGACGCGGGCGAGAACCTGGCGGCACCGCGTTTCTCCCCAGACGGCAACCGCATCGCCTTCACCAGGCGCGATCCGCACGACCACTCCAGCGTCGTCGTTACCGATGCCGCCGGGCGTAAGGTGGCAGAGTTCAGGCGCCAATTATCCGATGGTATCCTGAGCTGGTCCCCCGACGGCAGGAGCATCTATTTCACCCAGGCCGAGATGACCCGCGGCTTTGACCTGTACCAGGATCTCTACGTCCACGACCTGGAGCGTGACTGCACCAGGCGGCTTACCGAGGGCCAGCGACTGGGCGAGGTCCAGGTGAGCCCCGACGGCAAGTCCTTCATCGCCGTCGCCAGCAGTCGGGGCAGCCAAAACCTGGTCTTGATCAACGACGTGCAGGGTGGAAAAGTCGTACCGTTGCCCCTCACCGCCTACACTCAAGAGCGCGTGTCCGGCCCGCGCTTCTCTCCCGATGGCCGTGCCATCTGCTACGTCCTCACCGACAACGCCGGAACCAGCACTCTCAGGATCTACGACCTGGTTCAGAAGTCGGACCGTACCCTTGTCACTGCGGGCAACACCCTCGCCTACCCCGCCTGGGCTCCCGATGCGTCCGTCATCTACTATGTCTCCGACGAGACCGGTGTCTTCAACGTCTTCGCCTACGACCTGCGCGACGGCAAGAGCTACCAGGTAAGCCACCTGTTGACCGGTGCGCTGCAGCCCGAGCCCTCGCCCGACGGCACCCGTCTGCTGCTGGCGAGATATACCTCGCGCGGTTTCAAGATTGCCCAGATGCGCGTAGACCGCACCCAGTGGCGTGAGCAGCGCGGTCCCTCCCTCCCCCTGACCCGCGCGCTTCCGGCAACCACGTCGCAGCCAGCCGCCGCCTCTACCGCCTCTGCGACCTCTGCCGCGGCAGCTCCGTCTGCGCCGGACCAGGTTTCCCAGTCCTCCCCGACCTTCCAGGTTTTGGAAGCTTCCACCACCAGCACCGCGCCAGAGAACTACACCCCCCTCCCCACCCTCGCGCCGCGCTTCTGGCTCCCGCGCCTGTACGTCGACGGTCCCAATGGTGCCGTGGTCGGTGCCTTCACCGCTGGCGCCGATGTCCTCGGCTACCACAGCTACGCCCTGAGCGCGGCCTACAGCGACCAACGCAAGCGGGGATACTACAGCCTCATCTACAATAACGACTCCTTCTACCCGACCTTGACCCTGCAGGCGCACGCTGAGCCCTACCTGTACGCCGACCTGTACCAGAACGGCAACGACTACTGGGAGTTGAACCAGGCCTTTACGGTGCAGGCATCCATCCCGATCAACCGGCTTGAGTCCAACTACCGCCTGCTGGTCGGCTACGAAATTGCGGACCAGAAGGCGCTTAGCACCCTGCGGCCCGACGGGACCCTCTACGGCGTCCCCGTCTTCCAAGGACGCCGCGATAACGTCTTTGCCGGCATCGACTTCGACGACGTGCTCAAATACCCCTATTCGGTCAGCTCCGAAGAAGGACGGCGCGTCTCGCTGCTGTACCGCTACTATTCGCGCGACCTTGGAAGCGATATCAACCTATCCGAGTACAGCGCCACCTACCAGGAGTACCTGCGCCTCCCCTTGCAGTCGCCCCGGCACCAGGTGCTCTACCTGCGCCTTTCCGGCGCCCTCGCCGACGGCGACCTGCAGTACGGGCAACAGGCCTTCCAGATGGGAGGTCCCCCTTCCGACCTGAACAAGTACCCCCTGCGCGGCTACCCGGTGCGCTCCATGGCCGGCAAATACATCGCCACCGGCACCCTGGAGTACCGCGCTCCCATCATGTACCCCCTGCGCGGCTTCGGCACCGTCCCGGCCTTCGCGGAGAAGCTGCACGGGGCACTCTTCGTGGACGCCGGCCAGGTCTGGGACAACCACCGGTCCTTCCGCGGCGACGAGACCAGGGTGGGCGCGGGATTGGAACTGCGCGCAGACGTGACCCTGGGGTACTGGGTCAAGGTGACCCCGGCGCTCGGTTATGCCCACGGTTTCAACAAAGGCGGGGAAGATCAGATATACTTCACGCTGTACCTCGGCCTCTAGAGGGGCTTTGCCCGTCGAGCCCGGGGACGCCACAGCGCAAAACACGGGAGGACAGGCTTATGAAGATCATAGTGGTAGGAGCAACGGGGACCATTGGCAAGGCCGTAGCCAAGCTGCTTGCCACCGAGCACGAGGTGGTCAAAGTCGCCTTCAGAAGCGGCGATCACCGGGTTGACATGTCCAGTAAGGAGTCCATCGAAAAGATGTTCCGGGAGGTGGGGCCGTTCGACGCAATGGCCTGCGCCGCCGGTGTGGCGCACTTTGGTCCGCTCGCGGAACTCTCCGACGAGGACTTTCAGACCGGCCTGTCGGGGAAACTCATGGGGCAGGTAAACCTGGTCCGGGTGGGCATGAACTACATCAACGACAACGGCTCCTTCACCCTCACCAGCGGCATCCTGAGCCATCAGCCCATGCCGGGGAGCACCTCGATCAGCATGATCAACGCGGGGTTGGAAGGGTTCGTGCGGGCAGCGGCACTGGAACTGCCCCGCAACCTGAGGATCAACGTGGTCAGCCCTCCATGGGTGAAGGAAACCCTGGAGGCACTGGGGATGGATCCCTCAGGCGGCATGCCGGCGCAACAGGTGGCCCAGGCATACTGGTCCAGCATCCACGGCACGCGCAGCGGCGTGGTCATCAACGCCAGGGACTTCAGCTAGCGTCACCGGTTTATCTGTACAACAAGGCGGCCGCTCCCGAAAGGGATGCGGCCGTTTTTGGTCCGTACTTGGCTAAGGATTAGGATGCCGGGCCCCCATTAAAACTGGCAGGGTCCTGGCTTGAATTAGGCGATGATATCAGCGATACACTCCGGTGACAAAAGCCGGGAGTTTCACGTACTCTTATCGCGGCGGGACATTTAACGCTCCAGTACCTCCCTCACCTTGCGCAGCAGTTCCATCGGTTGCACCGGTTTCATGATCAGTTCCACCCCTTCCTTCATGCCGCGGCTCTGGATGAAGTCGGCGGTGTAGCCGGAAGTGAACAGCACCTTCGCCTCGGGCTGAATCTTCTTGATCTCGGCGTAGGCCTCGATGCCGTTTTTCCTGGGCATGATGATGTCCATCAGCACCAGCTCTATCCCGTCCTGTTCAGCCCGGAAGCGGTGGACGACCTCCTCGCCGTCCTCAGCAAGGATCACCTGGTAGCCGTGCCTGCTCAGCACCATGTCCACCAGGCTGCGCACGTTGGGATCGTCCTCGGCGACCAGGATGGTCTCTGAGCCGGTCTGGGGCGAAGTCGTCTGCGCCGCGACCGGTTGCAGCGCCGCCCCCGCTTCGACCAGGGGGAGTTCGATGGTGAACACCGTCCCCTGCCCAGGGTTGCTACTAACCGTGATGTTCCCCTTATGCTGTTGCACGATCCCGTACACGATGGCCATGCCCAGCCCGGTCCCCTTCCCCACCTCCTTGGTGGTGAAGAACGGTTCGAAGATCCTGCGGCTCGTTTCCTCGTCCATGCCCTCCCCGTTGTCGGCGACGATGATCACCGCATGCGGCCCGGCCGTCCCCCCCACCCCGTGACCGCCCCCCTCGCGCATCCCGGTGGCTATGGTGAAGACACCTCCCCCGGGCATGGCGTCGCGGGCGTTGGCTGCCAGGTTGATCAGCACCTGCTCGATCTGGGCCAGGTCGACCTGAACCGGCAACGGCTCGGGCAGGATTTCGGTCTTGAGCTGGATGTCCTCGCCGATGACGCGTCCCAGGAACTGCTCGACATGGCACACGATGTCGCCCAAGTCGCAGCGCTGCGGGCTCATGGCCTGCTTGCGGCTGAAGGCGAGCAGGCCACGGGTAAGCTGGGCGGCACGCTCGGCGGCTGCCACGATCTGCTCGGCAAGCCCGTGCTGGTCGCTCTCCGGGATGAGATCCATCTTGAGGATGTTGGCGTAACCGGCGATCACGGTAAGGACGTTGTTGAAGTCGTGTGCGACCCCGCCGGCAAGCTGGCCCACCGCCTCCATCTTCTGGGCCTGGCGCAGTTGCTCCTCCATCAGCTGCCGCTCAGTCATATCGGTAATCGCGCCCGACATGCGGACCGGTTCCCCGGCGCCGTCCCACTCCGCCTGGCCGCGGCAGCACACCCTCAGGTATTCTTCGCCCCGGGTCCTCAGCCTGAGCTCCAGGTCGAAGGGGGTCTGCCCGAGAAAGTGCGCACACAGTGCCTCCTGGACCTCGGGGAGGTCGTCGGGGTGCACCCGGGAAAAAAAGGTCTCGGGCCGGTTTTCCAGCTCGTCGTCGGCGAAGCCCAGAAGCTCCTTCCATCGCGGGGAATAGTAATACTCGTTGCTGACCAGGTCCCAGTCCCACAGGCCGTCGCTGGTGCCGCGCACCGCGCGCGAATAGCGCGCCTCGTTCTGCGCCAGCAACTCCAGGTGTTCTTTTTGTTCCTGGTATGCTTGCGACAACTGGGCAGTGCGACGCTGCACCAGCGCCTCCAGGGAATCCCGCTCTTCACGCAGCGCGTCCTCGGAGCGCTTGATCCTCACCATTGCCTTGATCTGGGCCACCAGCTCCGCCTCGTCGAAGGGCTTGGAGAGGAAGGCGTCTGCGCCGCACTCGAGCCCCATCACGCGACAGGCGGAGTCGCTTCTGTGGGCGGTGACCAGGATGACCGGGATGTGCTGGGTGGCAGGGGAAGCCTTCAGGCGCCGGGTGGCCTCGAAGCCGTCCATGCCCGGCATCTGGATGTCGAGCAGGATCGTGTCCGGGGCTTCCATCCCCGCCCTGCGGATGCCGTCCTGCGCCGATTGCGAGGTGATGAGCTGCGCCTCGGGGAGAAAGGTCTTCATCAGCGCGCTCAAAGTGAGCAGGTTGTCCTGGTTGTCGTCGATAGCAAGAAGCTTCATGCTCAATGGTTCCTTTCGGGATGGCCGCTGCGCGTTTTACAGGGGAGCGTTCCCGACGGTGGCGACGAAGGACGCCACCAGCTCCTGCAACTCCTCGGGTTGATACGGTTTAGAAAGGTAGGCGGTGCATCCAGCCGCCAGTACCTTCTCGCGGTCCCCAGCCATGGCGCTCGCCGTGAGCGCCACCACCGGGATGGTAGCGGTGGCCGGGTCTTCCTTGAGCCGTTGCAGCACGGTAAACCCGTCCAGCACCGGCAGGTGCAGGTCCAAAAGGATCAGCGACGGCCGGCCGGCTTTGGCGGCGGCGAGACCTGCCGCCCCGTCGCACGCTTCCACGATGCGGTACTTCCCTCCCAGCGTCGCCTTCAGCGTGACCATGTTGTCCGGGTTGTCCTCCACCACCAGCAGCGAGCCGTCCCCCTGCCACGGGGCGGGATCATGCCCCGGGGCGGCCGGGGCGCAGGCCACCTCGCTTCCGGGGCGGAACACGCTCACGCTCCCCAGCATCTCGTAGACCCGCTGCAAGAGCTCCTGGAGCTCGACGTCACCTTTTTGCACCAACTGGAGCACCTTGAGCGCCCTGAGCCGGTCGTACTCGCCGGGCGAGAGGGTCTTGGCGGTCATCACCATCACCGGCACGTCGGCGGTGAGGCTGTTGGCGCGCACCGCCTCCAGCACCTGAAAGCCATCCACCTCGGGCATCATCAGGTCGAGGACGATCCCGTCGGGAACGTGGGACTTCAGGTACGAGAGCGCGTACCGTCCCCCGGAAACGGCGTCGACCCGGTACCCCGCCGACTCGAGGGCGAAGCGCAGCTGCACGGTCGCGGCCTCGCTGTCCTCCACGATCAGGATCCTGGCACCCTGGCCGGCGTCCCGCTCGGGGAGCCGCCACCCCAGGCGCTCCAGGCTCCGGACCAGGTCGTCCAGCACGGCCTGGCGCTCCAGGCCGTTTTTGGAGATGATCGCGTTCACCCCGCTGGAGAGGCGCTGCAACTCGGCGTGGGAGAGTTCCTTGGAGGTGATCACCACCACCGGTATGTCGGCGGTGCAGGCATTGGACCGAAGCCGGTCCAGAACCTCGGCGCCGTCCATGCCGGGCATGAGCAGGTCCAGGGTGATCAGGTCGGGGTGGTCGGCAACGGCGAGACCCAGCGCCTGCGTGCCGCTGTCCGCCATGAGCACGTCGAGCCCCTTCTCCTTGAACAGTGAGGCCAGGAAACAGCGGTCGTACTCGTTATCGTCGACCACCAGCACCAGCCGGCACCCCACGCCGGTCAGCCGGGCGAAGGCCTCCATGAGCTCTTCCTTGCCCACCGGTTTGCTGATGACGCCGACCGCGCCCAGGGCGATGCCGGTGGCGCGGTCCTCGGAGAGGGAAATGATCATAACCGGTATATCGGCGGTATCGGGATGTTCCTTAAGTTCCCTCATGACCTCCCAACCATCCATCTCGGGCATCATGATGTCCAGGGTGATGGCGAAGGGACGGTTGGCACGTGCCAGGCGCAGGGCGTCGCTGCCGTTCAGGGCGCTCAGGGTGCCAAATCCGGCCTGCGCCAGGTGATTGGTGATCAGGGAAACGGTCTCGGGGTCGTCGTCCACCACCAGCACCGATCGTCCCGGCGCCTTGGGCGGCCGCCACGCCTGTTCCGGCGCTGCCGCCGCGCCGGTCGTCCCCCGGTCCGCGGGAGCTGCGCATTCCAGGGGTAGGCGCAGGGTGAACACGGAGCCCCGCCCTACTTCGCTGGCGACCTCGACGTCCCCGCCCAGGAGCAGGGCGCTCTTCTTGACGATGGCGAGGCCGAGGCCGGTCCCCTCATAGGAGCGCGATGTGGAACCGTCGGCTTGGCGGAATTCGTGGAAGATGCTTTCCAGGTACTGCGGCGCAATGCCGATGCCGGTGTCTTTGACCTCGAAATAGATCTCCTTGCCCCGCGTCTCCAGGCGCAGCGTGACCGACCCCTGCGCCGTGAATTTCACCGCGTTGCCCACCAGGTTCTGCAGCATCTGGCGCAGTTTCTTCACGTCTATGCGCATCTGGGGCAGCGTCTCGGAGGCAACCAGCGCGAGCGCTATCCCCTTCTCGCGGGCGAGCACGGCGAGGCTGTCCACCACCTCGGCGGACACCTTGGCCGGGTCAACCGTCTCCATGAACAGGTCCTGGTGCCCCGACTCGATCTTGGCGAGATCCAGGATGTCGTTGATCAGGGAGAGCAGGTGTTTGCCGTTTCTCTCGATGATGCCCAGGTAACCACGCTCCTCCTCGGACAGGCGCTGGGCCGCCTGCACCGCCAGCACCCGGGACAGCGCCAGCACCGAGTTGAGCGGAGTGCGCAGTTCGTGGCTCATGTTGGAGAGGAACTCGCTCTTCAGGCGGGTCGCCTCCTCCAGGAGCTGCTTTTGCTGGTCCAGCACCTGGTTGCGCCGGGCCAATTCGTCGGACTGCTGCGCGAGCTCGGTGGACTGCTGCACCAGTTCCTCGGACTGCTGCACCAGCTCTGCGTTCTTTACCGCCAACTCCGAGGCGAGCCGGCGCACGTCCTCGGCCGCCACCACCCTCGAGAAGGCGGAGCCTAGCGGCACCCGGACCATCTCCAGCGTGTCGTGCACCCAAAGCGGGAACTGGTGTTCACAGGCCAACGAAAGGAAAGCGCGCAGCTCCCCGTCGGCCTCCACCGGCACGGTGATCACCTCGGCCGGGGCGACCTCGCCGAACGGGGTAACAAAGCGCAGTCCCTCGCCGTCGGGTGCGGGCGCGAAGCGCGTGATCCGGCGTGTGGTAAGGAGGATGCCCACTTCCCCCTCGAGCTGGGCCCTGCTGTAGCGGCGCATCCGGGCCGAGTCGGCCCCGATGGCGTACGCCGGGGTGAAGTGGTCGCCGTCGCTCTCCTGCACGAACGCGGCCGCCATCCTGGCACCGGTGACCTCGACGAAGACGGGAAGGAGCTTTTTGAAAAATCCCTCAAGGCTTACCACGTCGACCAGGTGCTCTGAGAGGCGCGCCAGCCCTTCTTGCGCCGCCATCTTTAGCTGCAGCGTGTCCGCCATGGCGTTGAAGGAGCCGGCCAGCGAAACCTGCTCCAGGGTCCCTTCCGGCTCGATGCGGGCTTCGTAGTGACCGACACCCAGCTCGGTGGCGGCCTCGGAGAGCTTGACCAGCGGCGCGCTGATGCCGCGGGCCAGCCTCAGGGCGAAAAGCCACACCAAAAGCGAGATCAGGGCGGCAATGCCGTAGGTAACGTAGAGCGCGCGCCGGATCGGCGCGAAGACCTCGGCGGAGTCCTGCTTGCACACCAGGCCCCACCCGGTGCGCGGGATATGCGCGTAGGCGGAAAGGACATTGACGCCGCGATAGTCGGTAGTCTGGGCGATGCCGCTTTGCCCTCCCGCCGCCATCAGGGAGGACTTACCGGTCAGCTTCACCTTGAGCACCGCGTTGGGGATGCCGCGCAGCTCGAACAGCGGTCGCACGTTGCGGTCTACCAGCACCACTTCGCCGGTGCGGCCCATACCGGTGCTGTTCTCCAGCGTGACGGCGAGCAGTTTGCGCAGGTTGTAGCGCACCACGACCGCGGCCCTGACCCGGTCGCCACCACCCTTCTTGACCGGAGCGGCAATATCGAGGCTCGCGTTCGTCTCCCCCCCCAGCAGGTACGGGTCACCGATCACCGGCGCCGAGTCATTGAGGACGCTGCCCAGCATCTCCGGCCTGACGATGCGTCCCCCCATCCGCGCCTGGTCGGTACTGAGCAGGATGGCGCCGTTTTCCCCCACGATGGAGACGTCAGCGACCGGCTCGAACTCGTCGCGGTAACCGCGCAGGAGCGCGAGGCTGTCTGCGGCAGCGGCAGAGGTGGAAGCTGCGGGGTTGACGGCCAGCGCCTGCGCCGCGACCAGCACCGACTTTCCCGAGGCCAGCGTCGACACGTCGCTGATCAGGTTGTCCAGCGTGGTGTTGATCTGGTCCTGGCGCAGGGCAGTGACTGCAGAAAGCTTGTCCAGCATCAAGGCAGTGGCCAGCTGGACCCGCTGCGTGTAAATGGCGGTGGTAAGCACAGCCAGCGGGACCAGGCAGATCGTGGTGAACCAGAACGCCAGACGCCCCTTCAGCGTCGGCAACATCCTACTTTTCATTTAGCACCGTCCGATGGGTCAGAGTTGCGGTAGTCGAACCGTTGCAGGGCGAGTTTGTCCCCCTCGGTCATGACGTGCCGCATCATTTCAATGTCAAAAGAGCCGCGCACCTTGGCCCATGGCGTGGACTCAGGAATCTTGCCGATCCGTTTCAGGAAGGTGAATTTCTTGTAGAGCAGCCCCTCTTCGTCCAGGAGTCCTGCCGGGATGCGTGGCGCACCGGGTACGTTGAGCAGGTCGTTACGTACTATCGTGGTCATGGCGCGCCTGGAGAGCAGGTAGGGCGCCCCCTGCAGTTTCGCCGCAGATGCAGCGGTCCAGCCGGCGGCCTGTTCCAGCTCCTTGGGGGAGCGCATGTAACCGCAGGCACGGGCTACCGCGGCGGCCAATTCCCGAGCCTGCTCCGGGTGGGAGCGGACAAAGTCGCCGCGCAGGCAGAGAAAGCCGTAACTGACCCCCTTGTGCACCAGGTGGAATTCGGGGTGACCGGCAAAGGCCAGGGTCGGCGTCGGTTCCCAGGCGCTGAAGGCGTCGATGGTCCCCTCGGCCAGCGCCTGGGGCATCTCGCTCACCTCCATCGGCACCAGATGGATGTCCTTCTCGGTCAGCCCCTCGTTTTGCAGCGCGCTCAGGAGCGTGAAGTGCGCCGCGGACCCCACGCCGGTGGCAACCCGCTTTCCCTTCAGGTCGCGCGTCAGCATTGCCTTCTTCGAGATGATGCTGGCAAACCCCTCCTTCATGAGCGCCACGCAGACGACGTCGCTGGTGGCGGCGGCGGTAAGCGCCGGCATGTCGGCGAAGATCCCCCCCTGCAGTTTGCCGCTGGCAAGAAACTGGGCGAGATCCCTCCCCTTGAAGAATGGGTGCACGCGCACCGTGGTGCCGGATGCCGCCAACCGCGAGGCAAGGACGGTATCACGGGACACGAGCTCGGCAACTGCCCCTTCCGGCAGGGTGAGCGGTTGCGACCCGATGTCGATCACGTCGTCGCCACCGAAGCTATACCACGCGTACCTTGCCGCGGCGTGTTTCTCCTTGGCGCTGGTGCCATCGCTCTCCTTGCGGGAGCAGGCGCACAGGCAAAGAAAAAGGAAAACAGTTGCAGCCAGCCATCGAACCAGGGCACGCATCAGCACCTCCCAGCCTGCTGTTTGCGGTACAGGTTGCCGCATTCGTAGATCCGGACCAGGTGCTGGTGATAGCGCTCGGGCACGCTTTCCGCCTTGCCCAACAGCAGCACGCCACCCGGGTTCAGGGCGCGGAACAGGTTGTCGAACACCCTGAGATACGCCTGCGGGTCGAGATACATGAGGAAGTTTCGGCAGGAGATGAGATCGAAGCCGCCAAAAAGGGACTCCGGTGGAGCGAAGGTATGGGGATCGAGGAGGTCGTGACGGCAGTAGCTGATCATGGATAACAGCTTCGGTGCGACACGGTAGCCGTTGCCTTCGGCCGTGAAGTAGGTGTCGAGTTGCTTCAGGTTGACACCGGCCAGGCTGCCGCGGCCATAGTATCCCGCCCGCCCCTCCGCCAGGGCGTCTTCGGCGACGTCAGTGGCGAAGATCTGCACCTTTGGGTGCGCATCCAGCAGTTGCAGCGTCTCGTCGATGATGATCGCCAACGAGCACGCTTCCTCTCCGCCGGCGCAGGCTGCCGACCAGGCGCGCAGAAAGCCTACCTGTGACAAGACCGGAAGCAGGCTGGACGTGATCTGGGACCTCAGCAGTTCGAACTGAAGCGGGTCCCTGAAGAAGCTTGAGAACCTGATGCGCAGCATGCGGGAAAGGTAGGCGGGTTCGCCCTGATCGCTCTGCAGAAGTTGATAGTACTGCGCCGGGTCGGGCAGGCGGAGTTGTGCGACCCGCTCGGCGACCCGTTTTTCCGCGAGGGATAGGGAATATGACTTGAAATCTTCGCCGAAATAATCGGAAAGAAACCTCAGTATCTCGGCTACCGTCTCACCCAAGCAGGCCCCTCCGGAAGACTATTAAACCTCGAATCCCACATTGGACAATTCGGCACTGTCACAAGGAACTTAAGGCTTATAATAGGCAAACTCCAATTACACTTTTCACTACAATAAGTCAATTAGAATCAACTTGGTAAAAGAGTACTAAAACACATGATTTGTATACGTTCACAAAAGGCGAAGAGCTATGCCAAACTGGCTATACTTGGGGGGATTTATGACTGTCCCGGAGAGGGACAATAAGAGGGGATAAGCGGTCCCTCTCCCTTGCGGGCTTGCGCGTCGTAACGCATCGGCCCGCGAAGGCAGGAGGGGGTTAGGAGGTGAACAAAGCTGCCATCACCGCAACGGCAACGAGCCCTGAACAATCAGTCCGCGGGGCAAAGGCGGAAGCGCGGCACCAGTTCCCCGTCCACCAGCACCGTTTCCAGGAACATCCCCTCGGGACGCACCCAGAGCCCGCCCTCCCCGTAGAGAGGACGGTACACCACCATGGGCTCGTCGGTCTCGCTGTGCCGGGCCGTGCCGATGACCTCGTAGTAGTTTCCTTTGTAGTGGCGGTAGCGTCCCGGGGCGACGGCCATGATCCCTCCTGGGTGTTAGAACGAGGCGTGCTCGGTTCGGGCGATGATCTCGTTCTGCAGCTCAGGGGAGAGGTCGCAGAAGTAATCGCTGTACCCGGCCACGCGTACGATCAGGTCGCGGTGCTCCGAGGGGTTCGCCTGCGCCCGCTTCAAGGTTGCCACGTCGACCACGTTGAACTGGACGTGGTGCCCGTCCATGCGGAAGTAACTCCGCACCAGGCTCGCCACGCCGTCCAGGCCGCTCGCTTCGGAGAGGAGTGTCGGGGAGAACTTCATGTTCAAGAGCGTGCCGCCGCTTCGGATGTGGTCCATCTTGCCGGCAGAGCGGATAACGGCGGTCGGGCCGCCACGGTCCGCCCCCTGCACCGGCGAGATCCCCTCGGAGAGTGGCGTCCCGCGCCTGCGCCCGTCCGGAGTGGCGCCGGTGACCGAGCCGAAGTAGACGTGGCAGGTGGTGGGGAGCATCTCGATACGGTACACGCCGTTTTTGGTGTTGGGCCTGCCGTCCACCTCGTTGAAAAAGGCGTCGAACACCATGCGCATCAGGTCGTCGGCGTAATCGTCGTCGTTGCCGTATTTGCGGGTCTTGTTCCAAAGGCGCTGCCTGAGCGGTTCGTCCCCGGCGAAGTCGGCATCGAGCTTGGCCACCAGTTCCTGCAGCGAAATGGTGTTGCGCTCGAAGACCTGGTCCTTGATGGCCGAGAGCGCGTCGGTGATGCTGCCGATGCCGACCCCCTGGATGAAGCTGTTGTTGTAGCGGGCGCCACCGGCGTTGTAATCGACGCCCCGGCTGATGCAGTCGTCGGTCAGGACCGAGAGGAAGGGTGCCGGCATCTGCGCGGCGTAGATCATCTCGATGAGCCGGTTGCCCCGGATCTTGATGTCCAGGAAGTGGGCCAGTTGCGCACGGAAGGCCTCGAAAACCTCCTCGAAGTTGGTGAAGCTTTCCGTCGCGCCGGTCTTCGGCCCCAGTTGCACGCCGGTCAGCGGGTCCACGCCGTCGTGCAGGGCCAGTTCCAGCATCTTCACCAGGTTGAAGTAGCCGGTCAGGATGTAGGCCTCCTTGCCGAAGGCGCCCACCTCGACGCAGCCGCTGCAGCCGCCGGCACGCGCGTCGACTAGGCTCTTCCCCTGGCGCAGCTGCTCCTCGACCACCGCGTCGGCGTTGAAGATGGAGGGGAAGCCGTAGCCGCTACGCACCACCTGCAGGGTGTGCTTCAAAAAGGCGTCCGGGGACTTGCGCGACAGCTGCACGTTGCTGGACGGCTGCAAGAGGTGCATCTCGTCGATAACGTCCAAAAGCAGGTGCGAGACCTCGTTGGAGCCGTCCGAGCCGTCCGGAAGCAGCCCGCCCAGGTTGATGTTGGCAAAATCGGTGTAGGTGCCACTCTCCGCCGCGGTCACCCCGACCTTGGGGGGCGAGGGGTGGTTGTTGAACTTGACGAAGAAGCATTCCAGCAGTTCGCGTGCCCCCTCGCGGCTCAGCGTCCCCTTACTCAGCTCCGCCTGGTAGAAGGGGAACAGGTGCTGGTCAAGGTGCCCCGGGCTGAAGGCGTCCCAGCCGTTTAGCTCCGTGATCACCGCCAGGTGGCAGAACCAGTAGGACTGCAGCGCCTCCCAGAAATCGGAGGGAGCGTGCGCCGGTACCCAGCGGCAGTTGGCGGCGATCTTCATCAGTTCCTGCTTGCGGGTGGGATCGGTGCAGGCGGCGGCCATACTCTCGGCCAGCTTGGCGTGGCGCTCCGCGAAGAGGATGACGGCGTCGCAGGAGATGTCCATGGCGATCAGTTGCTCGCGGCGGGCCCAGGCGTCGGCGTCGCTGGCGAAATCGAGGGCATCGATGGCCTGCGCGATGTCCTTCTTGAAGTCGAGCAGCCCCTTGCGGTAGATCTTGTCGTCCAGCACCGTGTGACCGGGGGCGCGCTGCTCCATGAACTCGGTGAAGATGCCCAGCCGGTAGGCCTCGTGCCAATCCTCGGGCAGCGCCGCAAAGATCTTGTCGCGCAGGCTGCGGGTGCCCCAGTAGGGGATCACGGTATCCCGGTAGGCCTTGAGGCAGGCGTCGTCGACGCGGTAGGAAGTAAGTTCGCGCGAGTTGAGGATGCGCAGGTCCTCGACCGAGTGGCAGGTCAGTTCCGGGTAGGTAGATACCAGCTTCGGAGCCGGGCCCCTCTCCCCGACCACCAGTTCGCCGTCGCCGATGTAGATGGTCTTCTTCTCGCAGAGGTAGAGGAAGGACTTGGCGCGCATGACCGGGACCGACCAGCGCCCCTCGTTGTCGCGGTAGAACTCGGTGAGCAGCAGCGCCCGTTCGGCGGAAATGGTGGGCTCGGCGGCCAGGCTTTCCTGGCGCAGTCGTTCCGTTCTTGCGTTCATCTAGGCTCCCCCTCCTATCTGCGTATCCAATCCCCGGGCTCTGAAGAGCCGTGCGAAATTCTCCATATCCTGCGTGGACGGCGTTTGTGCCGCCAGGGCCTGGGCCGGCGGCTCATTACCCAGGCGGGCCGGCTTGGCGGCCCAGCTGCCGTGGTAGGGGAGCAGCCAGACCTGGCGCACCCCGGCGGAGCGGGCGGCGTGTTCAGCCAGCGCCGTCATCTCCCCCACCGTGTCGTTGAAGCCCGGGATCACCGGGATCCTGATCCAGATGTTGCGGTGCACCTGTCCCAACTGTGCCAGGTTGTCGAGGATGCGGCCGTTGCCGATGCCCGTCCCCGCCAGGTGCAGCGCGTCGTCCGCGCACTTCAGGTCGAAGAGGAACAGGTCTACCAGCGAAGCGATGCCGATGAGCGTCTCGGCCGGGCAGATTGCGGCCGTGTCGACGGCGGTATGGATGTCGTGGCTGCGGCAGGCGGTGAGGAGGGCTTTGAGGAAGGCGGGTTGGCACAGCGGTTCGCCCCCCGAAAAGGTGACGCCGCCCCCCGACTCTTCGAAGAACATGCGGTCTTTGAGGATGGTGTGCAGCACCTCGTCCGCCGATGTTTCGGAGCCCAGCAGTTCGCGCGCACCGGTAGGGCAGGCTTCAGCGCACTCACCGCAGGCCCGGCAGGCCTCGCGCGGTTGCAGCCCCTCGTGGCAGGCCAAAAGGCAGGCATCGCAGGAGATGCAGCGATTCTGGGACCATGCCGTTTGCGGCGAGGCGTTTTGGCTTTCCGGGTTATGGCACCACCAGCAGCGCGCCGGGCACCCTTTCAGGAACACCGTGGTCCGGATCCCCGGCCCATCGTGCAGCGAGTACCGCTGCACGTTAAAGACAATGCCGCTGCTCGTCATAATCGCATCATCCCCATCATTCCCATAATGCCATCGCTGCCGCCTACACCACCCGGATCATGAACTCCGGGCACGCCGCCCCGCAGTACCCGCACAGGATGCAGGTATCGTCGTCCACCTTCGCCTTGCCGTCCACCATGGCCAGTGCATTGTTGGTGCAGGCCGGCACGCAGGCGCCGCACCCCTTGCAGAAGGCCTCCATGATGGTGAGCTTGCGCCGCCTCCCCTCCAGGGTGTTCCAGAGCGCCTCGTCGGCGCGCCCCTCCTGGAACAGCGCCAGGTTGCCGTCGATCTCGGCCTCCGAGAGCATGCCCAGGGCGATGCCGTGTACCCCGTCAAGCCCCAGCACGAAGCGCAGGCTCTCCCGGGCCGTGGAGATCAGGTTGCCGCCCGCCAAGGCCTTCATGGCGTACACGCCCTTCCCCGCAGCGGCGCAGGCGGCGATGGCGGCAGCCATCTCCTCCTGGGTGCCGTCGATGATTCCCATACCGGTCCGGTTGATGAGCGGATGCACCACCTCGATCTCCGGGTGCTGCACCGACTTAACCATGGCGCTCACGAAGTGCGAGGAGAGCCCCACGTGGGCAATCTTTCCCTCTTCCTTCATCCGGACCAGCGTCTCGATCACCTCGGGGCGCTCCACGAAGGGGTCCGCCACCCGGGCGCCGTGCAGGTGCACGATGTCGAGCCGCTCCACGCCCAGTTCCGTGAGCGCCCGCTCGACGTGGCCGCGCGCCGCCTGCGCCGTGTTGGCGTGGGTTTTGGAGGCGATGAAGACCTCGCCGGTGTACCCGGCCAGTGCGGCGCGGATATGCGGGTAGGTCTGGTACAGTTCGGCGGTATCCAGGAGGTTCACGCCGCGCTCCAGGGCGTAGCGGATCAGGCGCCCCCCCTCTTCAGGGGAGAGCGAGGCCTGCAGGGGGCCGAGCGGAAGGGTGCCGAAAACAAGGGGATTGATGCTGAGACCGGTAGAGCCGAGGGCAACTGTCTTCATGTGATTCCTGTTTCGTTAGTAGTGGGGCGGAGGCTCTTCTTCGGACGGGAGCCTGTTTTCGGAAGCGCTCAGGCCGCGCAGGTGTTCCTTGATGATCTTCAATTCCTTGGTGAGCTGATCGATGAGGGCCTGGTGCCCGGTGACCACCTCGTTCAACTGGTCGATGATGTGACCCTGGTGCATGATCAGCATCTCCATGTCAGTCAGACGCTGTTCCATAGTGAACTCCTTGTCGTGCCGGTTGTGAAGCAGGCAAAAGTTTAACCTGATTCAGTGCGATAGCCAAGATAAAAAACTTCAAAAACCGGACGGATTCTGATAATTTCGCTGACGCTTTGAGCACGAGAAGTGCGGGGCACGGGAGGTAGCGATGCAGGAAACACCGAAGTCGAGCAGCGAGCGTCACATCGAGGCCATCATGCAGCACCTGGAGCCGGGGAGCGACCGGTACGAGGTGCTGGACAAGGCCAAGCGCTTCAAGTCGTCGTGGGTCGAATTGGGCGAGAAGCTGCTGGACGTCAGCAAGAGGGGTCGTTTTCGCGAGTGGGGTTACGGCACCTTTGAAGAGTACTGCGTGCAGGAGATACGCATCAAGCGCGGCACCGCCGAGAAGTTGACCATGGCCTACCGGTTCATGGAAAAGGAAGAGCCGCAGTTGTTGGACCGGCGCGAGGAGTTGCGTCCCCTGCCCGATTTCAGGTCGATAGACCTGTTGCGTCAGGCCAAGGAAGAGAAGGGATTTTCCGCCGAAGAGTACGGCGATCTGAGAAAGCGCGTGGTCGAGGACGACAAGAGTCATCCCACCGTACTGAAGAAGTTCAAGGAAGTGGCCGCGCTGCGTGAAGAGCCGAATCCCTTGGTGCCCCTGAAAGCGGCCGTTTCAGCCGCCAAGCGGCTGGACAACGCGCTGCGTCTTTTGGAGAGCGTGCCGCAGGAGTATGTACAGCAGGTGGCCGAGGTTTTGAACCACCTGGAGCAGGAACTGAACGCCCGCGACCTGGGCGCCGAAACCGAAGCCGGCAACCTGCGCGAGATTTAGTTGCACGAGCTGCCACCCCCGGGGTGGCAGCCGCACCTTCCAGCCCTAGCGGTAGCTATCCCAAAACAGCTTCGCCGTCACTGCCAGAACCGAGCAGATGAACACCGGCCTGACGAACCTGGTCCCCTTGTGGATCACCAGCCTGGCCCCGGCGCGCGCGCCGACCGCCTGCCCCGCCCCCATCAGCAGACCCGCCCCGAACAGCACGTGCCCTCCCGCCACGAAGATCACCAGCGAGACGATGTTGCTCACGAAGTTGAACAGCTTGGTGTACCCGGTCCCCTTGCGCATGTCGAAACCGAGCCCGAGCATGATGGCGATCACCCAGAAGGAACCGGTCCCCGGCCCGAGGAAGCCGTCGTAGAAGCCGAGCGTCAGTCCGGCCAGGGTGTAGAAGAGCCTGCGCGGCAGGCGCGGGTGCACCTCCTCGGCGCCGAGCTTCGGCGTGAAGATGGTGTAGCAGAGGATCCCCAGCAGAAGAAACGGGATGCACTTCTTCAAAAAGCCCGGGTCGATTTGCTGGACGGTGTAGGAGCCGAGGATAGCGCCGATGGTGGTCCAGATGACGCCGGGGAGCGCGTCGCGCAGGTTGACGGTGCCCGCCTTGACGAAGTGGGTCATGGCCGAGCACGAGCCGAAACTGGCCTGGAGCTTGTTGGTGCCCAGCGCCGCCTGCGGCGGCAACCCCATGCCGAGCAGCACGGGAATGGTGATCAGGCCGCCGCCTCCGGCGATGGCGTCGATGCAGCCGGCAACTGCGCCGGCAAGGAACAGGACGGGAAAAAGAACCGGTGAAATCTCCATAAACTACAATTACTCCCCTACCTGTTGTTGTTCGTTACGTTTGCGGTACGCCGTGTAACTCTGGCGTGCTATCGATACTGCCAAGGGAATCTCCTTCAAGGCGATGCTGTCATCGGCAACCGCCTGCGCCACGTAATACATCTGCTGCCAGGGGATGGGCGCCTCCCCTCCTGCCGCCTTCAGCCACAGTGTTTGCAGCACGAGCCGCTGCAGCAACACCGGTCGCTGCTGCTCCAAGACCTGGTCGCACAGCCGCTCCAGCACCGTCGCTGTCTTGAGCGCCTTGCCAGCGCCGCGCGCCGCCTCGATAACGCGGTCGACCGCGCTCCCTTCCACCCTCCACTGCCCGAACAGGGCGCGGTAGCCGTGCCACCGACCCGACTCCTCCAGGGCAAGCAGCTGCTCGCTGGGGCTGTCCAGCGAACCTTCATGGCCGCCTGAAGGGAACTGGCTCCGCAGGTGCCTGCCCCCTTTAGCCTCTTGGGCCAACAGTTGCAGCATCTGCACCGGGTCGCACGTGCTCCCTTTCCAGTGGTCGCGCCCCAAAAGCTCCGCTGCCCGGACCAGCCAGTGCCCCGGCACCCTCCCCGCTTCGCTGCCGGCGGCGAGTGCCATGCCCACTCGCAGGTCGAGGTAGTCACCGGTGGACGGCAGGCAGCAGCGGCGGCTTCTGGCGGCCCTGACGAAGTCCTCCCGGTCCCGGCGCGTCTCCAGGCGCACCACGGTGCAGTCGGCGATACCGTTTTCCTCCAGAAGGGTCACTGTGCAGCCGGCGTAGGCACCCTGGTCGGCAACGATGATATCGAAGACCTGGCCGCCGGAACCGTCCAGGCAACTCGCGTAGACCGTCTCCTCGCCTGGAGGCTCCAGGTGGGCGCACGGGACGCGGCCCCTGCGCGCGTTGTTGATGGTCTGGTCCACGATGCTCCGGGTCGGCTCGGCGAACCAGTTGCGCGCCATGATCAGGCGCCTGAGCGTAGTGGGCGTCAGCGTCGCCCCCGCCACCGCGACCAGCATCCGCGCTACCTCGCGGGAGAGCTCGGGGTCCGGGTCGAAGACCAGCAGCGCGGCAATTTCGCGCAGAAAGGGGGCGTCTGCGGTCAAAAGCTCCCAGGTCAAGCCCGGCCTCAGTTCCGGGTCGTTCACCGAGAACAGTTCCAGGATCTCCTGCGCCCCGGCAAAGGGGCAGGTCACTCCCGCCGCGGCGAAATGCCTCAGAATGCCGGCGACAAACTCCTCGCTCGAGGCGGCGCCGACATCGAGTGATCCCTGCGCCTCGCCCTCCCCCTCAACCGCCTGGCAGATGCCCTGCAGCTCGGCAATCAGGTTCAGACGGCTGCGCAGCAGGATGTCGGCTACCGAGAGGCGCAACTGGGTGCCACTCCTCTCCCGGTACACCCGCAGTGCCAGCGCGCTTTGCAGTCGCTGCAGCTGCGCCCTCGCCCCCGGGCGCCCCCCCGCCGCTTCCACCTGGTAGAACTCCAGGGTCAGGGAGAGGATCCTCAGCGCCGCCGAGACCCGGTCGTGGTCGGCCTTGGCATCGCGTCCCAGTGTCGCCAAAAGCGAGGCCAATTCCTCCACCGCCAGCGGGTCGGCAAGCAGGTGGCGGTGGAGTTCGTCCTGCAGCCCGAGCAGGACGGCGATGGGGGCGCTCACCCCGGCTCGCGCGTACAGTTCCACCAGGCGCATGAGGCCCGAAGGGCTGCCCTCTCCGGCACAAGGGGGCTGGGGGCACGAGGGGGTGAATCCGTGCCGCACCGACTCGGTGAGCATGCTCTCCAGGTCCGGCGCCGGCAGGGCCCGGTAGAAAAGATCGCCGGGAAGCGGGAATGCCCTGCCGCGGTAGGGACTGCCGTCGATCAACTCCCGCACCTCGCGGTAACGCTCATACATGCGCGTCACCCAGTCCGGGCGGGAATTGAGTGTGTGCACGCAGAAGTCAAGCAGGTCGGCAGCATAAGGAACTTGGTAAGTAGAGCCGTCCAGGTAGGGGCCGGAAAAGGGACCGTCGCCGTCGAAGCCGAGGCAGATCATCGCCTTTTGCCGCTGCTTCTGGTCCAGCACCAGGAGGGCGACCCGTCGGCAGTCGCACCCCGGGGTGGTGCAGTAGCACTCGACGAACGCGTAGCTCCCCCTCGGGATCCGTGCGCTCTGCGCCAGCAGTTCCAGGGTCATGGTAGACCCGGCGGCGTTCGGGAAGATCTGGTGGTACGGCTTCATGCCCACTCCATCGAAAAAGGCCGCTCCTGCCGGTGATGGAAAACCGGTCGGTAGCGGCCGCGAAAAGAAGGCGGACGTCACTCACTGCTGCCGGTTCAGCGTTTTCTGCGCTTCCCCTTTCCCTCGGCGATGATGATGGCCTCCACCGCCGCCTGCAGGTCCTCGTAGGCCCGCACCCCTTTGGGAAGCCGGGCCGAATCCGCCGCGCCGTAGCCGGTACGCACCATGAGCGCGCGGCAGCCGGCATTGATGCCCGCCTCCACGTCGGCCAGCTTGTCGCCGATCATGTAGGAGCGGGAGAGGTCGATATCGAAATCGCGTGCCGCCTGCTGCAGCATCCCCGGTGCGGGCTTGCGGCAGGAACACTCCACCCGGTAGTCTCCAACGCCGTGCTCGGGGTGGTGCGGACAGAAGTAGCAGGCGTCGATGGTGATGCCGAAATCGCCCAGTTCCTCGTGCATCCGGTCGTGGATCGCCTCCAGCGCCGCCTCGTCGTACAGGCCGCGCCCGATGCCGGACTGGTTGGTCACCACGACCAGGAGGAAGCCGGCGTCCTTGAGCCGCTGCAGGGCGTAGGGGACCCCGGGGATGAGCCGAAACTGCTCCGCCCTGCTCAGGTACTGCACCTCTTCGTTGATGGTCCCGTCCCGGTCAAGAAAAACCGCCCGCCGCTGCTCCATGGTACCCCTGGCCTTTCCCGCCTCTTCCCGCCTCGCCGCTACGAAAAAAGTTCACGCTCCACGAGGTCGCACAGGATGTGGATCATGGTGATATGCCCCTCCTGGATCCTGGGGGTGTCATTGCTGGGAACCACCAGGGCGAGCTCGGCCACACCCTTGATGCTCCCCCCGTCCTTGCCCAGGAGGGCGATGGTACGGCACCCAAGGCTCTTGCCTGCCTCCAGGGCCAGCTGCACGTTGGGAGAGTTGCCGCTGGTGGAAATACCGACCAGCACGTCCCCCGGTGCGGCATGCGCCTCGACTTGACGCGAGAAGATGCGGTCGAAGCCGTAGTCGTTCCCCACCGCGGTGAGGATGGAGGTGTCGGTACTGAGGGCGATGGCCGGCAGCGCGCGCCGCTCCAGTTTGAAGCGCCCCACGATCTCAGCGGCAAAATGCTGTGCGTCGGCGGCGGAACCACCGTTGCCGAACACGAGCAGCTTCCTGCCGTCGCGCAGCGCCTGGGCCAAAAGCGAAACGGCGCTCTCCAGGGACGGACAGAGGTCCCGTTCGAGCGCCGCGATGACCTGGGCGTGGGCCTGGAGCTGGGCCTTGATCTCTTCTTTCATCAAACCTCCATGTGCGGGTGTCCCCGCGGCAATGCTAGTGAACCCGGCCCTTGATCCTCTCGGCAAGTTCGGAGAACGAGAGGTAGCTCTCGCTCCAGGGAAACGGCAGCCCGTCAACCGCGGTCACCGGCATGGTGCCGGGACGCTGGGCGACCAGCTTCTGGTAGAGCCGCCGCCTCATGCCGTCCCAGGACAGGCGCGGCAGCGGCACCAGCTTCACGTTCTCGTGCAGGCAGCAAAGCCCGGACTGCTGGGCCGACACGTACAGGGCATGGGGCAAAAGCAGCGTGTAACTGTCGCCATGGCGCGCACCCAGGAGCAGCGACTCCAGTTTCTGGCCAAGCAGGTCCAGTTCGACCCCCTTGGGCACGTGCACCAGGAAACTCCCCCCCTCGCCCCAACGCTCCCGGAACAGGGCAATGCTGCGCTGCAGAATCTCCCGGCGCCTGAGCTCAGACCCCAGCGGTACCTCCTCCTGGTGACTCACCAGGGGGCCCGGTACCTGGAAGGTGAAATACCCCTTGGCGCAGGCGCGCCTGGTAAAGTCCTTGAGGCACCAGGCACCTCCGTCCAGGTGCTCGTCCAGGCCACCGATCTCGCGGTAGAGCTCGCGGCGGATCACCATGGCAGCGAAAGAGCCGTTGGCAACCTCGCAGGGGCCCTCGCACGGTTCGCCAGGATCGAGACAGGGCAGCAGGATGCCGGCCTCGGCGTGCTGCTGGGCAAACTGCAGTAGCGGGTCAAGCCAGCGGGGAGTTACTATGCTGGTGTTGCGCACCAGGGCCAGGAAAGGGGCCTCGGAGCTCTCAAAACCGCGGTTGACGGCACGCACGAACCCGATATTGCTGTCGTCGCGCATCAAAAGGGCGCGCTCGTCCAGCCCGTCCGCGAACTCCTGCAACATCCTCTCGGTGTCGCGTTCGGATCCGCAATCAACGATGATAAGCCGGGCATTCGGGGTGTGGTTGATCAGGTTGACCAGGCAGTTTCGAGTCTCGTCGGGCCGGTTCCATACGGGTATGATGACGTCTATGATAACGTCGGTCATGAGCATCCCTCGGGCAGAAACGGCAAATGGGAGAACGGGGAACTAGGAGCTGACCGCTACGTTGCGCAACAGCGCGAGTTCGTCGAGCACCTTGCCGGAACCGAGCACGACGCAGGAGAGCGGGTCTTCTGCGGTCACCACGGGAAGACCGGTCTCCTCGCGCAGCAGCACGTCGAGGTTACGGAGCAGCGCGCCGCCGCCGGCCAGTACTATCCCCTTGTCCACCAGGTCGGCCGCCAGTTCGGGCGGGGTACGCTCCAGGCAATTGCGCACCGCATCCACGATGGCGGTAACCGGCTCGGAGAGCGCCTCGCGGATCTCGTTGGAGTCGATCTCGGTGGTCTTGGGTATCCCGGACACGAGGTCGCGCCCCTTGACCTCCATGTGCAAAAGCTGGGTGCCCGGGTATGCCTCGCCGATCTCGATCTTGATCAGCTCGGCCATGCGGTCGCCGATCAGCAGGTTGTACTTGCGCTTAATGTACTGGACGATCGCCTCGTCCATCTTGTCGCCGCCCACCCGGACGCTCTTGGTGTACACGATGCCGGCCAGCGAGATCACGGCAACCTCGGTAGTACCGCCCCCGATATCGACGATCATGTTGCCCGACGCCTCGGTGATGGGGAGTCCCGCACCGATCGCGGCCGCCATCGGCTCCTCGATCAGGTACACCTCGCGGGCACCGGCGGACTCAGCGCTCTCCTTGACAGCGCGCTTTTCCACCTGGGTGATTCCGGAGGGGACGCAGATGACGATCCTGGGACGGACCAGGGTCTTTCTGTTATGGACCTTGTGAATGAAGTAGCGCAGCATCTCCTCGGTGATATCGAAGTCGGCGATGACCCCGTCCTTCATCGGCCGGATCGCCGTGATGGTGCCGGGGGTGCGACCGAGCATCTTCTTTGCCTCCATCCCTACGGCGAGCACCTTCTGCTGACCGTTTGGCATCTTCTGGACCGCAACCACGGAGGGCTCGCGCACCACGATTCCCTTGCCCTTGAGATAGACGAGGGTATTGGCCGTGCCGAGGTCGATGGCGAGGTCGTTAGAAAACATGCCGAAAAGGGCATCGAAAATCTTGAGCATGCATGAACTCCTTTGAATTATCGCAATAGCCGGGCCCTTGCCCGGCGTCAAAGGAGGAAATATAGCAAATGGTACACACCCTTGCAAGAAAGAAAACCCGCACCATGACACACGCCGGGCACAGGGATGTCGGTATACTGCTTCATTCTACCGTTGCTTTTGCGATTAAAGTATATTATCATTCGCCACTCTTGATTATGAAATAGACTCAATTTTATGAGCGCAAAGGAGCCGAACCGGAATGCTAGGCGTAATGAGGAAGTACAAGCAATCCATTGTCATCAAAGTTGTATTCATTGTCATCGTTCTTTCTTTCATCGGGACCATCTTCCTGGTCTGGGGCAAGGGCGGCAGTGATGGACGCGGTGGCAAGAGCTATGCGGCAACGGTAAACGGCACCAAGATATCCCTCGAAGAATTCCAAAAGAGCTACTACCGCACCCGCGGCCTTTACGAGCAGATCTACGGCCGCTCCCTCACCCCGGAAATCGAGAAGCAGATGGGGATCAAGAAACTCACCATCGACACCCTGATCGACAACGTCCTCATCCTGGACGAGTCCAAGAAGATGGGCATCAAGGTCAAGAAGGACGACGTGGCCGCCGAGATCGCCAAAATACCGGCCTTCCAGAGAAACGGCGCCTTCGACTTCGGCATCTACCAGCAGACCCTGAAGGCCAACCGCATCACCCCCAAGGACTTCGAGGAGTCCCAGGAGCAGGAGATGCTGCTGCAGAAGACCCGCAACAAGATCAAGGAATCCGCCACGGTGACCGACGCCGAGGTTAAGGACGCCTACAAGAAGCAAAACGACAAGGTGAACCTCGCCTATGTCTCCTTCTCCCCCGCCGACGTCAAGGGAAGCATCAAGCTGACCGACCAGGAGCTCACCAGCTACCTGCAGGACCACCAGAACGAGTTCAAGACCCCGGAACAGATCTCGGTGGCCTACACCCTGGTCAGCCCGGCTCAGGCCGCCGGCAACGTCAGCGTGTCCCCGGAAGAGGTGCAGACCTATTACCAGAAGAACATTGACCGCTACCAGGGCAAAGGGGGCATCCTGCCGTTCGCCGAGGTGAAGGACAAGGCCACCGCCGACGCCCAGAAGCAGAAGGCAGCCAAGGAAGCTTACGAGAAGGCCGCCACCGCGGTCAACAAGTTCAAGGCCAACGGCGACCTGGACGGGGCCGCGGCCTCCCTGGGCAGCAAAGTGGAAAAAACCCAGCTGTTCACCGCCAAGGCACCGGCGGCAGCGCTGGCCGGCGAGAGCGAGGTAATCGCCCGCGCCTTTGCCCTGAAGCAAGGTGAGCTTGGTGGCCCGGTTGAGACCGCCAAGGGGATCTACCTGGTCAAGGTGCTGGACAAGAAGCCGTCCGCCGTTCCGCCGCTGGCCCAGATCAAGGGCGCCGTCGAAGCCAAGGCCATCGCGATCAAGGCCGCCGACCTCGCCAAGAAGAAGGCAGAGGAAGCGCTGGCACAGTTCGCCAAGGGCGGCGTAGCCGCCAAGGAGACCGGCAGCTTCGGCTACGCTCCGACCGGCCAGGTGCCCACCATCGGCGCATCCCCCGAGATAATGGAAGCTGCCTTCACCCTCAACGCTCCCAACCAGGCCGCCAAGCAGCCCTTCAAGGTGGGCGACCGCTGGTACGCCGTGGCGCTCAAGTCCCGCACCGAGGCGCCGCTTACCGGCCTCGCCAAGGATTCCGGCTCCATCAAGGCGGCGCTGCTGCCCAAGAAACAGCAGGAGGCCCTGGACAAGTGGGTCAAGGACCTGCGCAGCAAGGCCAAGATCGACGTCAATCCGCTGGTGCTCCAGGACTAGACGGGAAGTACCACAGGTTACAGTGCGAGGTGGAGGGTGCGGGTGCACTCTTCACCTTTCACTTTTCACGCTCAGCGCGAATAAAAGGAGAATGCACCAATGACAACACCGGTACTCAACACTGACTTCCCCGGCCTCAAACTTGCCGCACGCGGGAAGGTGCGCGACATCTACGACCTCGGGGAGACGCTGCTCATCGTCACCACCGACAGGATCTCCGCCTTCGACGTCATCATGAACGAAGGCATACCCAACAAGGGGTACGTCCTGACCCAGATCTCCGCCTACTGGTTTCGCCAAATGGAAGACATCATCAAGAACCACATCATCTCCACCGATGTGGCCGATTTCCCCGCTGAGTGCCAGCCCTACGCCGACGTCTTGGCCGGCCGCTCCATGTGGGTGAAGAAGGCCCAGCCGCTCGCGGCCGAGTGCATCGTGCGCGGTTACATCTCCGGCTCCGGCTGGAAGGACTACCAGCAGACCGGCGCGATCTGCGGCATCAAGCTCCCCGAGGGGCTCAAGGAAAGCGACCGCCTGCCGCAGCCGATCTTCACCCCTTCCACCAAGGCAGAGCTCGGCACCCACGACGAGAACATCTCCTTCGAGCGCATGTGCGAGATCTGCGGCAAGGAGATCTCCGAGAAGGTGCGCGAGGTGACGCTGAAGATCTACGAGAAGGCGCGCGACCTGGCCGACCAGAAAGGGATCATCATTGCCGACACCAAGTTCGAGTACGGCATCTACGACGGCGAACTGATCATCATCGACGAGTGCATGACCCCGGACTCCAGCCGTTTCTGGCCCAAGGACAGCTACAAGCCGGGCGGTGCGCAGCCCTCCTTCGATAAGCAGTTCCTGCGTGACTACCTGGAGACCCTGGACTGGGGCAAGACCGCTCCCGCCCCGCCGCTTCCCGAGGAGATCGTCAAGAAGACCGGCGAGAAGTACATGGAAGCGCTGGTGAAGCTGACCGGCAAGGGGATTTAAAGGCAGGCCAAGACAAAGATTGAGACAAAGCAAAGGCCCCGCATCGACGATGATGCGGGGCCTTTTTCTTGCCAACATCAGGCAGCTTGCCTTGTCCCCCTCCCCTTGCGGGAGGCCCTACCCTATCAGCTTGGCCAGTCGCGACCTCTCCTTCATCAGCCGCGCCTCACCGTCCTCCAGGGCCTTCAGAAGTCCCTTCTTGGCGCCGTAGGCCATGTCCTTGCCGCGGTCCAGGATCTCGGAGGCGCGCTCGCCAACTGCTTCGGCCATCTCCCCCACCTGCTCGGAGAAATCCTCAACCGCCTCCAGCGCCTCTTCGCCTTTGCGGCGCGCCTTCTTGGCGTAGCGGCCGAGCTCCTTGCGGGTTTTCTCGCCGCTTTGCGGCGCGTACATAAGGGCGACGCCAGCCCCGATGATCCCTCCGGCCAGGAGCAGCAGCGCCCCAACCATCACCTTGTTGTCTCTTTCGGCCATAGCCCCTCCTCCTTCGCCAGCGTTGTTTTTTTCGGACTGCCTCCCTATACTACCCGATGCCGCCTCTTTGCCAAGCACGCTTCTCATTATTGCTAGGAAGCACCCGGCCAAACGTGTATAGTTGTACCGTTATAGAACACCCAGAAAGAGACCCGCGAGGAGCACAATGGATCAAAAATACGATGTACTTATCGTCGGCGGAGGCCCCGGTGGTGTGGCCGCTGCTTACTTGTGTCACAAAAACGGGCTTTCCCACCTCCTGATCGAGGGGGGCAAGTCGATCTTCCAGGGCATTGCCAACACCTACCCCGAAGGGAAGAACGTCTATCCTTCCAAACCCAAGGAGAACCCGGAACCGTTCCTGGTGGAAGAGCTGCGTCCGCCCGACAAACCGGTCACCGTGGAGAAATACATCCAGTACGTGCAGCACTTCGTCCAGCACGAAGGGCTCAACGTGCTCACCGACACCCAGTTCGAGAACATCGAAGAAGGTCGCGACTACCTGAAGGTGCACACCTCCCGCGGCACCTTCCAGGCCAAGAAGGTGCTGCTCGCCTTCGGCAGCTCCATCCCCAAGGAACTCTCCGTGTACGGCGACGCCAAGATGGTCGCCAAGGGTCTTGACGATCCCAAGAAATACATCGGCGTACGCACCCTGGTGATCGGTGGTGGCAATTCCGCCGCCGACGTCATCATTTCCATCCTGAAGGAGAAGAGGAACGCCAACGACAAGGAGCCGGTGTACTGGGCACACGTTGCCGAAACCTTCGACGTTAACAAGGAAACCGCGCAGCGCCTGGGCGAGGAGATCCTTCTGGGGGGTAACATCCGGCTCCTGCCCGGCGCCACCCCGAGGATCGGCGAAGTCGATGACGAAGGTGTGGACCGGTTGGTGATCCGGGTCAGCGAGGACAAGATGGCAGGCGGTATCGAGCGTTACCACGCCATGAGTTTCCCGATGAAGAACGTCATTGCCTGCATTGGCAGCCAGGGTCCCACTTCCATCTACGACAAGATCGGCGTGCAGACCATCGCCTGTGCCGAGGGCGTGTGCCAGGTGGCCAAGGAAGGAGACCGCTTATTGCTGCTCACCGCCGACTTTGAATCCACCAGGAAGGGAGTCTACGTGATCGGCGGCGCCATCTCCCCCTCCTACATGCGTATCAGCAAGGGGGCGATCCACGAGGAGCGTCACCCGAACCTGATCTACACCGCCGTCAACGACGCCCACCACGTCGTCGACGCCATCCTGAAAAAGATAAAGAAGTAAACGCCTCACCGAAGCACCGAGCCGCTGCCATAACACGAGAAGGCACCCAAACGTCCCCCCTTTACGAAAGGGGGGACAGTGGGGATTTGCCTCTCCCGCTGCAACAACAAAAAAGGGGAGCCCCAACAGGCTCCCCTTCTCACTTCATATTTACTTTAACCAGTCTCTAGTCCTGGCCCCTACTTCATCTCTTCCTTAAGCCCCTCGATCACAGCCTTAACCTCGGCGATCATCTCCCTTGCCTGCGGCGAGTGTTCCCGCTTCAGGTAGTTCTCGAAGTGCTTGATGGCCTCAGCGGTGCGGTCCTGGTCGATGCAGATATTGCCCAGGGTCAGGTAGCTCATGGTAAAGTCCGGGTCAAGCCGGATCGCCTCCAGCGTCTCGCGCTCGGCAGCCTCGAGGTCGTCCATGTCGTAGTAGAGCTCGCCCAGGTTGAAGCGGGCGGTGGCGTCAGTGGGATCGATCTCGATGCCCTTGTGGTAGGCGGCGATCGCCTTCTCGTTGTCACCCAGGCCGTAGTAGAGGTCCCCCATGGCGTTCAGAGCGAAGACGTTACCCGGATCGAGCTCCAGCGCCTTCTGGAAAGCCTTCAGCGCGTCATCGGCGCGCTCCATGGCGTTGTAGACCAGCCCCATGCTGACGTAACCGTCGCACTCCTTGGGCTGCAGCTCGGTCACCTTGCGGTAGCAGGCCAGCGCGTCCTTGTGCTTGCCCGATTCGAAGTAGACATCGCCCAGGGCGGTCAGGCCGTCCAGGTCCTGCGGGGCCAGCTCCAGCCCCTTCTTGAGGGCGGCGACGGCATCGTCGACGTGCCCCGACTCGGAGTGCGCCTCGCCGAGGTAGAAGTATCCCTCAGCGTTCTGGGGCTCCAGCTCGATGCAACCCTTGAAAGCCTCGATGGCCTGAGCGTACTCGCCGGACTCCATCTGCGCTATGCCGTTTGCCAGCTTTTCCTCAAAAGTTGTTGCCATTGCCACCTCCACGACTCCAATCGGATTTCATTGGCGCACACTATAACAGAGAAGCCCCCCTTTTGCCAACTTAAGAGCTACTTAAATTGCATTAAAACCTTTCACATATCATTTTTCTCATCTATACTGCGAGCATCACACGCAAAGGGGAAGGCAATGCCAGAGGAGGCTGGTGAGCAACTGGGACTGAGGACATTGGAGGACATCAGCGCGCTGATTCTCCAATCCCACGATCTGCAGGAGACTCTGGACAACATCGTTAACCTGGTGGCTAAGAGGATGTCCTCCGACGTCTGCTCCATCTACCTTCTGGAGAAGGACGGCGAGACCTTGCGCCTGCACGCCACCCGCGGCCTTTCCAGGCTCTCGGTCGGCATCACCATGAAGATCTCCGAGGGCCTGACCGGCCTGGTCATGGAGCAGCGCGGCGTGGTCGCCACCGATAACGCCCCCCGCCATCCACGCTACAAGTACTTCAGAAAGACCAAGGAGGAGAAGGTGCTCTCCTTCCTGGGGGTCCCTTTCTTCGAACGCGACAACCCGATGGGGGTCCTGGTCATCCAGAACCGCGAGGCCCGCACCTTCACCCCCCAGGAAATCAGTGCCGTCTCCACCATCGCCTGGCAGATCTCCAGCATCGTCTCCAACGCCAAACTGCTCGACTCGGTACGCAAGAAGGAGGAGGAACGCGCCTTTTTTGCAGCCGAGGTGGACCGCCTCAAGAAGAGCGGCGTCCTGAAGGAAGGCAGCCGCCCTGCCCGCAAGTCCCCTTCCTCCGCCGCCCTGACCGGTATCGGCATCTCCCCCGGCTTCGCTCTCGGCAAGGTCTCCATCCTGCACCACAGGGGCCCCACCGACGAGGCGATCCTGGAGCGGGCCCGGCCGCGCTCCGAAGAATTGAACATGTTCCACCAGGCCCTGGAGAAGGCGCGCATCCATACCATCTACATGGAAAAGCGCATGGGCGAGATCCTCTCCGAAGCGGACGCGGGCATCTTCCACAGCCACCTGATGATCCTCGAGGACCGCGGCTTCATCGCCAAGATCACCACCCTCATTGAGGAAGGGCTCGGCGCGCACCGCGCGGTGAACCAGGTCGTGGAGGCCTACGTCTCCGCCTTCGCCAGGATGGAGGATCCCTACCTGCGCGAGCGCTCCGCCGACATGGAGGACATCGGACGTCGGATCTGCGACGCCCTGAACGGCCACAGCAAACACCGTGAGCGCCTGCGCGAGGAGCGCATCATCGTGGCGCGCGAACTGCTCCCCTCGGACCTTGCCATCATGGACCACGGCAAGGTGATCGGCATCGCCACCGAGAAAGGGAACCAGAATGCCCACTCCGCCATCATGGCGCGGGCCCTCGGCATCCCCGCCGTCTTCGGTGTCGAGGGGCTCCTGCAGCGGGTCGGCGTGCGTAGCGAGGTGGTGGTGGACGGCAACTCCGGCTGCGTCTACGTGAACCCGGACCACTCCGTGAAGCAGGAATACGTGCGGCTGCAGGGCGATTTCGACCAGAAGCAGCGCGCACTGGAGGAGATCCGCGGCCTCCCCGCCTGCACCCAAGACGGCTGCAGCATCTCCCTCTTGGCCAACATCGGCCTTTTGAGCGACCTCAAGGTGGCGCACCTGCATGGGGCCGAAGGGGTGGGCCTGTACCGCACCGAATTCCCCTTCATGACCCGCGCCTCGTTCCCCACGCGCCAAGTGCAGGCATCCGTCTACCGCAAGGTGCTGGAAGGTTTCCCCGACATGCCGGTGCACATCAGGACCCTGGACATCGGCGGCGACAAGGGGCTCTCCTACTTCCCGCACCCCAAGGAGGACAACCCGTTCCTGGGGTGGCGCTCCATGCGCCTGTCACTGGACCGCGAGGATATCCTGCGGGAGCAGCTGGCGGCCATCCTGATCGCGTCCGGGTCAGGGAAGTGCAACCTCATGTTCCCGATGATCTCCGGAGTGGACGAGGTGCGCCGCATCAAGGCGATCCTGGCGCAGGTCCAGGAGGAGTTGACACGCGAGGGACGCAGTTTCGACCCTGAGATAGGCTTCGGCGTGATGGTGGAGCTCCCCGCGGCGATCCTGGTGATCGACATGCTGGTCCGCGAGGTCGATTACGTCAGCATCGGGACCAACGACCTGATCCAGTACACGCTGGCGTGCGACAGGAACAACCCCAGGGTGCGCAAGTGGTACGACCCGTACCATCCGGCGGTGCTGCATTCGATAAAGAAGGTGGCGGATGCCGCGGCGAGCGCGGGAAAACCGGCGTCGCTGTGCGGCGAAATGGCGGGAGAACCGATCAACGCGGTACTGCTCATGGGGCTTGGGCTGCGCTGTTTCAGCCTGTCGGCGCCCAACATTCCCAAAGTGAAGGAGGCGGTGCGGCGCGTCACCCTACAAAAGGCACGCGAGATCGGCGACCGGGTGCTCGCCATGGAGAGCGCCCAGTCGATAAGGGAGTACCTGGAAGCGGCCCAGCGGGAACTGGGGCTGTAAAAACAAAGGCCGGACCCCATCGGGGGCCCGGCCTTGTTACGTTATATCCAGCAGTCGCCGCCGTCGTAGTTCATCTGATCGGAGCCGTTCTTCCTGGAGCGCAGCTTCGCGTTTTTCACGCACCCTTTCAGCTTGTCCATCGCCTCGTCTTTCGCTTCGCCCAGCTTCTCGCGGACCTCGCGACCGGTTTTCGGGGTAAAGAGGAGAGCGGCACCCGCAGCTACCGCGGCTCCGGCCAGGAAGGCCAACAGAGCGGCCTGTTCGCTTTTCTTCGACATGTCGTATACTCCTTTTGGTTCTGGAAGTTATAACCGGAGAAAAATGTGCAGTCATTCTTACCACATTCCGCAGCACATTAAAACCCCCAACAGCAAATAAAGACGCTTTTCCCGCCTTTCTGTTTTCTGATTTGAATTGAACTGCATTAGATGCTACTATCCGCCGACAATAAAACTTAAAAGGAGATGTGCATGTTTTCCTTCAAGAAATCCTCTGTACCTGTCGCTGCCGCCCTGCTCATGGCCTTGACACTTCCCGCTGCAGCACTTGCTGAAGAAGCCAGCAGCACCGCGGCCAAGCCGGTCGCCAAGGCAGCGGCCATCGTGGTATTGCACGTCAACAACTCGGTGATCACCAAACTCGATCTCGATCGCGCCCTCAAGGTCATGCTGGCGCAGAGCCAGGTGAACCAGCCCTTAACGCCCGAAGCCCAGAAAGAGGCCGAAGCCGCCGTATTGGACCAGCTCACCTCCGTTGAGCTTCTGTACCAGGAAGCCAACAAGCTGGAGATTCCCGACCTCGACAAACAGGTCAACGACAAGGTGGCCCAGAACCGCGCCAAGTTCAAGACCGACCAGGAGTTCATCGACGCGCTGAAGAGCGTCGACATGACCATGCAGGACATGCAGGACTTCACCCGCAAGGACATCGTGATCAACAACTTCATCGAGCAGAAGTTCACCGCCAAGGCGGCGGCCACCGATGCCGAGGCGAAGAAGTTTTACGAGGACAACAAGGACCAGTACTTCAAGCAGCCGGAAGCCGTCCGCGCGAGCCATATCCTGGTGAGTGCCGACGGGAAAGCCACGCCGGAGGAGCGCAAGCGCGCCAAGGAGAAAGCCGAAGCGCTGCTTAAGCGCGTGAAGGCCGGTGAAGATTTTGCCGCGGTTGCCAAGGCCGAATCTTCCTGCCCCTCCGCGAGCCAGGGTGGCGATCTCGGCGCCTTCGGTCGCGGCGAAATGGTACCCGCCTTCGATAAGGCCGCTTTTGCGCTCAAGGTCGGCGAAGTGAGCGGCGTGGTCGAGTCCGAGTTTGGCTATCACATCATCAAGGTGACCGATAAGCAGGAAGCCGGTGCCGAGAAGTTCGAGAACGTAAAAGACAAGATAGCCGACTTTCTGAAAAAGCAAAAAGTGCAGCAGGAAGTCACCAGCCTGGTCGAGCAACTCAAAAAGACCGCCAAGATCGAGAAGAACTAAGTCCCCTGCTCCACCGATAGCAATAAAAAAAGGGCCCGCAGCAACGGGGCCCTTTTTCTTTTCAAAATTCACCAGCTCAGCAGTGCCGCATCCAAGAAGCGTCGACGCGAAGCACCACGTCCCCCCCTTTTGCGAAGGGGGGACAGGGGCGATTTGGCTCCCGGAAGCCTCCCTTACGCCGCCGTAGTCGGCGGCGGCACAAACACCCTAGCCGCCAGCTCTGTGTCAAGCATCAATAGCCCCTGCCCATTATCCCCGATCAGCTTCAGCTTACCGATGATATCCCTGTCGTTCTCCTCCTCCTCGATCTGCTCGGTGACGAACCACTGCAGGAAGATGTTGGTGGCGTGATCCTTTTCGGACAGGGCAAGGTCGGTGAGTCCGTTGATGGACGCAGTGATGGTAAGCTCGTGCTTCAGGGTCTGTTCGAACATGTCCAGGAGGTTCTTGAACTCGGCCGGCGGGGCGTCGATCGCCTGCAGCTTCACGTGCTCGCCGCGGCTGTTGATGTAGTTGTAGAATTTCATGGCGTGAACCATTTCTTCCTGGTACTGGACCATGAACCAGTTGGCACTCCCTTTGAGTCCGATGGAAGCGGCATAAGAAGACATGGATAGATAGAGGTAGGCAGAGTAAAGCTCATTATTCAGTTGGTTGTTGAGAGCGACGCACAGCTTTTGGGTCAGCATCAGGTTTTCCTCCTTGAAATCAAATAGCACGTTCTCGAATTATCTTCTCAGTGTCGTTCACGTACTATGTTACCTGAGGCTGAGCCGTTGGCAAGCAGGGTATACGCTAGGCAGGTAGTGTGGTCAGACCCGTGATTCCACCGGCCGACTGTTCCAGCCATCCAGGTAGCGTTTATACCCCTTCCGGGCTGGCGTCCTCAGGTACACGAACAAGGTGGCAAACTCCGCCATCGCCTTCAGGTAATCCGTCATGGAAACCTTGGAACCTTTGACGTCATACCATTCCTCGAGGGGGTATTCGACCCAATTGGCGCACACTTCGAGGCTAGGGGCTTCAAGCACCAGGGGAAACCTGGCCAGGACCTCGACATCGAAGGTCCATCTCACCTTGAAGGGACTGGAGAAGACAATTTTCAACGCCGTGGAATTGCGGAAGATCTTGGCGCCGCACTGGGTGTCGTAGACATTCATGCCGAGAAGCAGCGAGGCGAAAGTCGCAAAAATCCTGCCCAGGTAATGTCGCAGAGGTCTGCGCTTGATCCTCCTGCCCAGCAGTCGAACACGCGCTCCCAGCACGGCATCGACATGGCGCTTCTCCAGCACCTCGCGGAACTCGGTGATGACCTCCAGGGGGGTGGCCAGGTCCGCGTCCCAATACCCGATGTAGTCAAACGGTCCCTCGCTCGCCTCCAGGATACCGCGTCGGACCGCCTCCGCCTTGCCGCAGTTTACCTCGAGGTCGAGCACGTCGACCTGGGCCGGGTTCTTGTCCCTGATGGAGGTGAGAATCCTGAGCGTATCGTCTCTGCTGCCGTCGTTAACGAAGAGAAAGGACAAGGAGGGATCGCTGCGCAAGGCGGCGAGGAACGAGTGCGGTTGCAGGCGCTGCGATTCGTTGTAACAGGGGACTACTATCCGTGTTTGTCGCACAGCACCCATCCTGTCAGGCCCGGTATCTTGATACCCAACCGGCCTGCGGCAAGGAGAATCTTGTTGTCCAGCTTGAGAGCCAAGTGGATCAGGGAGGTAAGCAAAGGCCCTTTGCGCCAATGCCCCACCCCTTCTGAAGAGTCGGCGGATTTGAGCACCTTGAACAGCACCAGCTTTGGCAGCAGCAACGAGAAGAAGAGGTAACCGCAGCGGCGGGATGTCAGCCCGGCCTCCTCGACCACCCGCAGTAACTGTGGCAGGCTATAGCGCCGGTAGTGCCCCAGGAAGTAATCGTGCCCGCTAAAGATGGCCTGAAACGCCGGTACCGTGATCAGGACCAGCCCTTTGCCCGCCACGTGGCGCTCGACGATGCCGGCAAGAAAGGAGTGATCAGTTTGGACATGCTCCATCACGTCCAGCAGCAGCACCAGGTCGAAGCTCGATTCATCGGGCAACTCCTTCCGGAAGTCGATCCCCCCCTTGGTGGCGGAGAACTCGGCAATCTGCTGATCGGAAAGGTTGGTATCCACCGCCGTGATCTTCAGACCCGGGATCTCTTTGCCAAGGCTCTCCGCGATAAAACCGTCGCCGCACCCAATATCGAGGACTCGCATTCCCGGTGTCAGGAAGTCGGACAGAATCTCCAGCAAGGCATCCCGCCGGGAAGTTTCCCAAGGATGTCTGTTCCGATTGTCGGTCCGTGCCTCTTTCAGGTCCATCCGCCGTTACCACGCCTTTGCCGACAGTTTAAGATTGCGCCAATGTCTCACATCGCCATTACATAGTCAACTTTGAATGCAGCCGGCAACTGCTCCAGTCAAAGCGTCGCACATGCCACGGTATCCCCTTTGCGAAGGAGGGACAGGAGGGATGATTTGCCTCTTTTTAGTCTGCTTTTAACTTGCCACCCCGCCCCTCCAATCCCCTATGTCCCCATCTTATCAATAAACATCTTAATCAAGTCGATAGGCACCGGGAAGATGGTGGTGGAGTTTTTTTCCGCCGCGATCTCCGTCAACGTCTGCAAGTACCGCAACTGCAGCGACATCGGCTCGTTCCCCATGATGGTCGCCGCCTGCGCCAGTTTCTCCGAGGCCTGCAACTCGCCCTCAGCGTGGATGACCTTGGCGCGCCGCTCGCGCTCGGCCTCCGCCTGCCTGGCGATGGCTCGCTGCATCTCCTGCGGCAGGTCGATGTTCTTCACCTCGACCGTGGAGACCTTCACCCCCCAGGGCTCAGTCTGCCGGTCCAGGATCTCCTGGAGTTCCTTGTTGATCTTCTCGCGGTTGGCGAGGAGTTCGTCCAGGTCAACCTGCCCGAGCACGCTCCTGAGCGTCGTCTGGGAAAGCTGGCTGGTGGCGTACAGGTAGTTCTCCATCTCGACCACCGCCCGCACAGCATCCACCACGCGGAAGTAGATGACCGCGGAAACCTTCACGGTGACGTTGTCGTGGGTGATCACGTCCTGGGAGGGAACGTCCATGGCCACGATGCGCAGCGAAACGCGTACCAGCCGGTCGATGCCGGGAATGATCAGCACGAGACCAGGGCCGCGTACCTTTTTAACCCGCCCCAGCCGGAACAGTACCCCCCGCTCGTATTCAGGGAGGATGCGGATTGCATTGGCCAAGAAAGCCACGATGAAAAACAGGACGATAAGCACCGGAAACAGGTTCACGACGTTCATGATTTCCTCCGCGGATACTGCTTAATAAAGGGCGATAAACCCGCGTAAGTATATCGGAACAAGGCTTTACGTCAAATATGCATATTGCCAAATGCTTTCATCCATGTTATTGAAGAAATCTCTAACACTGGGAACTCACCGAATGAAACCCACCATAAAAATACTGCTCATAGAAGACGACGACGGCAGCCGCGAGGCGATGCTCATCTTGCTCAAGGCGAGCGGCTTTGCCATCAAGGGGTGCTCCAGCGGCAAGGAAGGCCTGGACCAGTTGGCCGGCGAGCCGTTCGACATCGTCATCAGCGACCTGTTTCTGCCCGACATGAACGGCATCGACATCCTGACCCGGGTGAAGCAGGACTCCCCGCACACCGAAGTCATCCTGGTCACCGGTCACGGTTCCGCCGAGACCGCGGTGCAGGCGATGAAGAAAGGTGCCTACGACTACATCACCAAGCCCCTCAACATCGAAGAGCTGCGCATCATCATCGACAAGGCCGTCGAGAAAGGGCAGCTGTTAAGCGAAAACGTCTACCTCAAGAAGCAGTTGCAGGACAAGTACGAGTTCGCCAATATTATCGGTAACTCGCAGGCCATGCAGCAGCTCTTCTCGCGCATGAAGCGGATCATCAAGACCGACTCCACCGTCCTCATCCTGGGCGAATCCGGTACCGGCAAGGAGCTGGTCGCCAAGGCGATCCATTTCAACGGCAACAGAAAGGACAAGCCGTTCATTGCCGTCAACTGCTCCGCCATCCCCGAGAATCTCCTGGAGAGCGAACTGTTCGGTCACGTAAAGGGAGCCTTCACCGGTGCGGTAAAGGAAAAGGTAGGTAAGTTCGAGGCCGCCAACTACGGCACCATTTTCCTCGACGAGATCGGCACCCTCCCGATGCACCTGCAGACCAAGCTGCTGCGTGTGCTCCAGGAGCAGGAAGTCGAGCGCGTCGGTTCCAACAAGCAGATAAAACTCGACGTGCGTGTCATCTCCGCTACCAACGTGAACCTCGAGGAAGAAGTCGCGCGCGGCAATTTCCGTGAGGACCTTTTTTACCGACTCAACGTGATCCCGGTTCTCATTCCTCCGCTGCGCGAGCGTATCGAGGACATCCTCCCCCTCACCCGTCACTTCCTGGCGAAGAACTGCCACTCCATGCAGCGTCCCATCATGCACCTCGACAAAGAGGCGTTGGAGGCGTTGGAGGCGTATCCCTGGAACGGCAACGTGCGCGAATTGGAGAACATCATGGAGCGTATCGTTGCGCTCACCGAAGGCGATGTTATTACCCTGCGCGACCTACCCGCCAACATCGCCAAGAACTACCAGGAAGGCGCCCACTCCGTCAGCGTCACCCCCGCCGGTATCGACATGGTGCAGGCCATCAGTGAGATTGAAAAGCGCATGATCGGCGAAGCCTTGCAGTTATCCGGCGGCGTCAAAGCCCGCGCCGCCGCGATGCTCAGCATCAACCGCACCACCCTGGTCGAAAAGATGCGCCGCCTCGGCATGCCGCTGTAGACCGGCCCCGTCGCCGCGCGCTGCCGATTGCGGTTGTTTTTGAGGTTCACTCCTCCCCGCTACCGCCCTGAAACATCGGAGGGACGTTGCTGAGATTTTGAGATTTACAAGCGCAACAAAGACAGAAAGTCAAAATCTCGGCAACGTCCCCCACTCATTTAACTTCGCGCGGAAAGCTTATTAGCGGGAGGAGGAGCCTTGCCTGACGGAGGGAATCCCCACTCCAATGGCGCCGATGGCCCGCGTCCCTATAGCCGCAGTACCTAAACAGCCGGTGATTTCTCCGTTCCTGATCACCCACACTCCCTGCTGGGGAACTTCAACCTGACACACCATACCCATCGCTACGCTGCAGTCGCCAGCACTGAAGTTGACGCTATGGTCTACCTGGCCGTTGTACGAGCAGTCGCATTCACAATGGAACGTTTGCTGCTTTGGTAGAGCCAGCCCCTGACTGGTTCCCCCCAATATGACGCTCACCCCCAAACACCCCACCACACACGTTTTTGAAAGTAGCCGCATTGCGTACCTCCTCTAGGTTAGGTGATAATCTCATATGCAACTGGAGACACTACTGCAAAATTAACAATCGTCAATGTTGCAAAAAGGTTTTCTGCTGCCTCGGGGGCTAGAGGGGACGTGCTTGCGTTGACACTAAGAATGGGCTACATTTCCCAAACTTCATGCTGTGAGAGGTATCTCCGTGTTCTCAGTTCTTTTGACTATCTGGCTACTTTACGCCGCTATTCTTCTTAGCCCAGGTGCCAACACCCTTTTAATAACACAACTGGCCGCCAGCGAGCAGGGCCGCTCTGCATGCGTTGCCGCACTCGGAGTTGCCTTAGGCTCTACACTCTGGTGCGTCAGTGCGGTGTTCGGAATCCACGTAATCTTCGTGGTTTTCCCGGCGATGCGGTTGACGCTGCAGGTAGGAGGCGGCATCTACCTCCTCTACATCGCCAGCCGCCTCTGGCGTGCGTCCTCGGGAGCAATGACTCGGATGGAGCTGCGTGCCTCTAAAAGTGCTATCGCCGCATTCCGCCTCGGATTTCTTACCAACATGACCAACCCGAAAGCGGCCTTGTTCTTTGGCAGCATCTTCGCGGCGTCGTTCCCTGCAACTCCAAGCAGGGCCCTGCAAGTAGCCGTGATCGTAATGGTCATGGTGAGTTCGAGCTGCTATCACCTGTTTCTAGCGTACTTGTTTTCCCGCGACAAGGTACGAGCCGGTTACGCACGGTCGCGCGGCACGTTCAACCGCATCGCAGCGGTAGCCGTCAGCTCCCTGGGGCTTGGGTTGCTGGTAGCCACCTTAAGAGAGGCACGCCACCAGTTCTTCGCGCCGTCCACTTGACCTGAGGAATCACATGAGTGAACAGAATGTAGTGCGCTGCAGCTTTGAGCGACACGGGGATGCGATACTGGATATTTTCAATGATGCGATCGTGCACTCGACTGCGCTCTACGAGTACCAGCCGCGGACACGGCAATTCATGCAAAACTGGTTCGAGACCAAACGGTCGGCGGGGTTCCCGATTATCGGTATCGAGGACTGCAACGGGGTGCTGCTGGCATTTGGCAGTTACGGCACATTCCGCGCTTTCCCCGCTTTCAAGTACACGGTGGAACACTCGGTATATGTGCACAAGGACCATCGCGGACGCGGCCTTGGCCGGTCCGTGATGCAGGAGTTAATAGCAGCGGCGCGCGGCAACGGGATGCATGCCATGATAGGCGGCATCGACGCCACCAACACCGGCAGCATTGCACTGCACGAGCAACTCGGCTTCAAACACGTCGGTACCCTGCCCCAGGTCGGCTTCAAGTTCGGCAAGTGGCTCGACCTCGCCTTCTATCAGCTGCTGCTCGATACCCCCGCCCACCCAATCGACGGCTGAACAATTTCGACCGGCTCTATCAGCTCGGAGGCGCTTCCTCCGGTTTCCGCTGCCAGGGCCAGTGGCCTTCAAGCTCTACTTGCAAGGCCATGCTCAAAAAGGTCCGAATAACAACTATAACGCCCAGAACTAACACCCCTCCCAGGGTGGGGGTTACGGCAACGGTGCGGATGATGTCCGCTGCAACAAGAAATTCCAGGCCGAGCAGGATCCCCCGTCCGAGGTCCTGACGCAACTGCTTAAATCCGTCCTCGACCCTACGACCTTGGACGGCATACCTGGTTACCGCCACCACTAGACCGACACAAATGGCTATCACACCTGCCCCGTCGATAACGACGCCAACCGTCTCGGCAACCTCCTTGAAAGTTAGCATAGAACCTCTTATGTAAGAGCTTGTTTGGATCGCTTGGCGAGGTTTTGCGTCGGTACGGGTTGCGGGCCCGCCTCACTCATGTACTTATTCTAATTTTATCAGAACTTTCCGCAAGGGCCACCACAGAGAAACGAGACCTCCTGGTTAGGAGACGCGACCTCCTAGTTAAAGAACGCGACCTCCTCGTTAAGGGACACGACTTCCTCGTTAAGGGACACGACTTCCTCGTTAGGGGACACGACCTCCTCGTTAGGGGAAGCGACCTCCTAGTTAGGGGAAGCGACCTCCTAGTTAGGGGACACGACAACCTAGTTAGGGAACGCGACCTCCTAGTTAGGGAACGCGACCTCCTAGTTAGGGGACGCGACCTCCTAGTTAGGGGACCCGACCTCCTAGTTAGGGGACACGACCTCCTAGTTAGGGGTCAGGACCTCCTAGTTAGGGGTCAGGACATCCTAGTTAGGAGACACGAACTCCTGGTTAGGGCGTAAGTACATTAATGAGGGGGAAGGAATTTTTTTTGGTTGTGAGTTAGGAACCAGCTTGGATGCGCTGGTACAACCATTGAGGCGCGTGGTTGGAAGAAAACGGAACGAGGGTGCCTTGGTGGCACCCTCGCTGGATGTGGAAGGAACGTCAGGAGATCAGGACACTGGTGATTGAAGACCAGGGACCGGGGCCATCGGGACCGTGTTGTCTCATCCTGAAGAAGGTGTTCACCGGGTCCAGGTTATCCAAGACCATGTTTCTGGCATCCGGGAACATGGATTTGTGAAACCAATCCGACTCGACCGCAGGATCCTTGGTGTTGATGTGAATCTCGTAGTTATAGGCGCCATGCACAGGACTTGCGCTAGCCATAGCCTTTCTCGGTTCACCGGAATTGGTGACAGTAAAATCGGCAGAAGCGGTAAGAGCAACCTTGGCCCTGCGGAAACTTCTACGCTCCTGAGCGATGTTAAAACCGGTGGTGTACAAGGCATCGGGATTCCGCATCGACACCGCTTCCAGGAACGAGGCCATCTCATCGAGGAGGGCTATGACCTCTTCTATAAGTTTGTCCCGCTCGCGGATCAGAAGCCGATCGCCATTACTAGCCAGACGGTAGGCTGTCACCAACGCCGTCACCAGTTCTACGATCTTTTGCAGGAGCGCGGCATTGCCCCCCCAAACCGAATCGGGGTAGTTCTTGTTGCCAATCAGGCTAAGCTGCACCTTCTGTGAAAATGCGAGAAATTCTTTCGGACCAAACCGGTGATAGTCCCTCTTTATCCTCCTTTGCATGACCATTGATGCCTCCTTTGCCGTTGGTGCGTTGGTTTCCACGCAAAATTAGATATAGCTAACGGGCTAAAGGATATAAAGCACCTTGCACATGTCAAGCGGCTGGGACGACACCAGGCTCCCTTCCTCGATCGTAAGGGCTGGTGACAACGAACAGGTGTAACGGGAAAGGACCGTATCATAGTGTCGGGCTCATTCCGAAACTGGCGGAGCCCACTTCAGCAGCGGGCTTTGTTTTTTTGCCGCTCCGGCTGACTCTTTACCCCGAGCCTGGTCTGATGCCGGCGGTTTCCCCAGGAGAAAGTTCCTCACCTTTTCCGAAAGGGGGACGGAGGTTTCTCCGACGGAGACATCCTGGATATCCTTAGCGGGGCCCGACAAGGTAACTGTCTGTACCTCACCGGAGGCGTACGTGATGACCAGGGTGTCGGCAAAAGCAGGACAGGCGACTGCCACTGCCAAGGCAGCCACGGTTAACGACTTCGTGCAGTAGTTCATGACATCTTCCTTTCTACGGCTATATTTTGTTTCTCTGTGATCATTTGCCCTACAGTGAAGGCTAGGTAGCCAAGTAGCATCGTAAAAAATGCAGCGGAAATGTATTTAGCGGCTGCCCGCAAAGGTGTGTCGACGAACCTGAGGGTAACGAGATGATTTCCAGGAGCGACCCCGATGAGAATTGCTCCACTTCCTGTCTCCACCCCGACCGGCACGGCGACTCCGTCAATGTCGGCTATCCAGCCTGGATAGTACGAGGTGGCGACCCTCACGACAGCTCGCGTCGAAGCATTTGCCGCCAGGACACGACGCTCCGGTAACCACTCCCGTACCTGCGACGATGCGGTACCGGCAACAGTTTCAACTTTTATTGTTTTTTTAGTCAGCAGTGCATCAAGTTCCGTTACCGTCGCAGGGGTGTATTCCCGTGCCACGGGATAGCCCCGGTATCCTGCTGCGATGGTGCTACCGCTCTTGGCCACAATGATCCCCCCGACCAACAGTACCGTAAGCAGGGAGTACACCACGGCCTTATCACGCGTCCCAGAACCTGCACATCCGGCACCTCCTGAAACCACCTTCCCGGCGAGGAAACACAAGGAAACCTCCATCAGCGACAGGAAACGCCAAGGGAATTGCAGGGTGGCTAAGCCGGGGAGTGCCACCCACAGCGGTCCGGACAAGGGCGTTGTCATGAAGAGGGCAACCAGGAACAGCAGGGTGAAAAAGGTATGCTCCCCCTCCTCTTTCTCTTTCGCCCCGCCCCGTAGCACAGCAACCAGCGAGATGAATACGACCAGGTCCAAAATGGTGGCGAGATGTAGCATGGCCCCGAAATTATGCAATCCCTGCGGCGCGTGCCCCAGCCAGAACAGGAAGTTATCCCTGAAATTTCCCACGAAGCATCGGACGATGAAGTCGATGTGGACGAACTTCCTCTCGAAGACGACCGGCACCAGGTAAAAGGACGCGAGCCCCAGGCCACCCGCCATTGCGGTCATGGCCAGAGTGGCGTCCCTCACCTTCTTATGGGACAAGTACTCAAATACGAAAAAGGCGAGCAGGACCGGGGTAAAAATATAGCCGGACACAAGATGGGTGAGGATCAGAGCAGCATAGGTGACGCTCAGCCCCGCAGCATGAAGGTGTTTGCGATCGGAGCTGAACACTCCGTGCGCGAAGAGAAAGACCAAGGGGAACCAGGTGAAGGCGAACAACTCAGCAAGGGTACAGCGAGCATAAAGGTCAAGCAGGTGGTATGGCAACACCTGATACAGGATCCCCGCAACCAAGGCACCTTCCCGGCCGCACAACCGTCCGGCAGCGTGGAACATGGCGATCCCCGAAATAAAGAATGCAAGCAAAATGGTCACGATCATCGCGGCCTGAACAGAGCCTGACAACAGGTTAAGGGCAGCCGTCAAGTAATAACTAAGAGGGGCATAAAAAACGAAATTGGGACTGCCGTACCCCATGTTGGCATCGGCAACCCAGCGCGGCAAGATGACTCCGCTGTGAAGGGAACTGGCAAACTGATCGGCCTGGAAAAGATGAAATCCCACGTCGTGCGCGAGGGGGAGTGCCTGCCGGACCAGGGGCTGAGCCGCGAAACAACAAGCACCGAGGGCAAGCAAGGCGTACGCAATGCCGATCCGACAGGAACGAGCCCTGGCTAGGATGTCTGTGAGAAGGTTCCACATCCTGGTATTTCCTTCAAGTATCCAACAGGAACTTTAAGGTTGCCCAAGGTAAGGGCATTTTGTATCTTGCACCGACCAGCGCATGCAGCATCACTGCGACTTGCGCGCCGTCCTGTTCTTGAAAACCTCCCAAGGACCTGACTTGGCAACAAGGTCACAGTAGCGGAACAAGTCCGGGTAAAGCGACCCGGGAGCGCTGCGAACCAGCAGGTAATCGTAATACGTGCCGTACCGCTCCCAAGAGAAGTCTGCCGGCTTTTTCGGGTAGGGAAGCACCACTCCCGGCTGGTACTGTACCGGCATCATGGCGTTGGGGAACAGCGTCGGCGTTGCCCCTCCTCCCGCAAACATCTGGTAGTATTCGGCGTCGTGGCTATGGATCTCGTTGAAGTAGTAAGGGTCCAGAAAAGGCGAATCGGACCGGTACACGAGTGGAAGTACAAGCGAGTTCTTCTGCGCAACCGCAGCCACAGGGAGGATAGCTTCCTTCTCGAAGGCGACCGCATGCTGCAGGCGAATCGATTGTATCAGCAGCGCCAGCGCGCATACGGTGAGCAGCGCGGCATGACGAAACGGGATCCGCAGACAGCACAGAAGCAGCGCCAACGAGAAATAGGAGACTGGCGCGAGGCGAAGGTTGAAGTAGGAGTAGTAGCCCATCCAGAAAGGAAGGACGAAGATGCCGACCAGTGACGCGGCGAACCAGGCCAGAAAGCGCTTGTCGATAGTGTCCTGGTCGGTACGACGCCTCCATGCCATATCGAAGACGACAGCGACGACCACCCATATCATGACGCAGGACCAGTCCGGTCCGCCAATGATGCGCATCCCGGTGAACTGGAGCAGGTAAAATGCCAGGGAGCGGTGCGGCACCAACCAACGCACGCTCCACGGTACGCTGGTAGGGGTGGCGCTTGGGCCATGCTGGGCCATGTACCAGACACCAATGACCACCGCCATGACCGCCGCCGGCAGCAAGGTCCGCAGCAACTGCTTGCGCTGGGCGATCGAGGTCAAGGCGGGCGTCGCGGAAAGGGCTATGTAGACCAGCAGGCTGTACGGGTGGATCAGGAAAAGAAGGATCAGGTACATGCCGTGGCGTGCCACCCTTCCCACCGAAGGCCCAGCAGCCAGCGCATCGAGGTCCAACAGGGCGAGGAAAATCAACGGCAGCGACAGGACGAAATTTGGGAACCCCAGGAAGTACATCTGGTTGAAGGCAAAGGGGAAGAGGAGCAGGCTGCCCCAGGGGTAGCCGCTCGGCGGCGCGAGGCGCCGCGCAACCAACGCCAGCAGGCCCATCAGCAGTATGTAAAGTGAAAAAAGGATCTTACCCGCAGTCTCGACCGCGCAGACCAGGGTGAGCACTTTCATGGCGAGGTACCACAGCATGTACGGGCGCACGCCGAGGTCGATCCGGTAGAACTCCTGCCAGTTGTACGAGGGGTCGTGATAGGTGGCCATCACCTGGGCGAGGAACAGGTGTTGCGGGTAGTCCTGCATCGGCAGGAGACGGCTCGCCCAGATCGGCCACACCGATGCGACTGTCAACGCCGCGAGGGAAACGTAGAAAAGGATGGCATCTTTACCTGTACCAGGCCTGCTTATCATCGGGCTCCCACGGGCATCACAAGCAAAAAGGAGGTTTCGTGTACCACTACGACGAGGATATGACGGGCAGCGCCGCGCAGTTCCAGCTTTCGGGGTGGATCGCCTGCGCCCCCTTCGAGGAGTACCTCGGCATGCGCATCGAGGAGGCCGGTGACGGACGCGCGGTCCTCAGCATGCCGTTCAAACTGAAACTGGCGCAGGGTGTGGGGCTCATGCATGGAGGCGCTATCACCTCCCTGGCCGACACCGCCGTGGCCATGGCCATCAAGAGCATTCTGCCGGAGGGATCCGACTTCGTGACGGTGGACCTGCACCTGAAATTCTTCGCCGCCGTTCGGGAAGGCTCGGTCCGCGCTGTGGCCCGCGCCACCCCTCAGGACGAGCGCAAGATCGTCGGGGTGGCTGAGATCTTCAACGGGGACACCAAGGTGGCGGAGTTCAACGCTTTCTTCATCGTCAAGAGGAGGGGGCCGGAATAAAAAGGCGGGGCAAACTGCCAAGGCAAATCCCCCCTGCCCCCGCTCAGCAAAAGGGTGGGACTCTTGGGCAGGTCCACTGCTTCGTGGGAAATACCCTGCACGTCGCAGATCTCCAAAGAACCAACTACAGTCTTTACTGGCCGTACTCTTTCCACACGAGGCCGGTGTCGGCGTTGAACTTGGTGATGCCTTCGCTGTCCTGCATGGTGCCGGTGAAGGCTTCGTCGTCTTCCCAGAGGATGCCGTCGGGCATCAGCACCCGGGCCACTACGGCTTTGCCGGCAATGTTCCGGGAACCGAGTTGCTTCAACTTCCCGGTCTTGCTCATCTCGAAGATCTTCAAGGTGAACTTGGCATTGGACGCCTCTTTGCCTTCGCTCTCGGCCGTGAAGGTGTAGATCCCCTCGCCGGCCTTTTCGATGACGGCTTCCTTGGTTTTTTCCGGCGTCTTTACTACCACTGGCGTTATCTTCTGCTCGCGCCTTGCTTCTGAACGGCTGAGTGCCCTGCCCCGCTTCGACTTCGGGTACTCCTTGAAGGAAACCGTGATCTTGAGGTCGCTGGCGCCGGCAACAATCAGCTTGAGGTCGCCATGCATGGAGGGAATCACTACCCCTTTTTCTTCCGGCGGCTTCTCGGACGGTCTTGGCCCCACCGTCTCCTTCTTCGCCGGTTCGGCAGGCTTCACCGGCATCGGCAACTGGCTCGCCGCGGCTAGCGCGGCACGGCGTGCCTGCTCGGCCTTCTCCGCGGCAAGGCGCTCGCGGGCGAGTTGGTCTGCCTGGGCGCGCATGGCGGCCAGACGCTCGGCTTCTGCCCTCTTGCGCTCCAGCATCTCCTGCTCCGCCCTTTTCTTCTCAGCCGCGGCCAGACGCGCCAGCTCCGCCTGGCGTGCGGCTGCCTGGACACGCTCCTGCGCCAGCTTATCCTGTTGGGCCTTCAGGGCCGACTGACGCTCCAGCTCCGCTTTTCTCTTCTCCAGCAGCGCCTGTTCGGCCAGCCGCTTTTTCTCCGCCGCGGCCTGCCGGCGCTGCTCCTCCTGCCGGGCCGCCAGTTGCTCACGCTCGCGTGCGGCCCGTTCTGCCTCGGCACGAAGGGCTGCCTTGCGATCCTGTTCGGCCTTTTTCTTCTCCTCGGCAATGCGCTTTTTCTCGGCCGCAGCCTGGCGTAGTTGTTCGGCCCGCTGTGCCTCCAGCTGCTCCCGCTCTCGCGCGACCCGATCCGCCTCGGCGCGCTGGGCGACCTTGCGCTCCCGCTCTGCCTTGCGCTTTTCCTGCACGACCTGCTCGGCCAGCCGCTTCTTCTCGGCTGCCGCCTGGCGGCGCTGTTCCGCTTTTTCGGCTTCCAGCTGCTCCCGCTCGCGTGCCAGGCGCTCCGCTTCGGCGCGCTGGACCGCCTTGCGTTCCTGCTCCGCCTTGCGCTTTTCCTGGGCCGCCTGATCGGCCAGCCGCTTTTTCTCAGCTGCCGCCTGGCGGCGCTGCTCCGCCTTCTCGGCTTCCAGCTGCTCCCGCTCGCGTGCCAACCGCTCCGCTTCTGCGCGCTGGGCCGCCTTGCGCTCCTGCTCCGCCTTGCGCTTTTCCTGGGCGGCCTGATCTGCGCGCCGCTTTCTCTCGGCCACAGCCTCACGCTCCTGCCGTGCCTTTTCGGCCGCCAACAGTTCCCGTTCCTTGGCCTGTTGTTCGGCCAGGGCGCGGGCCGCCGCCACGCGCTCCCGTTCGGCCTCCCGTTGTTCCTGCTGTTCCTGCTCGGCCTTGGCTGCTGCTACGCGGCGCTCCTGCTCTTCCTTCTCGGCAACGGCACGTTCACGTTCACGGACCAGCCGCTCCTGCCTGGCCCGATCCGCAGCCCGGCGCTGCAACTCCGCCTGGCGTTTTTCCAGTATTTCCTGTTCGGCACGTTTCGCCTCGGCGGCCTTGCGCTCCAGCTCGGCTTTCTCCGCTGCCGCCTTTTCCCGCTCCAGGGCCAGCTTTTCCTGGCGTACCTTTTCCGCTGCCCGGCGCTCCAGGAGCGCCTTTTCGTGGGCCACCTTCTCCTGCTCGGCTTTCTGCCTGGCCGCTTCGGCTGCCTTGCGCTCCGCGTCTCTTTTTTCCGCGGCTTTGCGTTCAGCCTCTTGTTGCTGGGCCGCCTTACGCTGCCGCTTGGCCTCCGCCTCGGCCTGCCGCTCCTGTTCCGCCTTTACCTCCGCGAGTCGCTTGCGCTCGGCTTCTTCCCGGGCTCGTGCCTCCTCGGCCGGATCCGGTTGCGGCGGTGTATCCAGCTCCTCAACCTCGGCTTCCTCCTGCTCTTCCTGAACGGGTTTGGCCTTGGCCACCACCAGTCCCTTTTTAGGGTCCTGCGCCAGCTTTTTCGGCTGGCTACCGGCGCTTTTCGCGGTCACCATCTCGATGTCGGCTGTTTCTGGGACTGCTGCGGGCAGAGGTTCTTCGGGCAGGGACTCTTCAACTGCGGTTACAGGGGATTTCGGCAGCACAGTAGCAGCGGCACCGCTGGCAGGCTGCGGATCGACCTGCGCCGTGGCCATGGGAGCGCTACTGGTCTCTGCGGGGAGTGCGGTTGGCGCCATGGGCAACGAGGACGTGTCAAGCCAGAGGATGTCGAACCGCGCGCTGAGTCCGGTTTGGGGATAGAAAAGCGACGATGACGTCAGCGCGAGGAACAGCAGCGCGTGCACGACCAGCGACCCGGCAACTGACCAGGCCCCGTCAAGGCGTCTCCTCCTTTTTATCAACCGGATATGGTCTTCCATAGTTATTCCAGATGCGGTGGAAACTTGCTGTTCCAGGTAATGATCCCTGCAAATCCACCTGCCCTCTTCGCAGAGGCTCGATTGGCGAGGCGGAACTTTGCCACTTTACAGTCCCTTCTGCTACCCGATCAGACCTTGTCGTCCTTGTCGTCCTTTGGGACAGGGCGGACCGCAGGATACTTCCTGATAAGGTACTGGTACTGTGGCACGTTGCGGACAAAGATGTTGGCCACCTTGTCGGCGTAGATGAGCTTCCAACCCGGGTTGGCCTGCAGGTACCGAGAAAAGGGCGCGTTGGCGTCGAAAAAGACCCAGGAGATGCGGTACTTGTCTAACACCCCTTCCCACCCCTGCTGAAAGTTGGTCACCTTCTTGTATTCCTTCACCCTGGCGCCACCGTACATGTCGAGCCTGCCATCGATGAACACCTTGTACATCGGGGCTGCACTGTAGATGACACAGTCTCCGAATTCGTCATTGTTGAACATGTTGCCGCTGATCCTTTCCTTCTTGAGGAATTCGATGGCGGCTACCGGTTTAACTTCAGGGCTGAAAGTGAACTCTATTTTACCCGTATAGATGGCTACAAGCACGGCGCCGACAGCGACAGCAGGCCAGAGATGGCCGTAGGACCTGGCATCGATGGCGGCAATGTTGCGGGACCGGGTTTTGAGGAACGTGGCCAGTTTCAGATCGGATCCCTTGAGCATCTGGTCCAGGTGTTTCCCCCAGATCGGGGTCACCACGATGACGAAAAGTGGTATGTACCGGGCGGAGAACAGTGCCATGTAGAGGAAGAGGACCATCAGGGCGGCCTCGATGAAGTTCAGCTTCACCTTGGAGAAGCCTAGGGTGGCCACCAACCCCAGCAGGTAGACCTCGAACCACCTGACGTAACTCTCGTGGAAATTGGGCGAGAGAAACTCAGAAACCGTGTCCATGAGATCCTTGGAGGAGGTCAACTGGAAGGGGAACAGCAGGATGTGAAAGCCGTAGGGATTCATCAGGGTGACGACCAGGCACACCCCGGTGGCCACGCCGAGGGCGCGCAACTTCTCCAGGCTTGGCCGCCCCTCCCCCCCCTTTTTGAGCACCAGGTCGAGGCCGTTGCCCAGCAGGTAGACCCCGAGCAGCATGAAGCCCCCCATGAAGCCCCCATGCAGGTTGACCCAAAGGAGCATGATGACGGGCAGCAGGTAGAGCCCTTGGCGCCGGTCCTCGTACTGGAACCGGTCCAGCAGGCGGTGCCAGATCACCATGAACAACATGGAGATGATGTGGGGTCTCGCTAGCCAGTGCAGGCACGAGGCGGCAGTGGTCAGGATGACCAAGGGGATGGAAACAATTATGTTGTCGAGGGTTGCATCGACAACCTTGAACAAGAGGTAGAAAGTGAGCGCGATCAGGAAAGCGTAGAAGGTGACAACGCCGGTCAGCCCGGAGAAACGGTGGATGACCGCCATAAGAACCTCGGACAGCCATTCGTGCGCGGTCCAGGGCAGCGGCGGGGAAAGGTAGGAGAACATGTCGTAACGGGGGATGGTCAGGGTCTTCAGGATGTACTCGCCGGCGCGGACGTGGTAGCCGGTATCGCCGTCGCCGAGCAGGTTCTTCCCGGAATGGACGGTCATGAGCAGAAAAACGGAGATAAAAAGGAAGTCTCCGATCGATGGAACCAGGAAGGAAGAGCCGCTTTTGGGTTTGATCAATCCATGCCACCTTTTCAGTTCACTACCGGATCCAGCTGACGTCTACACCGGGTCTTAGCCGTGGAAGGCTTGCGGGCAGGAACTTCACGTAATCTCAATCCGGTTTCCCACCGCGGTAACATCGGCGTCGAGGACACCGGCAGGCAGTTCCAGCACACTGTAGGCCCGAGAGCAAAAAGGGGACACGCGGTTGGGGCGCAGCGTCTTCGCCACGGCCACCACCCGCATGTCCCGGTCCATGAAAAGCACGTCGATGGTGAATCTCATCCCGAAGGTGTGCACGCTGCTGCAGGGCCTGATCCATAGCCCTCTCCCGGCGGGAAGCTCGCGCCGCCCGAGGAGACCTTTCAGCCGGGCGAAGAAGCTGTCGGCCAGGTCAACTTCCCGGGCCAGCACCTTGCCGGTATCGAGATCCACCGCCGTCATGGTCAGTCGAAGGGGTGTTCCGGAAGGAAGAGCCGCACGCCGACCATGCCCAGGAAGCTGGTGGGGTCGTACTCGTTGGCGGTCGATTTCAGGTCGCCGGTGGGCGCGAAGACGCCCTTCAGTTCCGCCGTCAAGGCGATCCCCCTGGTCACGAAGTAGTCCACGCCGGCGCTGACATGCCCTCCCGTCGTCCAGGACAGGTCGAACTTGCCGTTGTACTTGTTGGTGAAGCTCCCCTGGATGAAATCGACCCCCGCCCCGAGGTAGGGAACCAACTGCCTGTCCGGGGTGAAGCGGTACTGCAGCCCAAGGGAGAAGTCAGTGAGGGTGACGTCCCCTACTTTCCCGCTGCCGTTCTCGACCGACAGTGACGGCGCATGGGTGATGTCTAGCTCGGCAGCGAAGTTACTGCCGAAGCCGTAGATGAGACCGCCGCCCGCGGCGAAGCCGGTACCGGACTTGGTGGTGCCGCTGATCAGGTCATCCTGCAACGGCATCTGGAAGCCGAGCTTTCCGGTAAGGCCGATCCTGCCGTCGATACCGGCGGCGAAGACGTTCGACGTGAGTAGCAGCAGTCCCATCAGTAAGGAAGTGATAAGGCGCATCAAGTAGTCCCCCTTGGTGATCATATCAGTTTGATGACGGCTGGCTATTGGCCTGGGTGTTCACCAGTGTCGCAATAAAGCCGCCGTAGGAGAAGATTTTGGCCGCAGGGTTGCTCCAGTCCGGCGCCTCGACCTTGTATACCAGCGAGCACGAGTTTTCACTGCCTATTTCAGGAACGGCCACTACCACACCGGCATTGAAGATCCCCTTGCCGGTGTCATCCGTGGTGACGGTCTGCTGCAGGGTTTCCGGTGAGTCGATGAACACGGGACAATTCCCGATCTCGCTGTAGACACTGACCGTTACCGGGACGCGGGTGCGCGGGTAGCCGTTATTGTCCAGCACCTGGAAGGGAACCAGTTGCAGAATCATCCTGGGATCAGAAGGAAGTGGAACGGCATTCAGGCTTACCTTGATGGTGTTCAACGTGCCGTCCGGATCGGTGGGGCTTTTTGTGGTCAAAAACTTGATGATGTTGGTTTCGCTACGCAGAATTTTGGTTATGGCGACAGCGGTGACCAACTGCCCGTTTACCGAAGAGGACGCCTTGAGGATGACGTCAACCGCCGACGTTGTAGTCTCATCAGCTTTCACCACATTGACCGCGGTCCCATCGGAGACGGTCTGCTGTATGGGAGTGGCGATGGTGACCGGTCCTTCGATGGCCTCGAACTTGATGGGCTGTTGTGATACAGGCCTGTTTTCCGAGTCGGTCAGCGTAGCAGTCGCTATGACAGAGCCATTCGAACCGACCGTGGCAGGCACGCTCAACGAGAGCTTATACGAAAGCACCGTACCAGATCCCGTGGGCGTGCTCGCATCACCCGTGCCCGGGGTGAAGGGGTTCGTGTTGCCACTGGAGCTGCCGCCGCACCCGGCCAAGGACATGATCAACACCGGCAGGAGAACGACTGCCGCCCTGAGTATACCTCGCATATTTCCTCCTCAAACTTCACGGGTTCATAGCAGAATTGGGTGTTCGCCCCTAAGGGCGGCTCCCGGTCAGGGAGCCGCCGGGCACGAGAGAAGTTACTTCCTGGCCAGCCGCGTGTAGATAAGAGCCAGTTCGACCGCGATGATCAGCAAAACGATTCCGTCAAAATCCAGTTGCATGAGGTGGTCTCCTTTCCTGCTCGTTTTTCCCCGGTGGGGGTAACCTATCTACTTCATCAGGACCTTGCTGATCTGGACGTAGGCCGGCCCGAGGATCACCACCAACAGGGCCGGGAAAACAAACAGGATGAGCGGGAAGATCATCTTGATGGTGGTCTTAGCGGCCGCTTCCTCTGCCATCTGCCGCCTCTTGGTGCGCAGCGATTCGGCGTGGACGCTCAGGGCCTGGCTCAGGCTGGTACCAAAACGCTCGGTCTGGCTCAGCATGGTGACGAACGCCTTTACGTCATCGACCATGGTTCGCTCCGCCATGTCCTTGAGCGATTCGATCCTCGGCTTGCCGGCCCTGGTCTCCATGGTGGCTACCTTTATTTCCTGGGCCAGGGGATCGCCGGCGAACTGGGGCGTCTCCGTGGTCTTGATCAGCGCTGCGTCCATGCTGAGGCCGGCGTCGACGCAAACCGTGATCAGGTCGAGGATGTCAGGCAGGGTGTGGAAGATCTTCAGCCTGCGCTCGTTGAACTGGTGGTAGAGCCAATAGCTGGGAGCGAGATAGCCGACGATTGCCAGGATCGCAGAGATCAGGATCACCTGCCGGTCGAACTCGAGCCCCTTTGATATTACGTAGAGAAACAGGTAGGCAGCGGGCAACCCGCAGGCGAGCAGAATCTTGGCGCCGAAGAAGACGTAGACACTCTCCCTTTTGTAGCCGGCAGCGACCAGCATCCTCGAGTACTTGTTGCGCTCCTTGGAGGAGAGGTTGAGCATTTTCCCCACGTCGCTCAGCTGGTCGTACCACTTGGGGGCCTCGGGGACCAGCTCGATCTTGCTGACCTCCTGCACCTCGAACTTCTCCAGGCGAGTCTGGACCACGCTGCGCCGTGACAGGTAGGGATAGACTCCCGCCCAGGTAAGGAGAATGATGGCTATGAATACGGTAGCAGTTATGGCGTAGAGCATCTCTGGCCCCTAGATCCTGATCCTGATGATCTTTCTGATGACGAAAAGACCCACCACCTGCAGCACAATCGCCAGTGCAAGTACGTAGAGTCCCTTGGTCTCGGTATAGAGCGCGGACTCGTATTTGGGGTTCAACAGGTTGAAGAGAACGAAGGTGACCACGGGCAAGACGCCCAGCACGTATCCGGTCATCCTCCCCTGGGCAGTGTAGACCCGGACCTGCCTCCTGATCTTCAAACGCTCACGGATGGTCTTGGCGAGGTTCTCCAGGATCTCGGAGAGATTGCCCCCGACGTCGTTGTTGATGGCGATGGCGGTGGTGAAAAACCTCAGGTCGAGACTTTCGATCCTCTCGTTGAGGTTGCTGAGGGTCTCAGTGATCCTCAGGCCTAACAGCTGCTGTTCGTAGGCGGTTTTGAACAACTCCCCCACGGGGTCCGCGATCTCCTCGCCGACCAGCTGGATGGCGCTATTGAAGGAGTGGCCGGCACGCAGGCTCCTGGAGATCATGGTCAAGGCGTCGGGGAAGTTCTCGGTGAACTTTTCCAGCCGCTCCCTGATTTTGAACTGCAGGTAGGCAAACGGGAGCAGCGACAGGAGCACCGCCCCGACAAGGGCCGCCAGGATCGATTTCGACAGCAGCAGGATCAGTATGAAGGCCAGCACCGTGACCGAGGATGCGACCATGACAAAGCGCGAAGCGGTGATCTTCAACCCAGCGTGGTCGAGTTTCTTGTCGAGATCGCGGGTCAGCGGCAGCTTGGCGAGAATCTGGTCCAGGGGGGGGATTTCCCTGATGATCTCGGCACGGAGATCCTCCGGCATCCCTTGGGCGCTCTTGTCCCGGGCCAGGCGCTGCAATCGCCTCTTCAGTTCGTACTTAGGGGAGTTCCTGACCGCGGTGACGCCCAGGTAGAGCGCGATGAACAGGCAGAAAACCGCGAGGAAGGTTATGATCAGGATCGGTACCAGCAAGGTTCCTCCTAATTTTCAAAGATGTCCCGGGGCAGCTCGTATCCGTACACCCTGAAGCGTTCCGCGAACAGCGGCCTGACCCCGGTAGCCCGGTACTCGCCGACCACCCTCCCCTCCTTGTCGATCCCCTTCTGGTCGAAGACGAACACGTCATGCATGACGATGGTGTTACCTTCCATGCCGGTGACCTCGGAGAGCTTCACCACCTTCCTAGTACCGTCGGAGAAGCGGACCAGCTGCACCACCACGTTGAGCGCGCTCGCCACCTGTTCCCTGATGGCGCGCTCAGGGAGGTCCATCCCCGCCATGAGCACCATGGTCTCGATGCGGGCCAGGGCGTCGCGGGTCGTGTTGGCGTGCACAGTGGAAATGGAACCGTCGTGACCGGTGTTCATTGCCTGGAGCATGTCCAGCGCCTCGCCGCCGCGGATCTCGCCCAAGACGATGCGGTCCGGCCTCATCCTGAGGGCGTTGCGCACCAGGTCGCGCTGGGTGACCTCGCCCCTCCCCTCGATGTTGGGAGGGCGGGTTTCCAGCCGCACCACGTGCTCCTGCTTGAGCTGGAGCTCGGCGGAGTCTTCGATGGTGACCACGCGTTCGTCGTGGGGAATGTAGGCCGAGAGGACGTTGAGCATGGTGGTTTTACCGGTACCGGTACCGCCCGAGATGAGGATGTTGAGCCTGGTCTTCACCGCTCCTTCGAGGAGCCGCTGCATGCGCGCGTCAAGCGTACCCAGGGTGAGGAGGTCTTCCATCTTGAGCGGGTCCTGGCCGAAACGCCGGATGGAGAGCACCGGACCGTCCAGGGCCAGAGGCGGGATGATGGCGTTGACGCGGGAACCGTCGGGAAGCCGCGCGTCCACGTAGGGAGAGGACTCGTCGATGCGGCGGCCGACCTTGGAGACGATGCGCTCGATGATCTGCATCAGGTGGGCGTTGTCCTTGAAGCAGACGTCGGTCTTGGCCAGCTTGCCGAAGCGCTCCACGTACACCTGCGAGGCCTTGTTGACCAGGATGTCCGAGACGTGGGGGTCGGCCAGGAGCGGCTCAAGAGGTCCCAGGCCGAAGGTCTCGTGCTGGATCTCGACCACGAGGCGGTCACGCTCGAACTGGTTCAGCGGCACCCCTTCCTCGATGATCAGATTTTCGATGACGAAGCCGATCTCCCGGTTGAGCTCGTTGCTCCCCAACAGGTCCAACTTGGCGAGATCGAGCCGCTCGATCAGGCGCCGGTGGATGCGGCTCTTGAGATCCTGGAAGAATTCCTGGTCCTGCATGGTGCCGGGGGTGCGAAACGGGTCGTTAGGCGTCATGGTGGCCTCTCGTATCGGTAGTCTGCGTTACTTGACCAGCTCGGCCAGCGTCAGGAGCGCCTTGCTGACTGGCGACCGGGGCGACATCTTCACCACCGGCATCCCCTTGTTGATCGAGGCGACCACGTCCAGGTACTCGTTGGGTATGGTCTGGAATACGGTGTGGCCGAGTACCTTCTCGGCGTCCTTCACTTGGATGTCCGCCTTGGGGAGGTAGCGGTTGACTACCAGTTTCAGGCGGTCCTTGCGCAGCCCCTTGCGCTCCATGGCGGTCAGGTAGCGCTTGGAGTTCTTGAGGGCGGGGAGACTGAGAGCGGTGGTGAAGAGCACCACGTCCGAGGATTCGAAAATGGCCATGTTGCACCCGGCCAGCGGCCCGCCGCAATCAACTACCACGTAGGTGAAGACCCCCTTGAGAAACTCCAAGATGCGGCGCACCTGATCCGGGGTGATGGAGATGGCGTCGTCGACCTCGTTGGGCTCGGTAAGCACGAAGGGGCCGGAGGAGTGCCGGGTCATCACGGTCATCAGGAAATTGGCGTCGAGCCGGTCAATGTTGCTGGTGACGCTGCTCAGGGTGTAGGTCGGGTTGACGTCGAGGAAGGTGCTGATGTCCCCGGAATAGAGATTCAGGTCCACTAGCGCCACCTTGGTCCCTTCCGAGGCAAGGCTCGCGGCCAGGTTCACCGCGACCGTGGTGGTGCCGGTGCCGCCGGTCGGGTAGTAGACCGAGATGAGCTTGCCGTTGGGGGTCTTGTCGGAGCTGGAGGAGAAAAAGAAACGGCCCACCTTCTGCAGGGCCTGTTTCAGTTCCTCCTGGGTGATGGGGCGCAGCATGTATTCAACGGCGCCGGCGCGCATGAGCGAGAGGATCCAGTCGGAATTGCGCTCGGCGGAGCTGACGATGACCGAGGTTCTGGGAAAGCGCGAGGTGATGTGCTGCACCTCCTGCATGCCGCGCTGGATGTCGTTCACCTCGAGGATGACCACGTTGGGGGCGCTGTTCTCGATGAGCCGGACCCCATCGGCAAAGGTATCCACGGAGCCCGCGATGCTGATGGTCTCCGCAAACGGCCTCAGGGTTGCCTCGATGGATTCGCGGGCGGAGGCGTCGCTGTCGATGATGGCCAAAGTGATGGAAGGAGGCATATGGGTCGTCGATCCTTTGTCGTTATTTCACCAGGGAGGCCTTGTCCCCCAGGAAGTTGGTGGTTTCGCAGGCTTCGCAGCTGATTGACAGCACTTCTATGTAACCGTCGGGACCACCACAAGAGGGAAGAGTGCTGGGGACGGTACCACTGTGACCGCCCGGCACGCTGACGTCGGAGATGGTGATCTGCGCGTACTGAACCAGCGAGGTGAAGCGCTCGCCCCATGAGACCGACGAGGGGCAAAGCCCGAAGATCGGGACCAGGATAGTCCAGGTGCCCCCGGGGGAAGAAGGCGTCCTCTTGGCGACGAAGGTGTCCTCCAGCACGTTTTTCACCTGGCCGAGGCCGTTGTTGGTGTAGAGCGTCTGGCCACAAAGCCCCAGCGGGATATCCTGCCTTCCATCGATCAGTTCCGCGACGACGCTGTTGCGCCCAAGATCGGTGGCGTGGGAGGTCGCGGAAAACTCAGTCCACCCCACGGTGTAGGTGTAGTCGAGGCCGCAGGCCGGATCCTTGGCCTGGGTCTGGTTGAAGTAGACCCTGAAAGGGGTCGGCTTGGAGCAGAGGTCCTGGCACAAGACCACCGGGGCCGAGGGCTTTGGGGGGCGGCAGGCGATGGCCTCCGACTTGGCGCTCATCTGCCCCCAGTTGAACACCTGCCCGAAAAACAGGGCAACCTGCTTGTTGTCGGTGCTGATCCCGGTCCCGGTCTCGGTGTTCCTGCGGGCCACCACCTTGACGGCGTTGGCGACCTTGCCGGCCGGCACGGGGTTGGCCAGCGTACCGGCGGTCTTGTCCCAGTAGCCGATGACCACGTCGCCGCCATTATCGTTGGTGTCGTTGCGATCGACCTTCACCTGTTCGCCGGCCGCCTGGTTCTTCTCGGCGAAATCCTTGGCTGCCTGGCGCGCCGCTGCGAAATTGGAAAGCTTGGCGACGCCGGCCAGGGCACCAGCGTCGGCCGCGTTTTGCAGCTGCCCCTTGGCGACGTACATGTACCCCATGTCCACCGCCAGGCTGACGAAGGCCACCAGCACCACCAGCATCAGGGCGATGTAGACGATGGCGAAGCCTTTGTCGCCGAGCTTTTTCAATCCCCTAAAGGCATCCATGACAGCTCCTTCTCCTGTCCCGGAGTAAGCTTTCTGTCGGTCGGAAGCTCGGTCTTCACGCCCGGGGCCGTCGGCTGCACGAGCCTGGGCGTGATGAAGAACACCAGCTCCTTCTCCTTGATCTCCTTGCTGCTGGAGCGAAACAGGGCACCGAGTACCGGGATGTCGCCCAAGACCGGGATCTTGGACATGTTCTTGATCTCCTCCTCCTGGAGCAGACCGGCCAGGATCAGGCTTTCGCCGTCCTTCAGCTCGACGCTGGTCTCCACGGTCCTACTGTCGATAATGGGATAGCCGTTGACCGGCAGGAAGCCCTGGATGCTGCTCACCTCGGCCGGGTTGATCTTCAGGGAGATGGTGCCGTTTTCCATGACTTCAGGCTTGAACTTCAGCTTGATGCCGATCGGCTCGTACTTGATGGTGGTCGTGGCCTGGCCGTTGGTGCTCTCCACGATGGCGATGGGGACCTTGCTCCCTGCCAGGAAGTTCCCCTCCTGGGAGCTTCTCACCAGGAGGTTCGGCTCGGCGAGCACCTTGGCATGCCCCTTGGACGAGAGCGCCTGCAGCACCGCGGCGATACCGGCGGGGAAGTAGGAGACACCGACCTGGAAGGTGTCCAGCGAGGGGAAGTTACCGATGCCCGTCCCGGTCCCGGACAGCGTGCCGTTGGGGCCGGCGATCAGGTTGGAGAAGCCTTCGCCGGTCTTGCCCTTGATGGCGTAGCTGATGCCCATCTCCCGGAGCGAACTCTTGTCGATCTGGGCCACCTTGACCTGCAGCAGCACCTGCTGAGGCGCGTTGACCGTGATGTTGTTGATCACCTTGCCCGCGTACGCCTTGGCGATCTCGACGGCCTTGGCCTTGGTCAGGTCGTTGGCAACGTTGCCCGAGAGTACCACCGTGTCGTTGGCGTACTGGACCTCGATGGTCTCGGTCGGCGCGATCTCCTTCAGCTGGGTCTCGATAGCCTGGCGATCACCGGTCACCTTCAGGTCGAAGAAGGTCGGCGCGGGGCGTTCGTCCCCCTCCCCCTTGGTCCAGATGATCATGCTGGTGCTGCCGATCATGATGCCGTCGAGCTTCAGCACGTATTCAGACAGGACCTCGGGGACCACGAACTTGTTGGTGTTGCTCACCTCGGAGTCGGAGCTCCTCTTTTTGGTCACGCTGACCGGCACCGGCACCACGACGGTCTCGTTCGTTCCCGGCCTTGGGAGGGTGACCGTCTGGTCCACGTCCTTCTCCTTGGCCTCCTTGTTGGTGTTGGCGAGGGTAACCAGGACGATCTTCTTGTTCTGGCTCTTGAAGTCCACCAGGATGCTCTTGTAGAGGCCCACCTCCAGGGGAACACCGGCGGTGGCGGCGGTGGCGAAAGCACAGGTCAATAACAACGCCCAGGTCAACAGCAGCAGTTTTCTAGTCGGGACCATTATCATCAAAGCACCTCATTCGTGAGCTTTTTGCCGTAGTGGTTACTGGAGCACGAATTCCTTCGTGGTCCGCACGCCGCCGTCGATCACGGTAACCGTGTGTCCCTTGGCCGGGGCCGGGGCCGGAGCTTTCGGCTCGGTGGCCCGGGGGGCCTTGGGGGCCGCCGCTACCTTCTTGCGCGCAGGACGCTTCTGCACTGCCTTGGCCGGTGCGGCCACCGCAACCGGCGCCGGCGTGGCCTGCATGGGGGTTCCGGCAAGCACGCGCGCAATGGTGGCGCCCCTGGCGTCGATGGGAGCCGAGTCGGCGATGTTCCTGAGCAGGAGCTGCAGCGATCCCTTGCTGCCGGCCAAGACCAGCTTCTCCGAATCGTCCGGGGTCAGGTCCAGGGTGACCGTGGGCACGATGACCGGCTTTCCCTCCTTCTGCTCGGTGATCTGACCTGTGGCGAGAACCGGCACGTTCTGCAGGATGATCTTGCTGATGTTCTCGTTGGGGGAGCCCGGGATGGCGGTGGTCAAGACGATGTCGACGCGGTCGCTGGGGGTGATGAAGCCGGCCACGCCGGCCACCTCGTTGACGGCAACGGTCGTCGCGCGGTGCCCGGGGGGGACGATGTAGGTCATGAAGCCGGTGCCCGCCGCGCCCACCTTGGGTTTAAGCTTCGACTCGGTGACCGCGTCGCCGCTGGAGATGGGGCGAATCGCCACCCTGCCCACCAGCGACTTGAGGTCGGCGGTACTGCCGGCAGGGATGCTGTCCTTGGGCCAGGAGGTGACTTTCAACTGGGCTTCGCTGATGGCACTGCCGATGGTAATGTCAGCCGCGGCGACGACAAGCGGCTGGGGCTGGACCGCCTTGGTCTTATCCATTTCCTTTTGCAGGTAGTGGAACGTGAGCCATGCCGCAATGCCCGCAAAAACCAGAGCAAGAATCGCAACGACGATTACTGCCTTGGGTCGTGTCATAGCACCTCCTGGAGATAATCAGATTACTCATAACGCATCGAAGCTTCGCCGGTGATGGTGTTGGTGATCGGTATCAAGATGGGGAGGATCGCCTCGAACTTGTCCCAGGTAAGGCGGACGTCAACACTGTCGCCGGGACTAAGGCCGGAGGGAGCTTCCAACTCGGTGATGGTGATGTCGACGGTGACATCGGTCTTGACGATGCCGTTGTAAATACTGTTGCAGATCGTCTTGTACACGGGGCCGTTCTGCCCGTTGAACTCGCTGTCGGTGCACAAGAGCTTCTTGGACGAATTGCTGGTGGACATGCCGTTTGGGTGCGTGGTGGCGTCGTACTTCGGCGTCACGACGGCCGTGCGCGCGCCGGCCCGCGCTGCATTGTTCAGTGTGTTCTTGAGAAACATGGCCCGGCCGAACTCAAAGAGTCCCATGATCAAGATGATCACCAAGGGAAGTATTATCGCCGCTTCGACGAGAGCCTGTCCTTTTTGATCTTTCATTGTGTTTTCCTAATCACATACTGTCACAACCTCAACACTATTGGTATCCTTTTATACAAAAAAGATAATATGTCAAGTGCAGACATTATAAAAAAGGGAGAATCTGCGCTTCTGATAGAACACGTCATGTCAGAAACTCAGAGTCTCCCGTAGGCTGCCGAGCCAACCTGATGCAGCTTTTCAACAGGGGCAGCCACTACTAGTTGAGGGCGCTGTTCACCTTGCTGAAAACGGTGTTCGCCTTGCCGCCGATACCGGTGACCATTGCGATGACGACGATGGCAATGAGTACGAGAATGAGAGCGTACTCAACAAGCCCCTGACCCTTCTCGTTCTTCAGGGTGCTCATACTGGTCAGAAACTTCACGTACAGCGACATCAAAAATTCGGTCATGACACGTCTCCTTTTGTGTTATTAGTCGGCGCTTTGCACACGCCATAGCGATGCTGCCGTCAACTGCAACCGTCACCCCCCGGCGTTACTCACGCTGGAGTTGATCGTCTCGTACGTATTGCTCAGTTTTACCCCCAGGCCCGAGACCATGGCGAAAACCACGATCGCTATCAGCACCAGTATCAGTGCGTACTCTACGAGCCCTTGGCCTTTGTTGTTCGAAAGCATGAGACGAAGACTTCTTAGAGGGTTCTCACAACAAGACATAAAGGCTTCCTTTGTCCATGCGGGGACTGACAGGAGATCATGCTCAACATGTTATTCAAGCAATTAAAAGATGTCAATCCGCGGATAGCCACAAAAGAATTATTTTATTGTAATGCTTTTATAGCAACACTGTGGCAATTGAATATTTTTTAATTCAGAAAATATTCAGCACATAGTGTGCCGGTATTAGCGGAGTGGAGTGGCCTAGAGGACAACCTCTTGGAATCCTTATACCAATTTCAGGCTAAACCGTGCCGGACCGCGAGGAGGAAATGGCAGGTGAAGAGGCAACTATGTAAAGAGAGTGTAAAGGAAGTGTAAAGCGCGCTGTAAACTCACGAGTCGCGCCGGCCGGGGCGGTTCATGGGAATGTCGTGCTTCCGGATCAGGGCGTACATGCTGGGGCGGCTGATGTGCATCTGGCGCGCCGCCTTGGCGATGACGTAGCCGTTTTGCTCCAGTACGCTGATGACGTGCTCCTTCTGGGACAAGGGGCGCGCAACGGGGTCAGGCACGGATAGTATTGGCTCATCCTGGCCCAGTTCCATACACTCCGGGTCGATTACCTCCCCGGCCGCCATCAAAAAGCCCCGGCGCACCTTGTTCTCGAGCTCCCGCACATTGCCCGGCCAGGGGTGGACGCGGATGGCGTCCAAGGCCTCCTCCGAGAAATCAAGGAAACGGTTTTCGCTGTGGGAGAACTTGTCCAGGAAATAACGGGCCAGGCGGACCTTGTCCTCCCCCCGCTCGCGCAGGGGGGGGAGCTTGATAGTGAAGGAGTTGAGCCGGTAATAGAGGTCGGTGCGGAACGCCCCCTGCGCTATCGCCCCCTGCAGGTCGCAGTTGGTGGCCGCGACGATCCTCACGTCGATCTTCCTGGAGGCGGTCGACCCTACCGGCTGAACCAACCGGTCCTCCAGAAAGCGCAGCAGCTTCGCCTGCAGGGCAGCCGGCAGGTCGCCGATCTCGTCCAGGAACAGGGTGCCGCCATCGGCGGACTCAAACTTCCCCTTCCTGGCGGTGTAGGCCCCGGTGAAGGCCCCTTTCTCGTAGCCGAACAGTTCCGCCTCAAGCAGGGTCTCTGGAATGGCGGCGCAGTTGACGGCAACGAAGGGTCCCTCCCGGCGCGTGCTCAGGCTGTGCAGTGACTTGGCGGTCAACTCCTTGCCCGTGCCGCTCTCCCCCAAAAGGAGCACGCTCATCTCGGTGGGAGCGACCTTCCTGATCATGGAGAAGACGCACAGCATGGCAGGCGAGGTCCCCACGAACTCTTTGTCGGGGGAGCGGTGCTGGATCTTCAGGAGCTTGGAATCGACGAAGTGAATGATCTTCTGGATGTGTTCAAGGTTGAGCCGGCTCAGGCGGATGTTGAGACGTTGGGCGAAGGTGTTCTCGATGTGCCGTTCGAGGTAGTTTTTCTTGGAGAAGTCGAGGTAGAGATTGCAGTTGTCGCAGGAGCCTTCCCTGGAGTCGTCGGGGTGACTGCAGTAGGGGCAGTCGTCGGTATGGGGGAGTTTGTCGCGGATGTGCTCCCAAAGTGCCTGCATGGTGCCCTGGTCGGAGTAGAACAGGCGGATCGCCGCGCCCTTCTTCCCCTGCCGCACCAGCTTGGCCAAGAGTTCCACCTCTCCCGTGCCGGGCAGAACCGGCCTGATGGCGAAGAGCTCGCTCAACTGGGTGGAAAGCCCGTCCACCAGGGCGCCGCTGAGGCTGAGCTCCCGGATGGTCACCCGCTCTTCCAGCCGGTCCTCCCTGGAGAGGTAGCACACCCTGGACTCCAGATCGGTTCTAACCCTGACGTCAAGCCTGCCCATTGCCCATGCGTCTCCTAGCGATTACCAGCCGCTTCGCTGGACTGTTTAGTTAAAGTGTGTCAATATTCTCCAGACCGTGGAACTGTCAAGTGGGGGCCTTTTTCTGGCACAGCCGTGACACGGGTTCTTTACATACTTTATTATTGAGGTAAATCTTACCACGAAGCCGCGCATATGACAGTCATGGGGGGAACAATGTTCATTCTCGGTGAGAAGCTGGTTAAGGAACACATCATTACCCAGGCACAACTTGACGAGGCCCTGGATCGGCAGCGCCGGCTGGGCGGGCGGCTCGGGCACAACCTGGTCGCCTTGGGGCACGTCACCGAGCAGGATATTAAGAAGCAGTACCAACGGAATCCCCCACCGCCCAAATGCGTGGAAGACACCGGGCTCGACCTCTCCTTCATTACCGACCTGGTCCTCAAGCACATCGTCTTCATGGGGGAGTTCCGCATGGGGGATGTGGTGGACCGGATCAAGCTCCCCATGACCATCGTCAACCGAGCGCTGGAGGTGTTAAAAAGGGAAAAGTTCGTCGAGATCAAGGGCGCCACGAGCTACGCGTCGGCCACCTACACCTTCAAGGTCACGGAGTCGGGACAGAAACGGAGCCTGGAACTGATGGACCTGTGCAGGTATGCGGGGCCGGCGCCGGTGACGCTGGACGAGTACCAGACCATGGTTGAGCTGCAGACGGTGAAGTGTGTCACCATCAGCGAGGAGACCCTGCGGGACGCCTTTTCCCACCTGGTATGCCGGGAGGACCTGTTCCGGCGCCTGGGGCCGGCCATCACCTCGGGCAAGACCGTGTTCATCTACGGACCTCCCGGCAACGGCAAGACCGCGATCGCCGAGGCGGTAGGACGCGTCCCCACGGACTTCGTCTACGTCCCCTACGCCATCGACGTCGGCGGCCAGATCATCAGCGTGTTCGACCCGGTGAACCACATCCCGGTACCGTCGGCCCTGCTGCCCGAGAACGTGGACCAGCGCTGGGTGCTGGTGCGCAGGCCGGTGGTCATGGTGGGGGGCGAGCTGACCATGAGGATGCTCGACCTTGACTTCAATCGCATCTCCAAGTACTACGAGGCCTCGCTGCAGTTGAAGGCAAACAACGGCATCTTCATCCTGGACGACTTCGGCCGGCAGCAGATCGAACCCCGGGACATACTGAACCGCTGGATCGTCCCCCTGGACCGTCACATCGACTTCATGACCCTGCACACCGGCATGAAGTTCGCGGTTCCCTTCGACATGCTGGTCATCTTCGCCACCAACCTCGACCCGTCCGAGCTTCTGGACGAGGCGTTTTTGCGCAGGATCAGGTACAAGGTGGAGATCGACCGCCCAACGGAAACGGAGTACCACAAGATCTTCAAGATGGTTTGCGCCGCCAACGAGGTCTCCTACAGCCAGGAGGCATACGACTACCTGATAAGTTACTGCTATAAGCAGTACGGCGCCATACCGAACGCGTGTCACCCGCGCGATCTCATAGAGCAGATCATTGTCGAATCACGCTACCACAACCAACCGGCGCGACTGACAAAGGAAAGTATTGAGATGGCATGTTCCAATTATTTTGTTAAAATGGTGACATGACGCAGGCCGTTTGCACTACTCGACTGCCTGGAGGCGGCACAGCGCTGAAGGTTTGAAACATTCCTGGAGGGACTCAGAACACAGCAGTTGGCATCCAATGTCATTCACACCTGTCCGGTTGTCCATGCCATGCGATTTCGTATGAGAGGATGCCATCCGCGGGGGAGAGGACGATGCTGATACGCGTGGTGTACGATGAGTTCCAGAGCGCAAAGGTGCATGACTATCTGCTCGACTCCCTGATCATGCAGCGCAAGATCCTGGGGTTCTTCCGCTCCGACGGCTACGTTCGGGTCGGGCAGGACCGGGTCCGGGGCACGGGCGGCAACTACGTCGGGCACGACCGCAGGCGCGCGCTGAAGGCGGCCTGAGCGGCTGAGCACCACCGGTGCCTGGCCTCCTGTGCAACCTTTCCATTACGGCACTGCCACAGCGGCAGATGCCAGGGGGGCGTTTTGTTACTCGGGACGTCCTTTAAGTGCAACTCTTCTCCGAAGACCCTCGTTTTTAGTTTCCACTCTTTCCACTTTTCCTTTTGATCAGCCAAAGGCAGATCCCTCCTGTCCTCCCTTCGCAATGGGAGGAATGCCGGGGCATCTGCGGCGCTTTGTGTTCTCCCCTCGACGTTGCCCATGTCCACCCACGCAACCTTCTCAGGGAGAACCTCCTCAATCGTGCAGTGCTTGCCCCCCCACAGAGCCTTTTCTTCTCGCTATTGTTGACAGCACAACAAACCACGTTAGATTATAGCTTTCTAATTACAATCACAAATCAAGCCTTAAATACAGTGCAGCACGTTTAACCAGTGAGCGCGACACTACCTCTCGGCAGTGAACGTCAAGGAAGATACCTAGGAGAGGGCGAAAATGAGCATGTTATACCTGTGGCACCCTTCGGTAGGCGCAGACGGAACGGTGGTCGATTTTATACTGACCAGGGGCGACTCCGACCAGGTGGGAGGGGGATCCGAGAGATTCGTGAGTGCCCTCATGGGCGTCCTGGACATACGCGCGGAACTATTGAAGTGGGGCATAAAGCCGTACCTCTGCAACTACTACAGCGAGTACTGGGATGAAGATGGTCGGGAATCCAAGTGGGACTTCGTCTGGCGCGTCACCATCCACTTCCGGGTACAGGTCGCCATTCAGCCGCTCAAGCTGGGCTACCTGGGAATAGACTATATCGACGACTACTCTCCCGAGGTCGAAAGCTACAAGTTCGAGCCCTTCTCCTGCCTCGCCGTAGGTGTCTTCAACTCGGAGCACATGGCCAAGGAGATCGCCCGCAGGGTGATCACCGACAAGGAACTTACGGCGGCGCGCAAGGTGGTGCCGGCACCAGACCCGGTGGTTCAAGTGGTGCGGGTTAACCAAGGGGCATTCCACCTGAGGGCCGCCCTCGGCTCCGGGGATGACAAATTCTTCCTCGGAAGCTACCCGGAGATGGTGCTCTCCTTTCTGCAGGCATCGGGTGCTGTGATCCATGCCCCGGCATAGCCCCCCTCAACAACAAAGCGACGAGGGGGGCAACCTGGAGTCGGCCCTGGACTGGCTAACCCAGCTGGTCACGGGCTATCTGCGGGTGCGACTGCAACAGGCCGAGAAGTACCTCCCCCCTCCCCTGGAGTTTTACAGCGAGGACTCGCCCATCGAGATGTTTATCAAGAGCCAGGATCCCACCCGCGACGAGTTCGCCGTGGTGATGATTGCCCTGGCGCCCCATGTGCACCCTGGGTTCTTCAACAAGATCCTGGGAAGGCTGATCCCCGAGGGGGGCGAGTTTCAGGAATTCGGCGGCGTAACCGGCGCGGACCATCACTCCATCCAGCCGACGGGCGAAACGGCGCAGTTCATCCTGGCCGGGTACGACGTCAGGAAGAGGATCGAGGTGCAGCGCTTCTTCAGCAGCGATCACTGGTTTGCGAAGAAGCGGATCCTCTGGCTGGGCCAGGTGCGTCCCGGTAAACCGGTGATGAGCGGGCGACTCTGTATCGACCCGGAGCTGGTGGAGTGGGTCGGATCATGAACGTGACGCATAACTGCGCGCTGGAGGTACTGGCTGACCAGACGCGACGGCTGGAACCGAAGCGGCTGAAGGCGGCGGTCTTGAGGGAGTATGTGAAGGAGGGGAAGGTTGTGTGAGGAGGGCGCTGTGACAAGGAAGGATGTCCACCCGCCTCTCCCCTTGGGGGAGGGGCGGGGTGAGGGCGAAGCTAGCTAGGCATCATGGTGCCCTCGGCAACTCCCTCACCCGGCCTCCGGCCACCCTCTCCCGAAGGGCGAGGGTACTTCTTAAAACCTCCGGCTGTCGTAGGCCCAATGCAACAGGGCCTGGCGTTGCCTTCTGCGGCAGGTAAGGACTCCTTCGGGGCAATTGTGCCTGATCTGGGCGATGTGCCGGGTCATCGCCTTCCAGCGCTTGATCTGGCGCGCGTCGTCCGGGCACCTACGCCCCATGTAGTAGCGGCAGTACCACTGGAACCAGCCGCGCGGGTCGTCGCTGTAGATCCACCCCTTCTCACGCCAGTAGGAGAGCGGCTTCGATGCGTTGACGCCGAAGAAGTTGTACTCCGGCACATGCCGCTCGTGACAAAGCCGCGCATTTTCGAACCATTCCCTGGGAAACTCATCCTGGCAGTCGGTCATGTACTTGCCGCCGAAGACCCCCATTTCGAGCATCTCTTTCGGTGTCAGGACCGGCTTGAACTCAGGATGAAAGTTCTTTCCCTCCGGTTCGGTCCGGTAATAAACGTAACCCTGCTGCATCATGTCGTTGACGCACACTTTGATTTTTTCCACAGCGACTTGTACTCCCCTGGCAAAGCGGTAAAAATATCCGGACCAAATGTACAATGAGCGGAACGAGTGTCAAGTAGCGGAAATCTGTTGCAGGTGAGGCCGCCGTTTTGATACAACCGCCCCTGTTCCGGTGCAACGCCGCAGCGGACCGGCAATAACCTGTGAGGGAGGCAACGTCGCCATGATCAGCATTGAAGAAGCGCAACAGATCATCCTGAGCCAAATCGGCCCTCTTGAGACGGAGAAGGTCACCGTCTTCCACGCACTGAATCGCATCACTCCGCAGGACCACACCGCCCCGTGGGACATTCCCGCTGCCGACAATTCGGCCATGGACGGGTTCGCCTTTCTCTTCGCCGGGGTAAAGGAAAACCGGCTCCGCGTGTGCGGCTTCCTCCCCGCCGGGGAGGTGCGCGGCGAGCCGGTCCCGCCGGGCGAGGCGGTGAGGATCATGACCGGCGCCCCCGTACCACCGGGATGCGATACCGTGGTCCCCATAGAGGACGTCGAGGAGGACGGAGAGTTCATCGTGCTGCGCGGCAAGGTCAAGCCGGGCGACCACGTGCGGCAGCGCGGCGAGGACATAACGAAAGGCGATGTGGTCATTCCGGCGGGGTCGCTGCTGCGGCCGCAGGAGATCGGCATGCTGTCGGCCATGGGGAGCACCTCGCTCGCCGTGCACCGGCGGGCACGTGTCGCCATCCTCGCCACCGGCGACGAACTGCTGGAACCGGGTTCGACGCCCGAGCCGGGCAAGCTAATCAACAGCAACAGCTACAGCCTTGCGGCCCAGGTTCTCGATGCGGGCGGGGATCCCGTGCTGCTGGGGATAGCCCGGGACACGCTGGAGGCCACCTGCGACAAGATCCGCGCGGGGCTCAACGCCGACTTCCTGGTGATCACCGGCGGCGTCTCGGTAGGGGACCGCGATTTCGTCAAGGCCGCCATCGAGGAGCTCGGAGGGAGCGTCAGCTTCTGGAAAGTGAATATGAAGCCGGGCAAGCCGCTGGCCTTCGCGACCCTGCAGGGGAAACCTATTTTCGCCCTCCCCGGCAACCCGGTCGCCGCCATGGTCTCCTTCGAACTTTTCGTGCGCCCTACCCTGCTCAAGGCGATGGGGCACGCCCGGGTGTTCCGGCCGGTGGTCCGGGCCGAGTTGCAGGAAGCGACCGCAAACAAGGGGAACCGCCCACACCTCGTGCGTGGCATCGTGTCGCGGCAAGCCGACCGCTACCTTGTTTCCACCACGGGGAACCAAAGTTCGGGCCGTCTGTCTTCACTTATCCTCGGCAACGGCCTCATGAAGCTGGCGCCGGAGACATCCTTCGCCGCCGGCACAATGGTTGACGTGATCCTGCTGGACCGCAATTTCGAGATGAACTTGCCGGGGGAGTAACAGCTTCTTTCCGGCATTGATGACGCGCCCTTACCGCCCCTCTCCCTGGGGAGAAGGGAGCACTCGTCCACATATTAGACCTCCCTGCGGCGGAGAGTCTCTCCCGCCGCAGCCTCGCGTCCCTCCCCCCTCCCGTGCAATCCCAACCTGCCATGTTATAATGAGCCCCGAATCCGCCCGGACCTCATTAGTCGAAATTCCATCTCCACTTTTTTGATTTAGGTCAAGAACCTTAACAAACTCCTGTTCTAGAGTCTCCTCTATCCGAAGTGTTTACAACATCGTCCCTGCAGTGCCGCTGGCGCGGCTGCCGGGCGTATCGACACGCTAGAAGCTGAAGGAGAGCATCCATGCCACATTCGCCGTTGACGCCGATTCGTTTTATTGTCGCACTCATGCTGGTAGCAGCCGTTGCGGGGACCGCACTGGCCGACGGGGGAAAGGAGCTCTTCGACAAGCACTGTGCCTCCTGCCACACCATCGGCGGCGGCGATGGCGGCGGCCCGGACTTGAAGGGTGTCGGCACCAAGCACCCGGCCGAGTGGCTGGTGAAGATCATCACCGATCCCGGCAAGCTGACCGCCGAGAAGGATCCCGCCCAGGCGGAACTGGTGAAGAAGTTCGGTTTCGAGATGCCCAATGTCGGGGTAAGCCGCGGCGATGCCGAGAAGATCGTCGCGTTCCTGGGAGGTGGCAACGCGCCCGCGGGTGCCGGCGCCAGCGCGGACAAAGCCGCTCCCGGCGCGGCTCAACCGGCCCAAGCTGAGGCGCCGCAACAAACGGCCGAGGTCGTGGTGACCAAGGAGTTGCTTGCCACCGGCCGAGACCTGTTCACCGGCAAGCAGCGCTTCGCCAAGGGGGGCGCGCCCTGCGTCTCCTGCCACCGATTCGATTACCCCGGCATCTACAGTGGCGCGCTGGCCGCCGACCTCACCAACCTGTACGGCAAGATGGGAGAGACCGGTGTGCGGGGCGTGCTGAAGAGCCTCAGTTTCCCTGTCATGAAGAAGATCTACGCGGACCGCCCGCTGACCGATGAGGAATCCACTGCGCTCACCGCCCTGTTCAAGGACGCCGCCGCCAGAAAGCATCCCGCCACTGACCCGTATCCCGCCATCGGCCTGGGCTTCTTCGCCATCTGCCTTGTCGCCGTCCTGCTGTTCAAGAGGAGAACCAAGTAATGTCACATAACAGGATCAAGGACGACTGCTCCGCGCACAATCGCCAGTGGGAAGAGCTGTACCGGAACCGGGCCCAGTACGACAAGGTGGTGCGCTCCACCCACGGCGTCAACTGTACCGGCGGCTGCAGCTGGATGGTGCACGTGAAGGACGGCATCGTCGGGTGGGAGCTGCAGGCCAACGACTACCCGCAGTTCGACGGCAGCATCCCCAACCACGAACCGCGCGGCTGCACCCGCGGCATCAGCTTCTCCTGGTACCTCTACAGTCCGCTGCGCGTGAAACACCCCTACCTGCGCGGCGCCCTATTGGATCGCTGGAACGAGGCGAAGAAGGTACACCCCGACCCGGTGGACGCCTGGGCCAGCATCGTGGAGAATGCCGACACCCGCGCCTCCTACACCGGGCAGCGAGGCATGGGGGGCTTTAGGCGCGGCGACTGGGATACCGTCACCGAGATCATCGCGGCCTCCAGCATCTACACCGCCAAGAAGCACGGACCGGACCGGGTGGTCGGGTTTTCCCCGATCCCGGCGATGTCCATGATCAGCTACGCGGCGGGGAGCCGCTTCCTGCAGCTCTTCGGCGGCGTCGCCTTGAGCTTCTACGACTGGTACTGCGACCTCCCCCCCGCCTCGCCGCAGGTCTGGGGTGAACAGACCGACGTCAACGAGTCGGCGGACTGGTACAACGCCTCCTACATCGTATTGTGCGGCTCCAACGTCCCGATGACACGCACGCCCGACGCACACTACCTCACCGAGGCGCGCTACCGCGGCACCAAGGTGGTGGTGATGTCGCCGGACTACTCCATCGCAACCAAGTTCGCCGACGCCTGGCTCCCTGTCGAGCAGGGGCATGACGGCGCCTTCTGGATGGCGCTGAACCACGTGATCCTGAAGGAGTTCTACGCCGAGCGCCAGGTCCCCTTCTTCGAGGAGTACGTCACCAGGTACACCGACTTCCCGTTCCTGGTGCAGCTCACCGAGAAAGACGGCGTGTGGCGCCAGGACGAGCTGGTGCGGGCCTCACGCTTCGAGCGTTCCGCATCCCTGGAGCACGCGGAGTGGTGCCTGTGCGTCGCCGACAAGAGCGGCGAGGTGCGCGTCCCCAACGGCAGCCTCGGCTCGCGCTGGAGCAAGCAGGAGGGACAGTGGAACCTGGACATGAAGGACGTGGTCGACGGCGCGGAGATTGATCCTGCCCTCACCTTCCTGGGAGAGGAGAGCCGCAAGGTGTTGTTCCGCTTCGAGGGTGAAAAGGACCAGGTGCGAGAGGTGCCGGTGCGTCGCGTAGCAACCGCCGACGGCGAGATCGTTGTGACCACGGTTTTCGATCTGCTCATGGCACAGTTCGGCGTCTCCCGCGGGCTCTCTGGCGACTACCCGCATGGCTACGACTCCGATCTCCCCTTCACCCCCAAGTGGCAGGAGAAGCACACCGGCATCGACGCCGAGACGCTGATCAAGATCGCCCGCGAGTGGGGCCAAAACGGCGAACAGAGCCGCGGACGCAACATGGTCATCATCGGCGCCGGGGTGAATCACTGGTACCACAACGACCTGATCTACCGGGCCGCCATCACCGCTCTCATCTTAACCGGGAGCGTCGGCAGAAACGGCGCTGGCCTCGCCCACTACGTCGGCCAAGAGAAGGTGGCCCCGCTCTCCCCCTGGACCTCCATCGCCATGGCGCAGGACTGGGTCAAGGGGAGTCGGCTGCAGAACACGCCGAGCTTCTGGTACATGCATTCGGACCAGTGGCGCTACGACCGCAATTTTGTCGACTACTTCAAGCCGGAGACCGGCGACAAGATGCCCATGCACGCCGCCGACTTCAACGCCAAGGCGGTGCGCCTCGGGTGGCTCCCCTTCGCGCCGCACTTCAACGCGAACCCGCTTGAGCTCATGAAGCAGGCCAAGAGCGAGGGGTGCGGTGATGACGACGCGGTCCGTTCCTGGCTGGTGAACCGGCTGAAAACCGGGAAGAACCGTTTCGCCATCGAGGACCCGGATGCCGCCGGTAACTCGCCCAAGGTCTGGTTCATCTGGCGCGGCAACGCCATCTCCGCCTCGGCCAAGGGGCACGAGTTCTTCCTGAAGCACGTGCTGGGCGCCCCCAACTCCAGCGCCACTGCCAAGGAAATCGCCAAGGGACAGGTACAGGACATCGTCTGGCACGACAAGGCGCCTGAGGCGAAGGTGGATCTCGTCATCGACCTGAACTTCAGGATGGACACCTCGACCCTGTACTCGGACATCGTGCTGCCGGCGGCCACCTGGTACGAGAAGAGCGACCTCAATACCACCGACATGCACTCCTTCGTGAACTGCATGGACGCCGCGGTGCCGCCGTCCTGGGAATCCAAGTCGGACTGGAAGATCTTCAGTAAGATCGCCAAAAAGGTGAGCGAGCTGGCGGCGGTTCACCTGCCGGAGCCGGTTAAGGACATCATTGCCGCGCCGCTGTTACACGACACGCCGGGAGAGATCGCTCAACGCTCGGTCAAGGACTGGAAACTTGGAGAGTGCGAGCCGGTGCCCGGCAAGACTATGCCTAACCTGGCCATCGTTGAGCGCGATTACGTGAACCTCTACAACCGCTACCTGTCGCTCGGCCCCAACATCGGGCACCTCGGGTCGCACGGCAACTACTACGACGCGGACGATGAGCACGAGAAGCTGCTGAGGGAACTCCCCACTCGGAGTTGGAACGGCAAGAATTACGTGGACCTCGCCGACGAAAAGGTGGTGGCGGATGCGATCCTCTCCCTGGCGCCGGAGACCAACGGCGAACTGGCGCACCGCGCGTACCAGAACCTGGAGAAGCGGGTCGGTAAGCCGCTCGCCCAGCTCGCGGCGGGCGCGCGCGAAATCCGGGTCAAGTGGGAGGACGTGACCCAGAAACCGCGCCGGGTGATCAACTCCCCGATCTGGAGCGGCCTGGTGAACGGCGGGCGACCCTACTCCCCGTACACGCTGAACGTGGAGCACCTGGTCCCCTGGCGCACGCTGTCGGGAAGGCAGTCGCTCTACCTGGACCACCCCTACTACCGCGAGTTCCACGAGGGGCTTCCGACCTTCAAGGGGAAACTGAACCCCGCGCTTTTGGACGAGACCGAGGGTGAGACCGGGCTGGTGCTGAACTTCCTGACGCCGCACGGCAAGTGGGGCATCCACTCGACCTACAGCGACAACCTGAGGATGCTCACCCTGTCGCGCGGCGGCCAGGCTGTGTGGCTGAACCACCTGGACGCGGCCGGGGCCGGCATCGAGGACAACGAGCAGATCGAGGTCTACAACTCAAACGGCGTGGTGGTCTGCCGCTCTATCGTATCCTCGAGGATCCCGAGAGGCGCCGCGGTAATGTACCACGCGCCGGAGCGGACACTGAATATCAAAAAGTCCAAGAAGAGCGGCAAACGCGGCGGCGTGCACAACAGCCTGTCGCGAATCCGGCTCAAGCCGACCCTGATGCTCGGGGGGTACGCCCAGTTCAGCTACTACTTCAACTACTGGGGCCCAACCGGCGTGAACCGCGACAGTTACGTGGTAGTCAGGAAACTGAAATAGGATCAAGGAGCCATATATGGATGTAAGAGCTCAGATAGTTATGGTGTTCAACCTGGACAAGTGCATCGGCTGCCACACCTGTTCCATTTCCTGCAAGAACATCTGGACCGACCGCAAGGGCGCCGAGTACATGTGGTGGAACAACGTCGAGACCAAACCCGGCGTCGGGTACCCGAGGCAATGGGAGGACCAGGAACGCTTCAAGGGCGGCTGGGTGGTCGACGGCAAGAAGCTGAAGCTGAAGGCGATGGGCAAAGGCCCTACCCTCGCCAACATGTTCTTCCAGCCCAACATGCCGAAGATCGAGGATTACTACGAACCGTTCGACTTCGACTACGGCAACCTTGTCGGCGCCAAGGAATCCAAAGACCAGCCGGTTGCCGAGGCATTCTCGCAGATTTCGGGAAAGAAGATCGATGACATCCAGGGCGGTCCCAACTGGGACGACGACCTCTCCGGCTCCCAGGTCTACGCCGCCAAGGACCTGAACCTCAAGGACAAGAAGGTGATCGAGTCCTACGATTCGATGTTCATGCAGTACCTGCCGCGCATCTGCAACCACTGCCTGAACCCTGCCTGCGTCGCCTCCTGCCCCTCCCGCGCCCTCTATAAACGTGGCGAGGACGGCATCGTGCTGGTGGACCAGGAGGTCTGCAAGGGGTGGCGCTTTTGTACCAGTGCCTGCCCGTACAAGAAGGTCTATTTCAACTGGAACACCGGCAAGGCGGAAAAGTGCATCTTCTGCTACCCGCGCGTGGAGACCGGTCAGTGCAACGCCTGCGCCCACAGCTGCGTCGGGCGCATCCGCTATGTGGGCGTCCTGCTCTATGACGCGGACGCAGTGGAGGCAGCCGCCCTCAAGGGGGATACCGAGCTCGTTGAGGCCCACCGAGACGTGATCCTCGACCCGCGCGACCCGGAAGTATGCCGCCTGGCACGTGAAAACGGGATCTCGGACCAGTGGCTGGACGCGGCGGCCGCCTCGCCGGTCTACGCGCTGGTGAAGGAATTCCGGATCGCGCTCCCGCTGCACCCGGAGTTCAGGACCCTCCCCATGGCGTACTACATCCCGTCCCTGTCGCCGGTACTCTCCACCTGGGGCGATACCCATAAGCTGCTGGAACACGGCATGATCCCGGCGCTGGAGACCCTGCGCGTTCCCATCGGCTACCTGGCAAGCCTCCTCTCCGCCGGCAACGAGGAGGTCATCGAGGAGACACTGAAGAAGCTGATCGCCATCAGGGTCCAGATGCGGGCGGAGAACCTGGGACTGCCGGCCGACCCAGCGCTGCTCCAGGAGGCGGGGCTGGACGAGGCGGCGGCGAAACGGCTGTACCGGCTCTTCACGGTTGCCGGCTACAACGAGCGCAATGTCATTCCCCCGCAGCAGCGCGAGGAGCAGGACCCGCAACTGCGCAAACAGGAGGCTGGCTTCGGCATCCTCAAGAAAACCAGGGGAGGGTCAAAATGAGCGTGCAGCAGAGTTACCATGCCCTGTCGCGGCTTTTCGAGTACCCCCAAGAGCGGGAAGAGCTGCTGACTTCCTACGACGCCCTCTCCTCCTACCTGAGGCGGAGCGGCATCGACTCGCGCACCCATCTCTTTGGCGAAATGCTGAGCGAGTCCAGCCTGGCAGAGTTGCAAGAGGACTATGTGGCCCGCTTTGACTTCAACCCGGCGGCGGCCCCCTACCTGGGGCACCACCTGTACGGCGACAACCAGAAGAAGGGCGGCTACATGATCCAGGTGAAACAGGAGTACGGCAGGCACGACTTCGAGGCGTCAGCCGAAGAGCTGCCGGACCACCTGGGCGTAGTGCTCGCGTTCCTGGCGCACCTCGCCAGCCGCGGCGAGGATGCTGTCCGCCGCGAGTTCATCGAGAAACTGGTTCTACCCGGGATTAACAAGCTGCTCGGGAGTTCCGTTGAGCGCGACGCATCCCCCTGGCTCACCCTGGTAGAGGCGGCCGAGCTTTTGTGCAGCGCGGACTGCCGTGAGGAGGCAACATGCTGAACTCTTTGATCTTCATTGCCCTACCCTATGCGGCCCTGGCGCTAGTGCTCCTGGTCACCCCGTATCGCTTTTTGAGCAACCGGCTCACCTGGTCCGCCTATTCGACGCAGTTCCTGGAGCGCAAGATCCTCTACTGGGGGATAAACCCGTGGCACTACGGCATCCTGCCAATCCTGCTGGCGCACATCCTCGGCTTCGCCTTTTCGGGGATCTTCAAGCCCTTCCTCGGCAACCCAGCGACCCTGGTGGGCGTGGAAAGCGTCCTCTTCGGGCTGGGGGCCTTCGCCGTGCTGGGGGTGCTGCTCCTGTTGCTGCGCCGCGTCAACTCGGGGATGCTGAAGCGGGTCACCTTCAGCTCCGACTGGCTGATCCTGTACCTGCTGCTGTTCCAGGCCGGCACCGGGATCTACATCGGCTACTTCATGCGCTGGGGCTCGCAGTGGTACCTGCATACTGCGGTTCCGTATCTCTGGTCCATAGTCTCGTTCCAGCCGCAGATCGACTACGTCGCGGATCTCCCGATGGTGTTCAAGCTGCACGCCGCCTGCGCATTCCTGATCGTCGCCGTGCTGCCGTTCACCAAGCTGGTGCACATGCTCTACCTGCCGTTCGATTTCCTGAAGGACCCGCCGCTTTTGTACCGGTGGCGGTCGAAATAATTGTTTAGGGCAGGATCAGTTGGGAATGCTGCATTGCGGATTTGCAGATTTGGGCATTTGAAAATCTATGGGAGGGACGATGTCGTCACGAGTACTGGCAGTATGGAGCCCGGAGGATGCACAGTTCTGGGAGGAGCAGGGTAAGGCCACCGCGTATCGGAATTTATGGATCTCGATCCCGGCCCTCTTCCTTTCCTTCGCTGTCTGGATGGTCTGGAGCGTGGTGGTGGTGAACCTGCAGTCGATAGGTTTCGCCTTCGACGCGGACAAGCTGTTCTGGCTAGCGGCACTGCCGGGGCTCTCCGGTGCGACGCTGCGCATCTTCTATTCCTTCATGGTCCCCATCTTCGGCGGCAGGACCTGGACCACCATCAGCACCGCATCGCTTCTCATCCCGGCAGTCGGCATCGGCTTCGCGGTGCGCGATCCGAACACAAGCTACAGCACCATGCTGCTGCTGGCGTTTTTGTGCGGCCTGGGCGGCGGCAACTTCGCCTCCAGCATGTCCAACATCAGCTTCTTCTTTCCGAAGGCACTCAAGGGGACGGCTCTCGGATTGAATGCGGGCCTTGGCAACCTTGGCGTGAGCGCGATGCAGTACTTGGTGCCGCTGGTCATCACCGGGGGCATGTTCGGCGCACTGTGCGGCGACCCGCAGGTCTGTGTCGTCAAGGGGGTCTCCACCTCGGTCTGGATGCAGAACGCGGGCTTCGTCTGGGTCCCCTTCATCATCCTCGCCACCCTGGCTGCCTGGTTCGGCATGAACGACATCTCCGACGCCAAGGCCTCCTTCAAGGAGCAGTCGGTCATCTTCAAGCGCAAGCATAACTGGATCATGTGCTGGCTCTACCTGGGCACCTTCGGTTCGTTCATCGGCTATTCAGCAGGGCTGCCGCTGTTGATCAAATCGCAGTTCCCGACTATCAACCCCATGCAGTACGCTTTCCTGGGCCCCCTGGTCGGGGCGCTGTTCCGGCCGGTAGGGGGCTGGATCGCCGACAAGCTGGGTGGGGCACGGGTCACCTTCTGGAATTTCGTCGCCATGACCGCCGCTGGCTTCGGTGTGCTGCACTATCTCCCAAGCCAGGGGAACCCGGGCAACTTCTGGGGCTTTCTCGCCATGTTCATCCTGTTGTTCGTTACCACGGGTATAGGCAACGGTTCGACCTTCCGGATGATCCCGGTGATCTTCCTGACCGAGCGGCAGCGTGCGGCGGGTGACGTAAGGCGTGAGGCTCAAGCCAAGGCTGCGGCCGAGGCGGGAAAGGAAGCAGCGGCCGTTCTCGGCTTCTGCTCTGCGTTTGCGGCCTACGGGGCCTTCTTCATCCCCAAAGCCTTCGGCAGCTCCATAACCCATACCGGCGGGCCGCAGGCGGCACTCTACGGCTTTCTCGCCTTCTACCTGAGCTGTATCGTGCTCACTTGGTACTGGTATTCACGCAAAAATGCGGAGATGCCCTGCTAGAGAGGATGCCTGGGACAGCACCGGGAAATTGTGGTATCTTCTCCCGGTGCCTGAAAGCGCAAGTTTGCAACAACACTGAAGGTCCGTGGAGGCTGATCCGCCGGACCACCAGAGGGTGACATGATCCTGGAACTTCTGATACCGATGTTGTTGTGCACCCTGCTGGTCGCGGTCCTCTACTCGTGCGTCGGGCACGGCGGTGCATCGGGGTACATCGCTGTGCTGGCGCTTTTCAGCGTGGCGCCCGAGGTCTTCAAACCCACCGCACTGACCCTGAATCTCCTGGTGGCGGGGATCGCCACCTTCTCCTTTGCCCGCGCCGGGCACTTCTCGTGGCGCCTGTTCTGGCCCTTTGCGGTGACCTCGATCCCGTTCAGCTTTCTGGGTGGCTACCTCACCCTCCCCTCCCACATCTACCGGCCGCTCGTCGGCATGGTGCTGCTTCTCTCGGCATCGCGACTGCTGATGCAAAAAAACCAGACTCCCGAGCGCACCACTCCCCCTGCCACCGCGACCGCCATGGTCATCGGCGCCGCACTCGGGCTTTTATCCGGGCTCACCGGGGTCGGGGGCGGCATCTTCCTGAGTCCGCTCTTGTTGTTGTGCAAGTGGGGTGAGCCGAGGGAGGTCTCGGCAGTGGCAGCGCTCTTTATTCTGGTCAATTCAGGGGCGGGATTGCTGGGGCATTTGAGCGGGGTGCAGGCGATACCGAGTTACGCGCCGTTCATGGCCGGCAGCGCGCTGCTAGGGGGCGTGATCGGCTCGCTTCTTGGAAGCCGCCACCTCCCCGTCCCCACCATCATGCGGGTCCTCTCCCTCGTCCTCGCCATCGCCGGATTCAAGTTACTGCTAGTCTGAGGTCTGACAGGGGGCCCCTCTCCTCTTGAGAGAAGGTGGCCGGAGACCGGGTGAGAGGTGATGTCAGATGGCATCATGTCATCCCTTTGCCAGGCCCTCACCCCTGCCCCTCTCCCGGAGGGCGAGGGGAGTGGACCTACGGATCGGTCGGATGGTTGGCCAATTTAAAAACTACGTCCCCCGACTCTCCCTCTCCCCCCGGGAGAGGGTCGGGGTGAGGGCGATGCTACAAGCGATGCTTTAAAAAAACCGCACTAAACCGTTCTTAGAACATAAAAACCAGGAAGAGCACCCCAATGATGATGCGGTAGATGCCGAAGGGGATGAAGGTGTGGGTGGTGACGAACTTCAGCAGTGCCTTGATGCCGATGACGCCGAAGATGAAAGAGGTAACGAAACCTACCGCAATGTTCTCCCAGTCCCCCATGTGGAACACAGTGTAGTTCTTGTAGACGTCGTAGCAGGTGGCAGCCAGCATGGTGGGAAGGGCCAGCAGGAAGGAAAATTCGGTGGCATCTTTCCGATCAAGTCCGCACAGCAACCCGCCCATGATGGTAGCGCCGGAACGCGAGACGCCCGGCACCATGGAGATGCACTGCACGAGGCCGATGGAGAAGGCCTGCTTGTAGCTGATCTCTTCCAGGGTGTGGGTTGTCGCCGGCCGGTCCTTCATCCAAAACTCAATGACGATAAAGGCGACACCGCCGGCGATGAGCATGTAGCTCACCAGTGAAGGCTGGAAGAGCGACTTAACCAGCTTGTACAGCAGAAATCCTATGGTGCCGGTGGGAAGGAAGGCAAAACAAACCTTCTTGAGCAGATCGGGGCGTGCAAGAAGCTGCTTGCGGTACACCTCGACCACGGCAAGCATCGCCCCCAGTTGGATGACTACTTCGAAAACCTTGTGCGTCTCAGACTGCTGCAGTTTTAACAGCGCCGACGCCAGGATCAGATGCCCAGTGGAAGAAACGGGAAGGAACTCGCTCAACCCCTCCACGATACCAAGTACTATCGCCTCAAAAATGCCCACGGACACACTCCTTGCTACTGCGCTAGTTTAAGTGGGCTAAGATACCCGATCAATGGGGCATTGTAAAGCCGAACCATTGGCGGGGAATATGCCATTCAGGTAAGCGTGAGCAAGGTTAGCAATGGGAGATGGAACCACGGGGTGTCCCGTGGTTCCACGTGTGGGACGGGTACCAGGTATCAATCGTGGAGCTTCTCGTAGGCCGCATAAAGCGTGTTCTCTTCGCTGCGCAACCGCCTGGAGATAGTTGCGAACAGCCGGCCCAGCGCCTTGGCGAATTCTATGTCGATGACCGCGTCGTCGGCAGCGTATTTCTTGAAGAAGGCCACGGCGTTGCCGGATATCTCATCCATGTCCTTGGCGTAAAAATCGACGGTGCGCTTCAAAGCCTGGTCGGCCTGCGCGGCCTTGTTCAGCACCGGGTAGAGTTGCGCATCCTCCTTGCGCAGATGCGCCAGCAGCGTCGACTGCGCTGCCAGAAGGAGCTTGTGCGCCTCCTTGTTGGTGATGCTGGTATCCTTGACGCGGTTGAGCATATCCTCGATCGCCACGTGATCCCGTTTCAGCTCGTCTATCAACCTTGCCATTTGCCACCTCTCCTGTTGCCGTGATTTGTCCTTCACTTGATCAACCTGATGATCAAAGTATAGGCGGGTGGAGAGGTAAGCGGATTGACGCAGGTCAAGCAATTGAGATATCCGGAAAAATCAGAACGCAAGGAGGCCTATTTTGCCAAGGAGATACTTTTCTTGCCGAAGTATGCGGCGTAGGCGCGGTTGACCCAACCCTGCGGGTCAGAACCGATGAAGTAGAAATAGAGGCTGGCAGGGCGAGTCGTCACGTCTTGCGCAGTACACTGGCTGTCAGCGCATTGAATCACGTGTGATTGTCTTTGTAGCATCTCCCTGCTGTACCGAAGGGAATCGCCACTGACAAGATCTTTGGTCACGGTGACAAAATTCGAGGTTTGCAGGCAGAACAAAAGGGTCAGGAACGCAGCGGCGACCGTGCTGCCCCCTTTAGAGGGGATGTTTTTCAAGAGCGCCAAGGCGGGATCTGCAAGCCTGGCAAAGATGACAGCAGCTGTCATCATCCAGCCGATCAGGAAGAAGAAGTAAACCAGGTTGAGTACACGGTTCTGCGGGTACATCCCGGTGCCCCAGTACGGTATGAAGAACCCCAGTAACCCTACCAGCAATAACGTCCCCGTTGCGTACACCACCTTGATACGGGCAAACGTTGCCCTCAGTTGAGGCCTGCTGGCAACCGCGCAGAAAACGGCAGTGGCCAGTATCAAAGTCATCGGGGAGGTCATCCATACTTCCATGGAAGCAAGTGAAGCTTTGCCTGCGTTCCAGGCGATGGTCCAAATGTCCCGGTGAGTATCGTAATCGCTCTTCATGCGCGCGAAATTGCCGGGTGCGAATACTCCAAGGCAACTTCCCGTGGCGACCGCCACAAATGTCGCGACCTGAAACCCAGTCAGTCTTTTTTTGAGCGCATACTGGCCAGCGATCAAGACCACGCTGATAAGGAACGTGAGAGACAACACGATCTCGTTGGTTCCACCCAGGAAAAGGGACAGCACAAGGACTGCTCCTTTATTCCAGGGATTGTCGTATTTGGCGTCCTGGTCAATCAGCAGTACCAGGGAAAGCCACAGAATTAGCATGGTGGCGGCAACCTGGTAGGTGACCACTCCAGCCATCCAGTAGAGCCCCGACCGCAGGTCATCCATCTGGTCCAGGTAGGCGAAGAGCAAGGCTAGCGAAAATATGAGCTTTTCCCGCCACGCGAGAGCGCGTCTTGTCACTGCGTGTGTCAGCAGGTACAGCGAGCCCACCTGCGCCGCGATGATGAAGGCAAAGACGAGCCGGTATCCCGCAAGGCTGTCATAGACAAGGGGATTAGTGCTGAGCAGCGCGGTCGAGGTGAAGCGGCCCGACCAGTTCATGTAGCAGGCATACTGGGCTTTGAAGACTCCGAGGGTTCGGGCGGCAACTGAGTAGGCAAAATCATCGGTTTGCGGATACGCAAAGAAACAGTTGATGACAAACGGAAGTATCAGCAAGGTAAAGAACAGTACCGTTACAGTCTTCTTTGCATCCGAAATCGGCATCTGTTCTTCCTTTACGTGGTCCCGGTCCACTCAGAGGTCAAGGACTGTCATGGGGGGCAAAAAACGAGGCTGCAGCCTGCAACAGGTCAAGAGAAGCGGCTGCAGCGGTCAGGGCGCCTCGTTGCGGAAGAACACCCCATCAACCTGGTATGTTCTTCCGGTGGTGTCGTCGGAGAAGCAGGGGTTGAGGTCGTGCAGGGTAAAGCCCAGGCCCTCCACCGCATCGATCACCTCACGGAAAAGAGGCTCTCCGTCGTACAGCGGGTGCAAGGAGAGTTCGAGCTGCACGCCGAGCACCTGGGACAGCACCCCTTCCGCCCCTCGCAGCACGGGGAGTTCGTAGCCCTGCACATCGATCTTGAGGAAGACCCTGTCGCCGGGTGAGAGGTACGACTGCACGGCGTCGTCAAGCCGGTGCATGGGCACCTTCTCCACGGCCACGGTCCTGACGCTGGGCTCCGCCTGCAGGTGAGCTTCGGAAACGGAGAGCAGCGAACTGCTTTCCAGGTTGGCGGACACCTTGATCTCGACCTCGCCCGTGCTATCCCCAAGGGCCTGCCGCGGCGCCACGGTGAGTTCCGGGTCCCTGCGGGCGAGCTCGGCGAGAGCGGCATGGGCCTCGCGCAAGGGATCGAAACAGATGATCCTGCCCTGGTAGCCAATGGAACGGAGGTGCCGTGCAAATTGACCGGTATTAGCGCCGACGTCCAGCACCGTGTCGATCCGATGCTGCTCCAGCATGCGGGCAAGGCGTGCCGCTTCGGAGCGCGCCGGGCGGTAGGCCCGGATGTCGACGCCAAGGGCGCGGGCAAGTCGCTTGACGAGGAAAGCAAAATCCACCTGAATCTCCTTTTTGATGATCTTCCTCGTGAACCGGGCGCGCAGTCTCTACCCTGCGGCGCCTCCAGCCATGATGTCACGGTACAGGTCGAGGTGCCGTTGCGCACACACCCTGATGTCGAATCTCTCTTCTACCTTGGCGCGGCAGAACGCCGGCAAGGCGGCCCCCTTCGCGGTGGCTTGCAGCACCCACGCGATGCCATCGGCAAGCGACTCCGGATCGAAGGGACGGGCCAGGTAGCCGTCGACTCCGTGGGTAATAAGGTCCGGCATTCCCCCGACATCGAAACCTACGCAGGGGGTGCCGCAGGCCATGGCCTCCATGACCGTGCAGGGAAGGTTCTCCTGCCGCGACGGGGCCAGAAAGAGATCGGCAACGCTGTAGAGCCGGTTCAGGTCCTGCTGGTCCTCGAAGTAGCCAAGGTACCTGGCAGGCAGCCCCAGGTCGAGCTTGCTGTCGGGAATGTCGCGGCCGAACAGCAGCAGCTCCACGGTCTGACCAAGCCCCGCCCGCGCCAGCTGTTCCAGGGCCGGCGCCAAGTACTGCGCCCCCTTGTTGCTGTCGCTGAGACCGCGCACGGCGCCGAACAGGATATAACGCCGGTCCTCGGGCAGTCCGAGCGCGCGGCGCGCCTCCGCCTTATCCAGCGGACGAACCGATACCAGGTCGAGGCCGTTGGGGATCACTTCGATCCTGCGCCCGCGAAACAGGGAGCTTTCGCCTGCACAGCGGGCCATCCAGCGACTGGGCGCCACCACCGTCATGGAGACCTGCCGCCACGCCCGCTGTTTCCGGTTCCAGACCACGCGGGAAAGGTCGTGCTCGTGGCGGGAAGCAAGCTGAGGACAGGCACCGCACGCGCCGGTATAGCGAAGGCACTCCTGCGGGACGTGACACCCCCCGGTGAAAGGCCAGGAGTCGTGGAGGGTCCACACCACCGGGCGCTTGAACCGCGCCAGAGTCTCCACCCTCAGGAACCCACCCGCCACCCAGTGCAGATGGACGACATCAGGCGCCAGTGCGGCGACGTCCCCGGCCAGCGCATCGGGGAGCACGGCAGGCGTGAAAGTGGTCCCCCTACCGCGGCGGCTCGCCAGGGCCGGGAGTGCGTCAAGGAAGTACCTCAAAAAGGCAAACTGAGCGGCACCGCGTCCAAGCTTGGCCGTGACCAGCGGATCGCTACCGGGAGTGGTCTGGACCAGCATCCGGGACGCCGCCCCGTGCCCCAGGAGCCCCTGGTGCAGACGGCGAGCTGCGTTGAAGGCGCCGCCGCCGGTATCCGAGGTGGAAAGATGCAGGACTTTCATGAGATCCAGAACCGTGACAGCTGTTTTTTAAAGGTAGCGAGGTCCCAGTCGCGCACGACCTGGCGCGGCAATTGTTGCACATCGGTACCGGCACGCCACTGTCCCGGGAAAGCGGAACAGGTCCGGGCAAAGCCCAGTTCGCGGCACACGGATACCGTTGCGCCGGTGTAATCCCGCCTGGTGCCGAAGGGGTAAGAGAAGACTTCGGCCTTCTTACCGGTCAACTCCTCCAGGCGCGCTCTTGAAGCCGCTATTTCCTCGCGCTGGTGCGAGGCAGGCAACGTAGAGAGCGAGGAGTGGGTCACGGTATGGGCACCCAAGGTCACCTGGGGACTGGCAGCCAAGGTGCGCAACTCCTCCCCAGAGAGGGACCGATGGGTCGCCCGCCCCTCCTTTCCTGCTCCGGCCCACGATCGCAACTTGTCCAGGTGATCCTCACGCTGTTGCGGCAGCTCGCGACGCAGCAGCGGCAAGAGCTCCTGGTAGCACCGGGCACGCTGCTGCGGCATCGCGGTATCCCAGCGTTTCGCCGCCCCATTGATCTGCAGTTCCAGGGCAGGAGGATAGGTTCGCTCGGTGAGCAGCAAGCGTTCCACATCGTCCCACCAGAATTCCCGGCCACTCCCCAGCAGTTCCGTCGCCACGAAGAAGGTGGCAGGAACCTGCAGTTCTTCCAGTATGGGCAGCGCCTCCAGCGCGTTGTCCGCGTAGCCGTCATCGAAGGTGACCACCACCGCCGGTTTCGGGATGCGCTCCCAATCGTCATCCAGGCGCGCCAGGGCGAAGTTTTCCTTTAGATAACGCATCTGGGCCCGAAAGTTCTCTGGCGACACCGCCAAGAGTTGCGGGTCGTGTTCCAGCCGGGTGACCCGGTGGTAAAGCAGGATCAGCACCGGCGGGCTCAAGCGGTTACGCACCCACCTGCTCGCCATCAGCAGCGGGGATACCCCCATATGGATCGCATCCAGCAGCATCAGGCCCCCTTGCTCCCGCGGGACGAGGCATCCAGCAGTCCTTGCAGCAGTCCCGCCAGTCCCGGGGCACGGTGGGCGAAGGTGTAGTTCTCAAGCGTGCGTCGCTGCGCCGCCCTCCCCATCTCCTCGGCAACGATTCTATGTTCCAGGAGCCACTTCACCTTTTCCACGCATTCCTCGGCAGAGCGGAACACCGCGACCTCGCGGTCCGGCTCGAAGATCTCGTGCAAATTCTGCTTCCAGTCACTCACCAGGCAGGACCCGACGCCGCTCACCTCGTACAGTCTCATGTTGGACGCAAACAGAGGGGAGGAGTCGGCGTGGATGTTGAGAGCGAGCAGCGAGTCGGCAACGAGCTGGAACATCTCGAGGCCGAACAGCGCCGGCTTAAGGAAGGGACGTAGCCGCGGGTTCACCGGCCAGCACTGCTCCGGCGTCAGCCCGGCAACCACCCCCAGGAGCGGCAGTCCCCGCAGCGACTTTTCGGATACGCCCAGTTTGGTAAGCCCCCTCATGCCCAGGTTCACTCCCACCTTGACCAGCGATTTCAGATGGTCAGCTCTGGATGTCGAGGCGCTGGGCGAGTGGATGGCCAGCGGTACCTGCCGTGACAGCAACTCCAAGAGAGCGTCCCGCTGAAGGTGAAAGTCGTTGAAGCGCAGCAACTGCCCGATGAAGGTGATTTCCAGGCTCTTCTCTCGCTTGTCGAGGCGCTGCAAAATGGTGGGATCGAAGCTGTGCGGGAAGCAACGCGCAGGGTACCCCTCCTGTTGCAGGGCTGTCACCGATTCAGGCGCACAGGACAGGATCAGGTCCAGGTCCGACCACACCTCGGTCTTGGGCATGGCGCTCCCCACCCAACCGAGGACACCCCTGATGGAAGGGATGTCACGCCTGAGCGCGTGCAGCAACGCCTGGTCATACTCATCGAACCAGACCAGGTCGGGTTGGAACTCCTTGGCCTGCAGCAGCAGGATCTGCTTCAAATCGACCGTGCTCCACTGCTTCATACCCCGGTCCCTGGCCCAGGCACGCTGCATCGGCTCCACATTCCAGATGATGTCGAGGACGTCCCAGCCGTGTGGGCGCAGCGCATCACGCCAGCAACTGGACCAGCCGAACGCGTCCTGCTCGTACGCCTCCTTCTGCACGGCGTAGGTGCAGGCGCCAAGCTCCGGGCGCGAGCCGTAGAACGACTGCAGGTACCTCGCATAGGATGAAGTGATGATCAGCAGTTTCAATCGATTACCGTCCCATATTCCTTACGAATCCC